>CAYTFM010000177.1:0-17881 GCA_964436735.1 uncultured Victivallales bacterium | reverse complement strand
TCCTCGCCGGCCTCCTCCACGACATCGGCAAGATCGCCATCGTCAAGGAGATATCGGAGAACTTCGAATTCCCCGAGCTCGATTTCAAAATCACCGAGGACTGCTTCAGCGCGATCTTCCCGCAGCTCCACGCGAAGACGGGACGGCTTCTGGCCAGAAGCTGGAACATCAACGAGCAGGTCATCAGCGCGATCGAACACCACCACGACTACATGGACGCGGAGTACGACGAGGACTCGCAGGTCTCGTTCTACCTCAGCGCGTTGGTGGACTTCAGCGACACGATGGCGCGGATACTCGGCGCAGGCAGCTTCATCAGCGACGTCGACATCTTCCACCATCCCGCCTGCCTGCAGCTCAACATCGAGCGCAACTCCAACACGATCAACTTCTTCGAACCTATCGCCAACATGGCACCGAAGCGCGAAGAGGATGTCCCGCCCGTCATCGCATGACCGGATCGGACGCGCTCCGTTTCTCCGCAAAACCTCAGCGCAGAATCGCCGCGGCGACTGTTCCCCCACTCTTGCGAGGCAACGCTGAAAGTGACAGATCGCTTGTGGACTATTCACGATTGGCCGGTTCTCCCGCAGGTGGCTCCAGACCGTAAGCCGGGGCAACGCCGTCGCGGCGGAACTGCGAGGGATTCATGCCGGTCGCCTGCTTGAACATCCGGGTGAAGTGCTGGGGGACCATGCCGCCGATCCGTTCGCAGACGTCCTTGCACCCCATGGTCGTCTCCTTCAGTAAATGACTGGCAAGCAGTATCTTCTGCCGCATGATGTAGGAGTGAGGCGGCTCGGACGTCTCCTCACGGAAGACGCGGGTGAGATGCTCGCGGGACACGCCGAGGGCGTCGGCGAGCTCACCGACGCTGAAACTCCGCGCGAGATTGGCGCGGACGAAATCCCTGGCCTTTGCGACAAGAAGGCCGGTGGCGGTCGACTCGCGGCCGGCCTCATGCGCCGAAGCGAGCGCGGTGAGCAGATCGAAGACAACCGCGGCTCCCTCCGAGGCGGTCACGCTCCTCGTCGTTTTGTCGAATCTCCGCCAGGAGAGAATCCGCCGGATCGTATCGCCGCTCCGCGGCAGGGGGAATATGGGGCCATGCCGCCGGACAAGCTCCGTGACCATGGCCAAGGCGGTCTGTCCGCCGAAGGAGAGGAACACGAACTCCCACGGGCCCCTGCCGTCCTCGGGATAGTAATAGGCGGTCTCCGGGTCGCTCACGTCGCACAGGAATCCCGAACCGGGCGGCACGTGATGCTCTCCGGCGGCGTCTCTGAAAACCCCTCCCCCGGACAATGAGTACTCGAAGACGCAGTGCTGGTCGCGGCTTCTGAACCGCCCCTCGCAGCGGTATGACGCATCGCTCCGTCTCTCGGAGGCGACCGTCAGCACCCGCGGCATCGACTCCAACGGCCGCGACGTCTCGAAATGAGTCGCCCACAGCAGCATTGCGCCCTCCCTTCAGAAAATCTGGAATCCGCATGCGATAAACCGAAACCTGTGATTTAGGCGGCCGTGCGGCCGCGACTACAACCACTCGTTCACACTCGTGGCTCTGCTCAGCGCACCCACCTTCGCCGATGCGATGTTCAACCATAGAAAGAAACATGAGGCGTTCCGGAATGGCGCGGGGAGCGCGCTCCCGTGGGCGCACTTTGGTTTTGTGGTGGTTAGTTTCATAGGAGACGTCGCGAACCGAGCCCCGACAGTTATGGAGGGGTCAGCCGCAACGCAGCGCCATATTGAATTTCCATCTAAGCGTCAAGTTAGAGCCGTTCGTCCGACCGGTCGACCACTGTCGCCTGGCAGGAACCGGTTGGGACTGCGGGCCGGCTCCAATCTACATCACATATTGTTAAATAATATCAAAAACAGACCTCTTGTCAAGCCGTGGTGAGTGCAATAGACTTACCTTATGGTGCGAGGTGAATTCGCACAACATGGTAATTTTTCAGAAAACACGGAGCGCGGCTCCCCAACGAATACCACACAGGGAAGGACGATTCATGACCAAGATCACGCTGCTCGGAGCGGGAAGCGGTTTCACGCAGCCCCTCTTCACGGACATCCTAAACATCGAGGGGCTGGACGAGGGTGTCATCGGACTCGTGGACATCGACGCCTCGCGGTTGGAGATCAACGCCCGCCTGATGCGGCGCCTGCTCGACCTCATGGGCAGGAAGCACTGGCGCGTCGAGTCTTCGACCGACCGCCGCAAAGTCCTGAAAGGCACCGACTACCTTATCAGCACCATCGAGGTCTCCGGCACGGCCTGCGTCCGCCACGACAATGACATTCCCCTGAAGTATGGCATCGACCAGTGCATCGGCGACACGATCGGACCAGGGGGCGTGATGAAAACCCTGCGCACGCTTCCGCCGTTCCTCGAGATCATCGCCGACGCGAAACGCCTCTGCCCCAACGCCCTCATCATGAACTACACCAACCCCATGTCCATGATGACCCTTGGAGCGGTGCGCGCGACTAATCAACCGTTCGTCGGCCTCTGCCACTCCGTGCAGGGCAACTCGCGGCAGATCGCCTCCATCCTCGGCGTGCCCTACGACGAGCTGATCTGGAAGTGCGGCGGCATCAACCATCTGGCCTGGTTCACGGAGCTGCTCTGGCGCGGCTATGACATGCTGCCGGTCCTCCGCGAGGCGGCGCGCAACCCCGAGACCATCGAGTCTTTCCCGATCCGCTGCGATCTGATCACGAACTTCGGCTACTTCTCCACGGAGAGCTGCGGCCACTTCTCGGAATACGTTCCCTACTACCGCAAACGCAAGGACCTCCTGAAGAAGCACTGCCGCGAGGGATATCTCGGCGGCACCAGCTTCTACGCCGACAACTGGCCCAACTGGCGCAAGGCCACCGACGAGCGGCGGCGACGCATGGCGGACGGCGAGGACGCGATCCCGCTCACCCGCGGCCACGAGTACGCCTCGGACATCATCGAAGCCCACATCTTCGACCGGAAAAAAGTCATCTACGCCTCCGTCCCGAACACGAACCTCATTCCGAACCTTCCCCAGACCGGCGTCGTCGAGGTGGCGGTGCTCGTTGACCGGCGCGGCTTCATGCCGACCTATTTCGGGAATCTTCCGGAACAGTGCGCCGCCATGTGCCGCTCGAACATGGCGGTCTTCGAGCTGTGCGTCGATGGCGTGCTCCACCAGGACCGCGAGGCGGCGATCCAGGCGATGATCGCCGACCCGCTCTCCGCCGCCGTCTGCTCCCCTGGCGAGATCCGCGCCATGGCCGAGGAGCTTTTCACGGCCGAGAAGGCGTACATCCCCGCCTGGTGCGGAAAGCCGAAGGCCACCGTCTCCATCCCGGCGGAGCTCCGCAAGGCGCTCGAGAAAAGCCGCCGCTGCTCATTCGTGCGGACCTGCCGCGTGAGCAAGCTGCTCCCGCGCCATCCGGTTAAAGACCTCGCGTATCCGAAAAACATGAAATCACTCGGACTCGAGACGCGCACCTTCGGGGAATTCATGAGCCGGAACCAGGAGTTCGCCAAGGCGGGCTCCGTTCTCGCCTACTACGCCTGCCGCTTCCGCTGCTCCGCCGCCCTGCGGATGGCCGCCTTCCTCGGCTACGACGGACCGGTGAAAATGTGGATCGACGGCAAGGAAGTCTTCTGCGATCCGAACGGCACCAATCCGGCGCACGCCGACGCCGCCACGATCCCCTTCGACGCCGCGAAAGGCGAGCACGAGGCGCTGATCGCCATCGACTCGAACAGAGGCAGCGCCTGGGGCATCTTCCTGCGCTTCGCCCCGGTGGACGCCGACGGCAAACAGACGGATTCCACGCACTGGCCTGAGACGCTGGAGAAGCAGGACGCCGAGGCGGCCGTCTCCTCCATGGCCGCCCGCAACGTCGAGAAGAAACGGAAGAAAAAGTGAAAGCTTAGGGGGGCGATGCCCCCCCGTAAGCTTTACTAGTCGCAACACGTCACAGTGACGTTGTCAATGGCGACCGTTCCGGCGACCTTGCCGCGGAGTCCGATCGAAAGCGTGATCTCCGTGGCGGTGTCAGGGATCTCCGACTGAAACTGCAGCAACCGCCAGCCGTTTGAGCCGACGATCGACTGGCTCAGCCCAATGCCCTCATTCTGCAGATGCCGGTTCGCCGTCCCGTCGAAATAGTGCACCATCGTGAAAAAGCCTGAGCAGTATCCGGAAGGGTGCTCCTCCCTCACGACACGCAGATCGTCCATTTTGACCATGAGTTGGACGTTGAGCGTCTTCTTCGAATTGCGCGCGCATGGCAATCGCTGATAAACGCAAAGAGGCTTTTCGGGCACACGATCCGCCTGCTCCTTGTCGACACTGATCACGAATCCACGCGTTTCCCCGAAGCCGCCATGCTCGTCCACCTTGAGGAATGGCCTTCCCTCGTTGCTGACACCCCACCCGGTTGGAAACCCCTTCTCGTCAAGCCTTTCCACGTCTCCATTCTCGATCAGCTTCGCGCCGAAGAGTTCCAAACCGCGCGCGGTGAGCGTGGCGACGGTTGCGGGCGGAAGCTTGAAAAGAGGATACTGCAGACGGCTTCGCCAGCACTCGCCGGGGCGCGGACCAAGCGACTCCTTCACGGCGGAGCCCGAAGCGTCGACATGGTCTATCTCGACGTCGATGCCGAGAATCTCCGGAAGCGTGAGAAGCGGGTTGATTTCCTCGATCGGTATGGATGCGGTGAGGATGTAGCCTTCGGCCGTCCTCTCCATGCGGGACGCCGCCCGCGTCTTGAACGCGCCGCGCCGATAGTTGGTGCTCCACATGGCGGCGCCGTCTTTGGGAGGAAGCGCGGCGAACGCATACTGGGAGACATTCATCTTCTCGTCGCCACTGCTGACCGCGTCCAGATCCATCCGGTGGAACGGGTCGGCATCGATGAACACTTCAAGGGCATCGCCTTCCCAAGGGCTCTCCCCCTTCGGAGCCACGATCTCGCCATCCTTGACCTCGACCTTGACGCGCAAACTCTCGGCGTCCGCCTCGACGGAAAGGGCGCTGCCTTGGCTCATCACGAGGCGCAAAGGGGCTCCCGAGGGAATCACGTGCTCGCCATGCGATGGCAGGATGGGAAGTGTGCCCGTTCCCGCCTCGCTTCCGTCAACGAGGCATCGCCAGGGAACCACAAGACCGTCTAACCGTCCCTTCACCGCACCGGGAACCGACACGAGATTGTAGTTGTTCCGCTGGAAGAGGAATTCGATGGACGGCAGGACAAGAGCTTCGGACGACGCGTACGTCGTCTCCATTTTCGCCGGCATCCCCGTCGTGTTTCTGCCGCCAAACCAGACGGTGTCGCCAAAGGCACGGGCGGTGATGCGGACAGGGTCGGCCGCGCGGTACGAGGACTTCGTGAAAAGTTCTTTCAGCGCGGCCGGCGCGCCAGTCACGAAGATCGGATCAAGCGTGAGTTTCGCCTCTCGGTCCATCGCGATTTTGTTGCCGAACAAATCGAAGAAGGTGAGCGCACCCTTAGAATCCTCATGCATGATCCAGGTGGAGCCCGATGGTCGAAGATCATAAATGAAACCGAGTCCTTTCGCATGATCCGCGCTCTCCAGCACAGCCACGCGGATGAACTTGTTGACGGAAAGTCTCTCCACCTGCGCCATATCTTTCATGAGGAAGGACATCGCGTTGCAACCGGCGGCCACCTCGTTGGGCACGCAGCTCGTCGGCACGCTTTTGTTTCTTTTCATGAAATTCATCGACACCAGCGAGGTGTTGGCGACGACGCCGTTGAGGAGCGAGTCGAGGTAATGCCGCTGGGCGTCGCCGGCGGCGAAGGCCGCCTGCTCCTCGCCGCTCCGTCCCTGTTTGATGGTCGCCGAGGCGAGGTAGAAGCATTCGGTGCACCAGAGCGGGCGGTCCTTTTTGAGAAGGGCGCGGATGCCGGCCACGAGGTCGCTGAACTTGAAGTAGTCGCCATTCTGCGAGTCGAGCCCGGCGCCATATGGATGAAAGGCGATGGCGTCGAGGTACTCCTCATGCCCCCGCTCGACGAGGTCTTTCGTCCAGCCCAACGGGCGCAATCCCAGGTCGCCTGTCGCCCCGTTGCCGATCACGACCGCCTCGGGGCGATCCGCTTTGATGGTCGCATAGGCGGCTTTGAGCAGGGGCATGTACTCGTCGGCGGTCCATCCGTTCGCCGGCTCGTTCACGATCTCCCAGAAGTCGGTCTGGCCGCCGAAGGTCTTCGCGCAGAAATCCACGTAGCGGTTCCATATGTCGACCGGGGGCAGCGCCACACCGGGGCGTACGGTGTGCTTCTGATACATCCACGCCGGCAGACACCCCTTCAACTCCTTGAGAGGCTTGCCGGCCGGAGGCGCGTGCGTGAACGTGCAACCGAGTGCGAAGATGACGTCATATCCCTTGCCGCGGGCGACCTTGAGCTCGCTCCCCGCCATGCCGCTCTTCAATACGCCCTCCTCGGGCTCGATCATGTTCCAGTCACCCCAGAAGCGCAGCGTTTGCATGCCGGCGAGAACTCCCAGATCGTACACCGCCTCCACGTTCGGAACAACAGCGTGTCGAGTGGGAAACACCTCGGGGGTGATCTGCAACTGCACGATCCCGTCGCCATTCGTCCCTATCGTCCATCCCGGTGAATAGCGGGGATGCCTCACCATCGGATGCAGGACGACGAAGTCGCCTCCTTTCGACAGAAGCGCGGCCCCACTCCGCGTGAACGACGCGCTGAAGCTGCCGAAGCGCGGGACGGACAACCTCCACTCTCCCACATACAAGGAGCGGGAATCGTCACCGCCAAGAGCCGTCGCCGATTCCGCGAGCCGGAACGGAGCCGTGAGGACGACAGCTCCCGTGTGGTCATCCCTCACGGTCGCCTCGACCATCTCCTCCGCCGCGGAGCTGTTGAGCAGGGCGCGGACGGCGAATCGAACCGACTCGCCTTCAAAATAGGCGGGGATGTCATGATCCGCGACCGCCGCGATCTCGTCATGCCACGCTCGCCCCGCCTGTCCGGCAGGCCGCACACTAAGGTTGTCGACGAACAAAGCGTTCAGGGCGGCTGAGGGCGATCCATAGCGGAACTTGGCCGTGTAGGGATAGCATTTCTTGACCGGCACTTTCACGGTGTGCTCTTTCCATTCCGTCGTGGGCGTGAAGCGATAGCTCTCGAGCACCGGATAGCGTTCGGCAACCGTGCCGTACTGGACAGCATGATTGTAGCAGCGGAAATCAAGAGAAAGGGAATCGGTGGGGTGGAAGGTGCCACCTTCTCCTGGTCCCACCTTCACGCTGAATGACACAACCGCCTCGCCGTCGAAGTCGATGGGGAACGGCTCCGACTCGAGATTGTACTCCACCAGGCCAGGAGCACCGGGAACCTTCACGCACATGCCTGCCACTCCGCCCGAAACCGTGAGCGGCACATGCGAGCCCCGCGTGTCGCAATAGGCCGCTTCGGGGGTGAACCATGTCCGCAGATAGAACCCAGGCGCCGCCCTCCCCGTCTCGCCAAGCTCCATCGAGCCGTTGAACAGCAGTTCCCGCTCCGGAGCCGCGGCAGCCGCAGCCGTCGACAGGAAGGTATGTAATAAGATGGCAGCGCCACACAGCCACGGCACATTCGCCTCCCGCGCCCTCGTCTCACGACATGACGTCATCTCGCCTCCTCCTTTGGGGATTTCCCGCCCCTCATTTGTTGACCACCTCGAAGAATTTGTCCCATACCGCCTGGGCCTCCGTCGCGCTGGACCGCGAGAACTCGGCGTAGCTGTTGTCGGTCACATGACCGTCCACGTAGGCGCAGTTGATCATATTTCGGTGTATCGGCCGTATGTAGCTCCCAAAGGTTCCGCCGGGCAGCCATCGATAGTCGGGGACGGAGTAGTTGCAGCCGGTGTTGGGCTCGATGCCGTTCTCGAGGAGAGCGACGGTCATGCTGGGACTCTTGATCTGGGACGGCTTCTTGTTGGCGATGCCTGTCTGGTTGTAGCCATTGAACATCACCCATGAGCCAGGCTGGTCGGGTATGATGTACGAGTTCGCATAGTTCGCCTTCGCCGAACTGACGTACAGGATGTTCTCCTTGCAGTTAGGCACAACAGTATTCGTGCTCTGATAGCCACTGGGTTGCCTGATGCCAGGAATGTAATTGCCGGCGATGAGGAGAACGGCCCAATGCTGGTCGTCGGCCAGATCGCTGATGTCGTTCCAAACCGTGCCTGTCGTCCACGAGCCATGGTCGTCCGCATACATGTTGAATGCGAGAAACAGTTGTTTCTCGGAGTTTTTGCAGTCAACGCCTCTGGCGAAACTCCTCGCATTCTTCAACGCCGGCAGCAGCAGACTGGCGAGGATCGCGATGGTCGCGATCACCACCAGCAGCTCGATCAACGTAAAGGACACACTTGTCCCCGCACGATGTCCACGCATGTCACGGTTTTGCCGCATACGCTTCCGTTCCCTTCTTCTTTGCGCGCCAGGGGCGCAGTGCGTTCTTGCGTTCATTTCCACCTACGGACTCCTCGCCAACGATCCTGCAACTCTGCCGCTCGATGACCTTCGAGGCCAGACGGATGTTCACCAAGCCCCCCTCGTCCTTCGGAAATCCGTTCTCGCAGACAAAACGGACGATCAGCGCGCCGATGCTTTCAAGAGGAGGAGCGACTGTCGTGAGATTGTGCGTGCGAAAGTCGGGGACATTGTTGAAGCCGATAATGGAGAAATCACGCGGCGCACGCAGGTCACGTTGGGCCGCATAGTCCAGCAGACGCGCCGCGAACTCGTCATTGGGCGCCATCAGCGCATAGTGCCGAGAGAAGCCGGCAAGCCTTTCGCATATCGGCTGATAGTCGCCGCGGGAAGAGATGTCCCATATCTCCGGCGCGGCCGCTCCGTCCGACATCCGGCACACGCCGGCGACAAGACCATTGACCCGCTCCTCCATCCACTTATACACAAAATCAGGCGACCGCCATACGGCGATGTCCCGCGACACCTTCTGATAGAGATACTCGCCCGCCAGCATCCCCTCCCTGAAAGGGTCAAGCGACAAGGTGTGGAAGGGGAGGTCTCGGATGAGCGTGCCCGTCCGATCGAACACATAAATGTCGCTGTGGTAGCGCAGCAAAAGCCCCGCGCTCCTCTGGTACAGCTCGAACTCCTCCCTCTCCGGGATGAGGACGATGGCGGCGACGCTCCCCGCGACGATCTTCTCCAGCAGCGAATCCAGATCGGACTCGACGGCGTCCGGCGGCAGCTCCTCATGCGACATGCGGAGGCCGCGCTTCGCGAAGCCACGCTCCATCTCATACAAGGTGGCCTCGTTCCAATGAAAAGGACAGATGGACTTTTTGAGCGAGGCGATCACGGCCACACGCCGTGAGAACACACATTCCAATTTGCGCCGTAGGTACGGCTCAGGCGTTTTCGCGACAACCGACCCGCCCTTCTTGTTCCGTCGGATCACCCCTTTCTCCTCAAGAAGCTTCACGGCGCGGTGCGCCGACATGCGATCCGCCCTGAACTGCGCCGCCAACTCCGTCTCGGTGGGAATTCTCCCCCCCGGCGGAAGCTCGCCGTTCACGATGCGCATGAGCAGATGCGAGAAGATCTTCTGACGCCCCGTGTCCGCCATTTTTCCGATTCCCCTCTTGCGGCGTTATTTTGTTCATGCTATAATGCACATTATAACATTACCTCCGCATCGTGTCAAGCGCGCCGTGCGGAAAACCACCACAAGGAGGATGCCCATGGGGCGCAGCATGAAGCGAAAAAGAATTGCCACGTTCGAGTTCCCCCTGCCGAGGACCCACGCCGGCGTCGCCATGGGCAACGGCATGTTCGGCGCGCTGGTCTGGGGCGTCGACAAGCTGCACATCACGGTGAACCGCTCCGACTTTTGGGACCACCGCGGCGCGGAGTTCATTGTCGAGGGAATGAGCTACGAGCGCCTGAAAGCCGCTGACGATCCGTCCGATCCGTCGAAAGTGCAGGACGTGTTCCAGAAGCTCCGGCAGCCGATGCCTCCCGGGGTCCGCTACCCGACACGGCTCCCCATGGGGCGTTTCGAGTTGACGCTACAGGATGGGACGATTCCGGCGCGGGGAGAATTGGACGTCGGCACAGGGGTTCTGAGTATCCGCATGCAGGGTAAAGGCAAGGAAACGTTGCGACTGGCCCTGCATCCCCGTCGCCCGCTGCTGCTCATCAAGGATCCGAGCGGGCTCGTCACTGCCGTCAAAGCACGACCATCGTGGGAATGGGTGGGGGACGAATTCACCTCGATGAATTTCAAGGCCCCTTCCCGCTTCGAAGGCGATGGGCTCGTCGGCTGGGCGCAGGAGTGCCCCGACGATCCGGCCATGGCGGCGGTCGCGAAGTCAGAAACCGGGAGGCTGCTCATCGGCATGTGCCCCGGAGCGGACGCCGACGCCGCCCGAGCAGCGACGCTCGCGGAGTTCGAATCCGCTCCCGCGGAGAGAACGTTCCTGGCGGAGACGCGCGCCTGGTGGCGGAAGTTCTGGGACGGCAAACCTGAAATTGAGTTGCCCTCGAAATTCTTTTCCATGTTCATGGACTACGCGGTGTACCGCTTCGCCTGCGCCACGAATCCGAACAGCGCGCTGCCGTGCGCCCTTCAGGGACCGTGGGTCGAGGAGTATCAATTCCCGCCGTGGTGCGGCGACTACACCGTCAACGAGAACATCCAGCAGATCTACACGCTCGCCTTCCCCTGCGGCGCCACGGACCACCTCGCCCCCCTCTTCGATTGGCTCGAATCGCTTAAAGTCGTTATGCGCCGCAACGCGAAGCTCCTCTTCGGCATCGACGACGGCCTCCTGCTCACCCACTCGGTCGACGACCGTGGCGCGGTTCTTCAGGGCGGCCTGTGCACCATGGGGGCGCTCGACCAAGGCTGCCTGGCGTGGCTCGCCCAACTCTCCTGGCTTCAGTACCTCCATACCGGCGACAAGGAGTTCCTCCGCGCCCGCGCCCTGCCGCTCATGCGCGGCGTCATGCGCGTCTACGAGGCCATGCTGGAGCCCGATGGCGATTCGCTCGCGCTTGCGCTGAGCGTCTCGCCCGAATATGGCCAACCAGTTCCTTGCGACGACCCCAACCAATTCTACAATCGACTCATCAGAAATGGCAGAAACTCCTCGTTCCAGCTTGCCGCCATCCACCTGCTCGCCGACGCGCTCATCAAAACCGCCTCGGAGCTCGGTGTCGAGCCGGAGGAGTCGTGGCTGACGGTCAAACGGAAGACGCCGCCCTACACGCTTGTCGGAGCGGCGGACAACCAGCGCATCGCCGTGTGGGAAGGACAAGATCTGGCCGTTCCGCACCGCCACCACTCGCATCTCGCCAGCATCTATCCGTTCGACACGCTCGGTGAACCCACGCCCGATCAGCGCGAAGTCATCGAGAACTCCATCGACCACTGGGTGAACCTCGGCCTCGGCGACGCCAGCGAATGGTCCATGCCCTGGAGCGCCATCATCCTCGCCCGCACGGGGCGCCCCGAAGCCGCCTATGAGCACCTGCGCCTGTGGCGCGACCTCTTTCTCAACGAGGGGTTCTCCTCCGTCTACATACCGCGCTTCAAAGGGATCAGCCTCCATGTCTTCAAGAAGCTCTACGCCGACGGCTTGCGGAATAATGTCTTCCACAAAAGCAATGCCGCGGGAATGAGGCTTGAGGACTGCGAGATCATGCAGCTTGACGGCATGATGGGGGCCGCCTCGGCAATCTACGAACTGCTTGTCCAGACGCGCGGCGAGTCGCTGCACGTCTTCCCCGCCATCCCGCGTAACTGGCGGAACCTCACCTTCCGCGGGATCCGCGCCGCAGGCGGTCTCTCCATCGACGGCGCCTGGAAGGACGGAAGGGCTGAGGAGGTCGTCATTCGCGGTAATCGGGCGCACTCGGTCCGTCTGCACATCGGCGGCCTCGACCATGCGACACTCCAGCAAGAAGGAATGCGACGCGAAGTGGCGATGCCCTGCACGCTCAAACTGCCGCCGGGCGGAAGCGTCCAGCTGACCCCAGGGTAAATGACGACGCGGCGTTGACCACTCGCCAGCGAGAGCCACCACGTCATGGATGGTTCGCCGATCACGCCTTCCAGTTGCATGCAAGGATCAGGCATGATACGTTTCGCCATGCATACCTCACACCGTCCCTCCATACCTGCGATTCTGCTGCTTACGCTCGCGCTGTCGCTCTTGACGCTCGGCGCGCCGCGGCTGGAAGCCCAGGAACAGAACTTCAAAGCCAACCGCTGGGGCAACCTGCTGAGTTCCAGCGATCTGCGATTCACCGACATCATGGAGAGCCTTGACTTCTACGCGCAAAGGGCGGACGCGAAATGCAAAGAGCTGCGGCTCATCTCGACAGACTCCGAGATGCATCTTGCCCAATTGCGTCTGCTTCTTCTCAGCAACTACTACAGCCCTTTCCAGTACCGCCTGATCTCCAAAGAGATTTTCGCCATGGAGGCGAACATCAAGAACAAAATCAGAGACGCCCAAGAGCTGCACGGCATCATCAGCAAATACACGCTCATCATGGAGGAGGCGCAAAACGAGCTGGACACGCTGACGACCAACGAGGATTCGGCAACCAACCGCATCCTCGCGAAATATTCCACAAGCATAAAGTGCTCACTGGAGAAAATGTCCGTCGCGGAGGCCCAGCTTGACAGCACGATGGCCGGGATCGACGTCTTGCAGGCGAAGGTCAAGAGCTACACCGACGAACTGAACAACGACGAGATGAAGCAGACGAGTTTCTTCTTCTTCGGGATGCCAACCGCCTGGTACGATCCAGGCATGTGGAGCGACATGCCCGGCGACGTCGGCGTATGGTGGAAACTCATCCCCGCCACCATCGACGAGGAGCTTCCAGACACGACCGCCGAGCTGGTGACCCTCACCCTCCTCAACATCCTGTTCTTTGGTTTGATCTATCTCGCCGGACGGCTTGTCTTCAAATTCTCATACTTTGGCCGCGGCACGATGGAGAAACCCAAATCAGCGATATGGCTGCTGCACCGTGGCTGGATCTGCCTTGCGGCCGCCCTCAGTATTTTCATATCAAGCCACATGATCGACTTTCCGGAGGCGCTGCTGGAGTACCGCTTGGCCGTGATACTTGTGGCCGCCTGGGGGATGGACACCGCATGGGCATTGAAGCAGATCGTGCGCGACACCCGCCTGCCATCACCGTTACGCCCTCTGTTCTGGCTTTACGTGACGGGCAATGTCCTGCAGGCGGTGGACATCGAACTTTCATTGCTGGGACTGCTGTGGCCGATTTGCCTTTTCGTGGTCGCCCTTTTGATGCGGAGACATGCGAAGCTGCCGTATCCTCACACAGAACAGATACTCTCAACCATGTGCGCGCTCTTCTGCTGGCCGGCCATCGCGTCGTGCGTCCTCGGCTACCCGCTCCTTTCAATGTTCGCCTCCATGCTCCTCTTCACGGTCGCCATCGGCGTGCAGTTGGGGATGTCCGCCAGCGCGTTCTTTGTCGCATGGGTGGAGACGGGGCATCAGGGAAGCAGCGCGCGCGAACTCAGCAAAGCGGTGCTCGTCGGCATGGGCGTGCCGCTGCTGTGGCTCGTGATTCTTTCGGGCGTGGCGTTCTGGGCTTCGGACAGGCTGCTGGGCATCAATGTGCTGGCCGCCATACTGACGGCCAAAGCCACGATGCTCGGCATCCACCTGTCGATCATCTCGGTGGTGGCGGCGGTCTTCCTTTTCTTCATGTTCAAAACGCTCTACACGGTGCTCTCGGCCACGATAGACAAGATGCTGAGCAAGAAGCTTGAGCACGGCGTCGTGCCCTCGCTGCAAACCCTTCTCTACTATGCCCTCGGCTGCGCCTATGTGGCCATCCTCCTCAATGTCTTCGGCGTCAGCCTGTTGAACTTCGCCATCGTGGCCGGCGGCCTGAGCGTCGGCATCGGGTTCGGCCTGCAGAACATCATCAACAACTTCATCAGCGGCCTTATCATTCTCTTCGGCCGCATACTCAAACCAGGCGACATCATCGAGATCGACGGAAAATTCGCGCGGATACAGAAGATCAACATCCGGGAGACGACCGCCGTCACCAAAAGGAACGCCGTCATCACGATCCCCAACACGGACATCCTGAACACGAAGATCACGAACTGGACGGGCAACGGCCGCCGGGCGCGTCTGGATCTCGCGATAAGCGTGCCCTACGGCACTGATCTTGAGCACGCCTGCCGGATACTGCTGGCGTGCGCCGCCGAGCAGCCGAAGGTTTTGACGTCGCCCGCGCCCGCCGTGCTCTTGTCCCATTTCGCCGACAGCGCCATTAGTCTTGAACTGAGGATATGGATCGCCGAGGTGGACGACAGCGCGACACCCTCCGAAGTCCGCCTCAGCATCGACCGCGCCTTCCGCGCGAACAACATCGCGATGCCGTTCAACCAGCTCGAGGTCAGGCTGCTCGAGAACAAGCCGCTCGAAGGCTAACTGCCAACCGCGCGGCGCACGAGTTTCGCGACGCCACAGATGGTCACGCCCCCGCGCCTCTCCGCGCCTCTCCGCGCCTCTCCGCGCCTCACAGGCGTCTCCACGCGCCACACCTCAGTATCCGAGACCGCCAGTATTCCTCCCTTTCCGACGTCAAGGCAGATGAAAACCTCCCCCTTGACAAGAAGGCGCTCTTATACTATAATAATGAATGTTATCCAATATTATTGAATGTTAACCAAGGATACGGAACAATGATCCAATCGATCAAAAGGGCGTTGGATATTCTGGAGCACACGGCGGCCACCAACGACGGGACGCG
Source organism: uncultured Victivallales bacterium (assembly GCA_964436735.1). Taxonomy (GTDB): domain Bacteria; phylum Verrucomicrobiota; class Lentisphaeria; order Victivallales; family GWF2-38-69; genus CAYTFM01. The sequence goes on along the minus strand of CAYTFM010000177.1, from coordinate 3,050 downwards.
TCTCGTGGACATGGCGGAGGCGATAGGCGTCAACGCCACCACGGCCAGCAACATCGTGCGGACGCTCCACGACCTTGGCTATCTGTCGCAGACGGAGAACCGTCGCTACAAACTGGGACCTCGCTGCTTCGCGCTGGGTGTTGCGGCGGACCGCTGGGGCCAACTTAGGGAACTGTCGCGCGGCGTCATGAAAGAGGTGGCGTCAAAAACCGGCGATCTCGTCTTCCTGGGAGCGCGCGACGGCTTCGCGCTGCTCTGCATGGAATTGGTAGAAGGAGGCGGCGCGATCGCCATCACACGGCGGCAACTATGGCTTGACAGCCTGCACTGCTCGGCGACTGGCAAGGTGCTCCTCGCATGGATGCCGGAGGACGAACTCAATCGGTATTTGTCGAGCACGGAGTTGGAGCGGCGCACGCCTCATAGCATCGTCGATCCAACCGCGTTGCGGAAAGCGTTGGAGCGTGTGAGGGCAGAGGGCGTCGCACTTTGCAAGAACGAGTCCGCCATGGATGTCGCCTCGATCGGCGTGCCGATTTTCAACGGTGACGGCGAGGTGGTGGCCTCGCTGGGGCAGTCCTTCCCGAGCTTTTTCCTCGAATCGGGGAGGATCGATCCGGTCGACCGCGCGGCCACGCTTTCCAAGGCGGCCAAGACGATCGGCAAAATGTTGCGCAAGAAGGGGTGACCTTGTCAATCAACACAGGGAGGAGCGCGCGATGCTGACATCTCAAATGGTAAAGGAATTCGCCAGGGAATGCGGCGCCGACGCCGTGGGCATCGCCCCGATGGATCGCTTCGACGGCGCGCCGTCGGAGATGGATCCGCGGCATATCAGCCCGAGGGCGAAATCCATGATCGGCATGCTCTTCAGGATACAGAGAGGATGCGTGCGCGGCATCGAGGAAGGCACGAACTTCTATCAATATCCATCTCTGGGGTACGCCGCCATAAACGAGGATTTCGCACCCCAGACGCTGTACAACACCGGGCGCTTCATCGAGGATCACGGCTACGAGGCCGCCGTGTACCGTAACACCGGGGGAAGAGGTCCGGTGTCGGACATGGACGGCAAGCCGGGGGACAAGGCGTCCCCCGAGGAGACCAAATGCGGCAGGCACGCCCGCCACACCGTTCCCGTCCGCGAGGGAGCCCCCGCGCCAGACATCATTTTCCAATTCCGCATCGCCGCCTACATCTGCGGCCTGGGAGAGATCGGCCACAGCAAGATGTTCCTGTCCCCCGACTTCGGACCGCTCAACCGTCAGGCATTCATCCTGACCGACGCCGAACTCGAACCCGATCCACTCTACGACGGTCCTCCGATCTGCGACAAATGCATGGCGTGCGTCGGAGCCTGTCCGGGAAACTGTATCTCGGCCAAGGAGACCATCTCGGTGAAGATCGCGGGCCGCGCGATCGAATGGGGGCGGCTCAACGAATGGGATTGCTTCATCTACTATCAGGGGGCCAGGAAGGAGTCGAACCCGTTCCTTCCCTCCGACGCCTACGAGGGACTCCCCGGCGGCGAGGATCTTCTGCGGGGGAAGAAGCATATCACGCCTGAGGAGTTCGAGACCTACCAGAAGAGAATACAGCGGGAATACCCCGGCGGCCTGCATGGCTACAATCCCCCCAAGTGCGGAGGCTGCCTGCGGGCGTGCCTCGCCAATCTCGAGCGCAAGGGAAGACTGCGCAGGAAATTCATCAACCCGTTCCGCACCGTGAAGCCATGGAAGGTCGATCCGAGGTCGGAGCCCGGCGCGGCGTCCGGGGCGCACGCATCGTAAGAGCCGCACACAGGTAGTTTTCGAAACGCGCACGGAAAACGCAACAAGGAGGATACGCAATGCTGGACAGCGCGATTGTCAAACGGAAAGCTCGAGAGTACGGCGTGGATCTGGTGGGCATAGGGGCGATCTCCCGTTTCGAGGGAACGCCGGCATGCCATGATCCACGGGCGATAGCGCCGGCGGCCGCATCAGTGATCGCGCTGGGGTTCCGCGTCTTGCGCGGGGCTTTCCGCGGGATCGAGTCGGGGACCAACTTCTACCAACTCACGGCGATGGGAGCGCATGGCATCGACACCCGTTTCGCTCCCGCCGCCATGCGCAGGGTCGCCAATCTCGTGGAAGACGCGGGCTACGAGGCCGTCACGCTGATGGCGGAAAAGGACCGACGTCCCGACGACGACAAAGGCACTGACCCCGAGATGAGCCAGACATTCAATGTCCGGTCGATGCCGGTGGCTCCGGGAAGACCCGCCCCGGACGTGATCATCGACCCCGAGCAGGGAGCCTATCTGTGCGGGTTGGGCGAGATCGGCATGGGCGGATTCTTCCTGACTCCCGAGTTCGGCCCCTTCCAGCGCTTCGCCTTCATTCTGACCGACGCCGAACTGGAGCCCGATCTCGTCGCCAGCCCCACCCTATGCGACCACTGCGGCAAATGCGCCAAAGGGTGTCCGGGGCGCGCCATCTCGTCACAAGAACAGCGCATAAGTAACTGGGATGGCGTACGCGTGCCGTCATGGACGCTGGATGAATGGCAATGCGCCGCCTATCATGCGGGGGCGGCCTCGGCGGGAAATCCCTTCATCCCTCCGGAGGCGTACGCCGCTCTTCCCCACGGCGAGGAGATCGCCAGGGGGGAACGCAAACTGAGCCCCGACGAGGCGCGGGCCGTGCGGAAAATGGCGGCGGAGCACTACTGGGGTTTCCCCAACAACTACGCGGCCTGCGTCTGCGGCAAATCATGCCACCGCGAGTGCTATGTCCATCTGGAGGAACGAGGAGCGCTGCGCCGTTCGTTCGTCAACCGCTTCAGAACCGATCCTCCCTGGAGGTTAGACAGCACAACCACGGCCGCAAGCCTGGCGTGACACGCGGCAACTTCTGACGGCCTTATCATAAATTAGGCGGGCTTCGCCCGCAGCTTGTCACACATGATCTCGCTCACCCACGGCGCAAGGCCGCGGGGGTCGAGAATTTTGATAGCCCGCACAAGTAGCCGACTGATTTGATTCACCAACGGGACAAGCCCGTTGGGAT
>CAYTFM010000176.1:5059-18373 GCA_964436735.1 uncultured Victivallales bacterium | reverse complement strand
GCCGAGTACAATGCGGGGGACTTCCCCGGAGCCGTTGGAAAGTACCGCGAGGCGCTTGCGAAAGGGAAAGGGGAGAAGGCTTCGGCCATCCATCTGAAAATGGCCGAGTGCCTCCGCGCGTCGGGCGCGCTCAATGAGGCTTTGGCGGAGTACGTCGCCGCCATCGACGGCGGGCTTGCTGATCCATCGCCGATCGCCACAGTCTCGCAGTCCCTCTTCAAAGCGCAGGATTATGCGGGGGCTCTTGTCGTCTTGGAGAAAGGTGTCGAGAAATTTCCGGCTGATAAAAAGATGCGCGTCATGCTGGCTGACTCGCATTTCCGTAGCGGAGGTATGGCAAAGGCGGCCGAGGAGTATGCGAAGGCGGGAAAGACGGAGTTGAATTGCGAGCAGATGGGCGCCTATGCCACCGCCCTTGTCAAAAGCGGGAAGAAAAGCGAGGCGAGTGATGCGTATGCCTATGCGGCCGAGCGCTTTGACAACATCGAGTTTTACTGTCAGGCGGCCGAGTTGGCCGATTCTCTCGACGATAAAGTGAGGATATTCGCAAAGGCCGCCACCACCTTGATCACTCCGAAGGACAAGAACTCCGCTCTCCTGGCGATGGTCGAGACATTGTATGGGGCAGGCAAGAAGGCGGAGGCGTTTGAGAAATTGAAACTGTTGTCCGTCAGTGATCTACCTTTTGAGAAGACCTTGTCGTACGCTTCCTTCTTGTTCAACGCCGCCTCGGAGGATCAGACGGTGAAAACCTCGTTGAAGGACCGTTTGCTTGAATTGATGAATCTCCGCAAGGGCGATCTCGCCTTCCAAACATCCCTGCAGGATCTGCTTTCCAATGCGCGTATGGACGAATTGATGCTCCAACTATATTCCGATTGGCGCGATTCGGACCGCGACAATCCATCAAGGAATTTCCTCCTTGCGCGATGCATCGGTCCTGCCTCTCCCAATGCGAAAGCCTATTGCCTCAAGGCCGTTGAGTTGAAGCCTGAATTCCCAGAGGCTCTCGCTTTCCTCGGTCTGGTTTTTGCGCGTGAACGAGACTGGCCTTCGGCGATTGAGACCTATGGTAAATGCGCGAAGCTGAATCCCGACGACAAAGAGCCGCGGCGGCTGACCGCCCTTGCGAAGCTTCGTTCCAACGCGGGCATCGAGGCCGTCGACGAGTATGCGAAATACCTTGAGGCGCATAAATTTGGGAAAGGGAAGGCCGCCCTCGAGCTTTTTGAAGTGTCGCTCAATCTGCCGAAGCCAGAAAAGGCGGACTACTATCTGCGTTCCATGGCGGAGGCGGGAGATGAGGTGTCCAAGAAGGATCTCAAACTTGCCGAGATACGGAGGAAAGCGGTGTTTGGGCGCCTGGATGACAAGGATTTCGTCGGGTACTGCCCTGTGGAGGCGCGACGCTATCAGATACTCCATTTGCTCGCAGGAGGACGTTATAAGGAAGTGGCGCTTGTGCCAACCCCCGCGGAGGAGTTTCCCGATTTCTGGAAGATTTTCGTCTGCTGGCGGCACGGTGTCGGCGACTGGACGAAAAGCGCCGAGACGATCATGGAGAAGTACAAGGACCGCCGCGATCCTGTGTACAGCGTGTGCGCCGCCCTGTGGCTCGGCAAGGCGTCGACCGATGACGTCGCCCTCCTGCTGCGGAAGGTTGATCCGGAGAGCGAACCGCTCCTGTATTTCATGATTGCGGAACGGCTGAAGAAGGACAAGAAATTGCTGCAGTCCAAAGTGTGCTATGTGAAGGCGCTGGAGTGCGGCAACTCGATCTACAAAGGTCTTATCGAATATTATCGCAACCAGAATTAAAATAAACAATGACAAGGAGTTGCCATATCGTGGAAGCGAAGCTTTCCGCCTTGCTGAGGCGTCACGGGCAGGAGCATCTGCTCCGCTATTGGAATGAGTTGGATGAGGCGCGAAGGGCTTGTCTTGCCGGACAGCTCTCCACCATCGACTGGGAGGAGATCAGCCGCCTTACCGACGCCTATGTGCGCAGGAGGCCTGAGACCACCCTTCCTGATGATCTCGCTCCGGCTACCTATTGCCCGCTGGAGACGAAGGACACGCGGCAGCTACAGAAATATACTGATGCTCGGGCGAGGGGCGTCGAGCTTCTCCAGAAAGGGAGCGTCGCGGCGTTTACGGTTGCCGGAGGGCAGGGCACACGGCTCGGCTACGATGGTCCCAAAGGCACCTTCCAAATTACGCCCGTCCGCGGGAAATCTTTCTTCCAGTATTTCGCCGAGGTGATCCAGCGCGCCTCGGAGAAGTACGGACATCAGATCCCCTGGTATATCATGACCAGTGTGATGAACGACTCCGCGACGCGTGGTTTCTTCAGAGAGAATGAATATTTCGGCATGGACGTTTCAGGGGTGACCTTTTTCGTTCAGGGCTCGATGCCTGCCATTGGATTCGACGGCAAGCTGCTGCTTGAGGAAAAGCACTCTCTGGCGCTCGCTCCAGATGGCCACGGGGGAAGCCTGCTGGCGATGCGACGCTCCGGGGCTCTTGAAGACATGCGGCGCCGCGGCATCGAGCATATCTCCTATTTCCAAATCGACAATCCGCTCGCTCCGGTTGTCGACCCGCTGTTCATCGGGCTTCACGATCTTGAGCGATCGGAGATGAGTTCAATCATGCTGCCGAAGACTGGCCCCTATGAGAAGCTTGGCAATTTCTGTGTTTCAAAGGGGCGGCTTACCATCATCGAATACAGCGATTTACCTGCGGAATTGGCCGAACGCACGGACGTGGAGGGCAGGTTGGTCTTCCTTGCGGGCAGCCCTGCGATTCATGTGATCAGCCGCGCGTTCGTGGAACGGATGACCGTGGGAGAGCGGCTTCGGCTTCCGTGGCACCGGGCGGACAAGAAGGTCAAGCATATCGGTCCAGACGGCGCGAGGATTGACCCCGACAAGCCTAATGCGGTGAAGCTTGAGAGCTTCATCTTCGATGCGCTTCCCCTCGCCGAGAGAACCTTGATACTTGAGGGAAGGCGCGAGGAGCAGTTCGCTCCGACGAAAAACATGGAAGGGGTGGATTCTGTCGTGAGCTGTCGATCGATGCTGGGCGCCCGCGACGCCGAATGGCTTGCGAGGTTCGGCAAAATACAGATTCCCCGCCTACCAGATGGCACCCCCGAGTGTGTTGTCGAACTTGACCGCCGGCATTTCCTCGATCAAGAGGATGTCGCCGCCGCCGCCGGCCGCCTTGCCGCATTGTCGATCACCCCAGGACAGGATGCCTATATCACGTGATCAGATTCACCAAAATCAGCATCAATGACATTGTGTTCGATTCCCGCCGCTGCTCGGAAATTGTGGCCGAGGCGTGCGCCCGCCCGCCACGGTCGCGGCCAGCCGGTTTGTTGAGGAAGGGTGACAACATCCTTGTGTGTCTTGAGGCGTGCGAGACGGAGGGGCCAGTTGCGGGAGAGTGGGTTTTCGATCAGTTTCATGACCCGAGTGAGGACGGCATCCTTGCCGAGATCAAAGCGAGATATTACGCCGGCTTCTCCATGGTTGGGTTCTTTGACACGGGGCACTCCTGCTGGGCGCTGTTCGAGAGGCAGGGATAGATTTTCGGTGTCGGTACGGCGGATGGTTCACACCTGAATCCTGAACCCCATGTCTTTCCAGCCGCACGGCCTACAAGGCGAACGGCATGTGTCCGGGGCCTGATCGATCCAGTCCGCCGTGCGCAAGCAATTCATCAAGTTCGTCAAGCAGTCTGCTCTTGTCGCGTGGGAATCTGCCTTCCAACGGAATCGGGTTTGACGTGTGGTTGGCGCGGAACACCGTGCCGTCAAGCTCTAATCCCGCAATGATATGCCGCAGTTCCGCTACGGCCTCATGCTCGGTGACAGGCTCGAACCCCTCAAACATCGGATATTCCCTGAAATGGACATATCGCAATGCGGAAAGCAATTTGGGGGCCATGGCGTTGACGGCCTCCGCGGTGAATTCCGCATGAGCCCTGCTGATGTTTCTACCGCCAAGTCCGATGAGAATCATGACAGAGCAACGCAACCCTACGGCCTGCGCTAAATTGACTGCTTCGACCATGCCGGTCGCCGTCTCCCCTTTTTTCACAAGTCTAAGCAAGTTCTCATTGCCGCTTTCCAAGCCGATATACAGAGTTGAGAGCTTAAGTTTGCGCAAGCGCGCAAGTTGGTCTTGTGTCTTTGAGAGGATCGAAGAGCCATTCGCATACAGAGAAACGCGGGCGAGTCGGGGGAATGCGGCATTTAAGCACGTAAGTAGTTCGTCTAGCCGGTCGAAAGCAAGAAGCATGACATCCCCGTCGGCAAGAAAAACTCTATGGGTCGATGGGTAGCGTTTCGCCGCCCACGTGATCTCCTTTTTCAAGTCAAGGATGTCGCGCGTCTGATACGTGACGCTTTTATACATGGGACAGAAGAGGCAGCGATTATGGGGACAGCCATAGGCGGCTTGAAATATCAAACTGTCCGACTCGGCAGGTGGACGGAATAGCGGTTCATGGTAGCGCATGGGGGTACTGAGGGTCAAAGTTCAAAGTTCAGGGTCGCCACGAAGCGAAGATTCGCCGCGGCGAATTCGGTGTTCAGGGCAACATTCAACGCTGAACGCTCAAAAATCAAGTGGTTGAAAGTTCAGATGTCCCGATGCGCGGGCAATGTCCCTACTGGGGTTTTTAGCTAAAACATATCCTGCGGCGCGCCGCAGGATTTCTCAAAAAGTATAAAATTAAATTGAGATGGGAGGCATCGTTTTCTCCACTTTGAGAAAAAGAGTCTTCATTGTGGGAGCGAATTTGGCGTGGGAAGGCGGCAAATGCGTTTGTTTTATTTTGGCATGCATATTGCTTTTAATCATAAAAAGTAAAAAAGTAATTACTTTTAATTTGTTTTTGGTCGTAGTAGTTTTGGTTGACTTTCTTCCAGTCACATTATATATAATACTGAATATTTGAGAAATTGGCCATTGTGGAGAAGGATTAATTATTATGCATAACACAAAAATACAAAACGCAGGAGGACTTATGAGCGGACGGATGTGGTGTGACGGGCGATCGGGCTTGCTTGCCATTGCGGCTTTTGCGCTACTCGTCGCAGGGGTGGTCTCAGCGGATCCAGTTGACGCCAAGACGGCGAAAACGATGGCGCAGGGGTGGCTCGCCTGTACCGGGCATCTTGACCAAGCTTTGCTTGATCGCAAGGTCAAGTCCGTGAAAGCGGTGAAGGATGGCCAGAAACTCCTCTACTATGCAGTCTCTCTTAGCCCGGAAGGCTATATCCTCGCTTCGCCTGACAACGAGATCGAGCCCGTCATTGGCTTTTCCGCCACCGGGAAATTCAACCGTAAAACCATCCCCACCACGAAAATCGCTGATCAAATCAGCCGGGTTCAGGCTGGCGTTCTTAAGAAAGTGAAGGCGCAGCGCAGTGCCTTGAAGGGGGCGCCGGCCAACGGCACGATGGTGAAACCCACCGAAGTTGTGACAGCGGATGCGAATACCGCCAAGTGGAATAAACTTATTCAGAAGTCGAAGACCAAAGACAGCGGCGACCACGTCTTCAATGCGAGCACAAACTTTGAAAGTCGCCTGAACATGTACGTCGAGCCGATGTTGAAATCGACATGGGGTGCGGGAAATGTCAATGGCGAGGCCTGCTTCAACTACTACACTCCGACTTTTTGGCATGAGCCGGACGATGCCTATCCGAAGAATCTCAATACGTTGAACCATAACACGAACGCAGTGCCGCCGATCAGTCCGCCCCCGAACGCTGGCACCTTCCCAGATCTGCATTGCACTGAGTACAAGGAAGGGCAGGCTTCGAATTGTGGAACCGCCCCCTTGGTGCCCGTCATCTCGCAGATACTCCGTTATCACGCCTACCAAAGAAATGACGGCATGGCTCCCTATAACGAGGATCCGCAAATAGGCTGGCGTTCGGTTGTCAGTGCTGACTTTCACAGGGATCCTCCGCCTGATGGCAACCTCCACGGTTTCGAGCAGTGGTTCAAGTTCATGGGCGGCGATGGAGTTGGCGGCAAGTATGATTTCACAAAGATGCCCCTCAAACCCGGCGCGACGCTGACCGTTGATGAACGCAAAATGATCGGCAAATTCTGCTTTGATATATGCCTCACCATCCATCCAAGTTTTTCGATGGGGCTCAGTGGTGGTAGCTGCGCGGACGGCTATGACGGCCGTCCCGGCCCGAAACCCTCCGCAAGCATCGCTTATCCCACATTCGGCTATGCGGCACGAGGTGCGGCATCGTGGGCTGACGTCAGAGCGGGCCTTGATGCCGGTTGCCCATCCCACGGTTATGCGGGCGACCCCCCCAGTGAGGATCCCAACTTCATGCACACTTGGCCGGCCCACCACTTTGTCGTTCATGGCTACGGCAAATTCCTTGAGGGTAACTCCTGGTATTACAAGTGCGACAACGAATGGTACACGCTTGAACTCGGCTCGATGCGTAATTTCATGTTCGAGCTTAACCATGACGGCGGCTCCTTGGTCGCCATCATCTTTTCCAACATTTGGCCGGATATCGCGAAGAACATGGTCACGGACGGCGTCTCGGCGACGGGAGGTCCAGGCCTCCATGCGGCTACTGACAATGTGATAAGCGGACGCGTCTATGATATTTCCGGCGCTCCGCTCCAGGGGGCGACGGTTACGCTGAAGGATGCCGGGGGGGTCGTGTTGACGACAACCACGACGAGTCCCTATGGCGTGTACGCATTCATTAAACCCAATGCCGCCTACCAACTAACCGTCGCCAAAGGTTCTTTCATATTCTATAATGTGGCATCTGGAACGGCCACAGGATCGGCTACCTTGGCTGGTGTGAACTCATGGGGCAATGATTTCAAACAAAAGACCTCGCCGGTGATCTCCACCGCTGAAGTCGTAACGATCACTGGTTCGTCCGTCACGATCCTCGCGAAGGTGATCGACAATGGCGGCGAGGCGATTGTCGAGACCAATCCGCCGGTCAACTATGGCGCCTACTGCGACCTGACGGCCAACCCGACGAAAAACGCCGATGGGTTGACCTGCGTTGTCACGCCGTCGCCCGACAGCTCGAAATTCTACGTGAACTTTACCGGTCTGATTAAGGGCAACACCTATCACATTCGCGCCTTCGCCAAGAACCCGACCTTCGGCATCAGCTACGGGGGCGACTGCCTCTTCCTCTCCGAATAAACGTATAGGTTTACCTAAGCACACATAGTAATAAATAAGGAGAAGGATATGAAAGCGATAGGAAGAAGTTCGAGGGCGTGGAGAGCCACCTTTGTGGCTGTCGCCTTGATGATGGCGGGGGCGTGGGAGATTTCCGCTCAGATCCTCAAGGTGGACAAGTCCACTATCGACAACAAGACGAATTATTTGACCAAAGCGCCGGACATGACGTTCACCATCTCGAACACGGTAGCGGCTGGCGGACCCAACCTCAATGTTACAAGCATCGCCTATGTGCAGACAAGTCCCGGCGCTCCCGTGGTGACCATGGCATTTCTTCCCGCGAGCTCCTATGCCGGGATAGCTCCGGCGGGAACCCAGACGGTTACGATCCAGTATACTAACTCTGCCACCATTGCGGCCGGGCTTTACACGGGTAGGATAGACATTGCCTCTAACGGCGGGGCGTCCTCGATCGCCGTGACGCTCAAAGTGGTGCAGCCGAAGATCTCCATCACAGGGCTCGCCTCCCCGCAGTTGCCGATCAGCCTTGTGGAGAAGGATCCCGCATCAGTCAACTTCACGATCACGAACAGCGATCCATCGGTAGCTGCGAATGATCCCGACAGCCAACTTGCCTATACGGTGAAGGTTGAGTATTTAAATCCGCGTGACCATTCGCTCCCCGCCTCTGCGGCGAATGACGATTTCAACCGAGACATTAACTGGGCAATTAAGAATTGGATTGTCCCCCCGGCAGATGGATCGGGCATTCTCAAGGGCAAGACCGTCAAGCTGTCGCTGGCGTATGATTCGACCACTTTGCCTGATCGCACCTATAATGAGAATCCACCGCTTACTTACAATTATGAGGCGAACATCAAATTCATCAACACCGCATATAATGAGGACTCAGCGTCTCCTGATGTCGTGACCGTCAATGTGCGCCACCGCAAATGCTGTATCTGGATCACGACCTACCCGTCGGTCAACGTGGATGGGCAAGAGGGTGGCGAGATGGGAGTCATCTACGTCACAAAAGGCGAGGGCCCCACGACCGGGTCTGGTGGTGACCAATCGACTGACGTGTGGGACTTCAAACTTTTCTGTCAGGATCCGGCGGAGCCCATCGCGCTTTCCCCGTGGCGGCAAGATCACTTGGGTGCCGATGGCAAAACTGCCCTGTCGTCAAAGACGCAGATTGCGGTCGACCAGAAGTGGATCACGTTGACGGGCACCTCCGGCGGCGGGCAGACGCTGGTGCTTGGCAAGCAGATTCCCGGAAGAAGTAATGATCCGAAGGATGGCGGTGTGAATGTCACCTGCACCATCGACACCAAAGGGCTCGATTATGGTGAGCACCTTGCGACATTCACCATGACCGATCCGTACAGCGTGATGGATTATTGGTGGGGAAATACGACTGGTGATAAATGGAATGCGCCGGACACCCCCAAGCGGACGTCCTGCATTCAGATCCTCCGCGTGATCGTGGGCAAGCCGATTATCTCGTTCGACAAGGCGAAGAATGTGATCATACCGCAGTCGATGAACTGCCTCGTGAACAACCGTCACGCCTTTCTTTATGACACGACGGGAAAAGTCACACAAAGCTTCAATGATTCGATCGAGTTGCTGGCGGCGTGGCCAGGTGACGGCGTGAAGTTTACCGCCCCCATTGCGGGGCCACCCTCGTATGATGCGACATTGTCTGAGTTCCAAGGACCGACCCAGTTCGTGGTGGTGAATGCTGGTGATGGTGATCTGACGTATAGCATCACGACGACATACAATCAAAATCCTGACCATCCCGAAGTTACTGGATGGCTCCTCAACGACAAGCAGGCGACTTATGCGCCAGATGGCTCATTGAAGGCGGAAGCCCTCAACATGACCAGAAGAATCATCTATCGCATGAGCACCCGCTGGAGCCAAACCACACCGGTGTCGTACGACTATGCGAACGTGATTGATCTGGACCCATCGACGATTTTGTACAAAGGAACCGAGAAGGAGATGTACATCCCTACCGGCACGTACACGGCGACTCTGACGTTTACATCGCAAAATGCTAATAAGGCGGACGTGCCCACCAAACAGGTGCTGGTGGTCTTCCGCGTCGGCCCCAAGGCGTATGTCCATAATGCGTTTAACTTTGACCCGCTTTCTCCCACGTTGTCGACTGGGGTGCAGCGCGACAACCCATTGGCGGCGAAGGATCCGGTGACAGACAAACCTGGTCCGGTGATCAATCTTACCGCTCCTGTGGGCGAGTCGCCGAACCCGAGCTGGGTACGCGTGTCGCTGCCTGGCCTAACCACTCCAGGCGTTGCCCCGGAAACAAATCTTGACAGCGAGCGCTATCCCAATTTCTGCCCGAATCTGATCGGAAATCCGGTGCTCGTCGCCGCAGGTTACCCAGCGACCTTCAACTCAAACAAACTCGTCTATTCGGTCTCGCGGGGCGGCGAGAATTCCGGCGAGTGGATGAAGTTCAACGGTGGGCAGTCGAAAGTGGACGGCGAACTGGTGAAACCGAACGATTCGATGATGGTGAAAGTGGTCTACGACACCACCGGATTCCCGGCGATCAAAGAGGTTGATGACCCGACCTTCCCCGGTTACAAAACCTATGTGGGCTACATCTTTGTGAATGCGAGGAATCCCTTTGGTGTGGCGGCGGCGAACAACTGCTTCGTGAACACCGACCCCGCGAATCCGACGATCAAGCCTGACCCGTTGCTCGACGGCAACTACGTCAAGGTCAACATGACGATGGTGCAACCGCATATCTCGGTTGATGTCGCGACATTCAGCCGCAAGGTCAGCCAAGGCGACCAGAATGTGAGCCCCGACACCTTCCAAATATGGAACCGTTGGGACAACTCGATCCTTAAATACAATTTCTCGATCACCTACCTGACGAGCCAGCCTGACTGGATTACGGTCGAGGATAGCGACCCGAATCACAATTCCAACGGTCCGACCGACAAGAACACCGTGACGGTTCGGTATAACATCGCGCAACTCCAGGCCGGTGCGCACCAGGCTGAGATCGTTATCAACTCCGACAACGCCTCGAACTCCCCCTTCAAGATCCAAGTGAACTTCAGTGTTGAAAGCAAGTTCATCAATATCGTCGCACCGAACGGCGGCGAGACATGGGAAGCGGGTACGACCCAGCAGATCAAGTGGAACTCGAATGTGGCTGGCTCGGTGAAAATTGAATTGTGGAAGGCCAATGCGCTGAACAGCGTGATCACCTCGAGCACGGACAATTCCAACTCGACAAACTTTTACAACTGGACAGTCCCGACGAATCTGCTTGGAAGCGATTACAAAATCAGAATTGAGAGCCTGAACATTACAGGTATCGAGGCAATCAGCTTCAAGGAATTTGCGATAACCGCTTTTAGCTCTCCCATTTCGCTTTCAGTGCCGAATGGAGGAGAGTATTTCCTGCAGGGGAACAACACCATCTCATGGAACACGCAGACCGCCTATGCCTCTAATACCGTCAAAATCGAACTCCTGCAAAACGACGCACAGATAGGTGCCGGATACGTCATCGCCGCAGCCGCCCCGAATACGGGATCCTATATGTGGACTGTTCCTGCCGCGGCGACCATTAGTGGTGCGAATTTCAAAGTCAAAATCACATTGTCTGGCGGTGTCGCCGGCGGTGTCGATGTTAGCTCATCCGATTTCATCATCAACAAGCTCTATGTCATCGTCTCGTACCCAGCAGGTGGCGAGCAGTTGTCGCAGGGGGAGTCAAAGACCATCCTGTGGCGCACCAACATACCTTCCAGCGAGAAGGTGAAAATCGAGCTGCTGAAAAGCGGAGCGGTCGTGGCGACGATTGCTGATGCGGCGGACAACACGGGCAGCTACAACTGGACGGTGCCAACTGATCAGAGCGGCGATCAGTTCAAGGTCAGGGTATCTCGTGTGACCGATACAAGTTTTACTGCCTCGAGCGTTGCGACATTCGCAATCGCAGGTCCGAGCATTGCGGTGGTGGCGCCGAACGGCGGCGAGATCTGGAAGGCGGGAACCACACAACGGATTAAGTGGTCGACGAACTCATCCTACAAAGTCAGACTTGAGCTTCTGATGGACGGCCTGGCACAGTACATCATCGCCGATGACCTCGACGGTGTTCTTGGACAATATGATTGGACGATACCGGGCACGCAGGAAGTTGGGGCCAAGTACAAGGTTAAAGTGACGTTAAAGACGCCGGTTCGGGTCAGTGCTGAGAGCTATAAGTTCTTCACAATCCCCGAAAGCCTCGTGGTGACGAGTCCGAAGGGCGGCGAAGTCTGGGCGGCGGGAACGACGCGTCCGGTCAAATGGTCGACGAACGCCCCGAAGGGCAACGTCCGTCTGGACCTGCTCAAGGGCGGCATGTGGCTGCTGTCGATTTCCACCAGCGCCACCAATTCCGGCAGCTACGACTGGAGCATTCCCGCGACACTCGTGGCGGGCAACGACTACCAAGTCAGAGCCACCGACACGACTGATGGCACGCTGACATACACGGCGGCGTCCTTCTCCATCGACGCGACGCCGACGATCACCATACAATCTCCGAACGGCGGCGAGATTTTCACCTACGGTTCACGACAGAAAATCGTCTGGTCTTCCAACGCCGGCGGCACGGTCAAAATTGAACTGCTGTCGAATGGCGCCGTCCTGAACACCATCGCCGAAAGCACTGACAATGCGGCGAACACCACCACGTACATGTGGACGATCAACCCCGATCCAGCTTTGACCGGCACGCAGATGCTGGTCAAACTCACCGCGACGGGATGCGAGTCCACCAGTGCCGCCTTCTTCACCATCCAGCCTGGCAACTACATCCTGCTCACCACGCCGGTCGGTGGCGAGGTGTGGGTTCCGAACACGACCAACCAAATCAAATGGCAGTCGAACATCGGTGGCCTGGCCCGTCTCGACTACTCCGCCGACAGCGGTGCGACATGGACGACCATCGTCGACGACTTTGACAGCACCAAAGGGGTCTACGACTGGCCGACCGCTGTGGCGGAAGGCGAATTCTACCGTATCCGCATCCGCAGCAAGTCGATCGACCTCTTTGACCAGAGCCCGGCCGACTTCGCGATCCGTAATCTGTATATCGATCTCGCCAGCCCGGATGGCGGCGAGGTGTGGGAGGCGGGTGTGACGCAGAAGATCCTTTGGTCTACCAACGCCAAAGGCAATGTCAAGATCGAACTGCTCAAAGCTGGTGTTGCGTCGTCGACCATTGCCGCCTCCGCCCCGAATACGGGCTCTTACAGTTGGCTGATTCCCGCATCAACGACCGAAGGAAACGATTACACCGTGAAGCTGACAAGCTTGGACTACAGCGGAGTCACCGACACGAGCAAGGCCAATTTCACGATTGGCAAGGTCTACAGCACGATCATCGCCCCGAATGGCGGAGAGCAGTGGTCGCCAGGAACAACTCAAACCATTAAATGGAACTCGAATGATGGCGCCAAGGCCACCATCAATCTGTTGAAAAATGGTGTTGACGCAGGAACGATTGCCGCTGACGTCGCCAACAATGGCGCATATAGCTGGGCGATCCCGGCCGATCTCGCGCTCGGAACCGACTACAAGGTAAGTATCAAAACATTGACGAAAACAGCCACAAGCGCCGCGACGTTCTCCATCGTGGTGAAAACCCTGTTAGTCACCTATCCAAACGGCGGGGAGAAGTTGGGCGTTGGTACCTCCCAGAATCTTACGTGGGTGGCATCTCTTGACGGAACCGTCTCTGTCGAACTGCTCAAGGGCGGTGTCGCCGTCCAGACGCTCGCCGCCGCGGTGGCTGCTGCCGAAGGCAAACTCGCATGGGATATCCCGAAAGATTTCACGCAAGGGACAGACTATCGTATTAAAGTGTCAAGCGCGGCGTACGGTATGAGCGACCAGAGCGATGCTGACTTCTCGATCATCCTTGCCCCGAAGATCGCCACCAATCCAGGCGGCGACAAGCCCACGATCAAGCAGGTCTGCATAGCTGGCACTAACGCCACGAGCACGAAGCTGCAAGTCTGGAATGCGGGTGACGGCACGCTTGAATTCACCACCACTCCC
>CAYTFM010000176.1:0-5049 GCA_964436735.1 uncultured Victivallales bacterium | reverse complement strand
ACTGTCCCCGGCGGCGGGAACCTCCACGTCACCTTCGCAGATCGTCGATGTGGTCATTTCCTTCAAGACATCCACGCTGGCGGTTGGCACCTACGACGCGACAATCATAATCGCCGACAGCAAGGCGGTCAACTCGCCGTACTCAGTTGCCGTATCCCTTTATGTGGTGCAGGACAGGTTGCCCTCGGACGGACTTGTCTCGTGGCTTACTCTGTCCTCGGGCACGGGGTCCACCGGTTCAACTGGAGGATACATCTACAAAGATGCCAAAGGCAAAGTCAGCCGCTGGATCGACAACTCCGGCAAGAAAAACAACGCCATGCAAGGCGTCAGCACGAAGAAACCCCAATATATCGCCAAAGGACTCGGGTCATCCCCGGCTCTGCAGTTCACAGGTCTCTCGCGTCTGATGTTCGCCGCGAAAGCGCCTGGCATCACCGGTGGAGCCCCGTTCAAGACGAAAACCATTGGCGTCGTCTTCAAAACTGGCGCAAGCTTCAAAGATCGACAGATGATCTACGAGCAAGGCAGCAACAAGCGTGGATTGAGCATCTATGTTGACATTGACGGATTGCTGTACGTCAACGCATGGAACTTGACGACGGGAAGCGGTTCATCGGTGTGGGGGCCTGTGTATGCGTCGACCACCGTGACGCCGAACACCCTCTATTTCGTCGAACTCGTCTACGACCAACCCAATGGTAAGCTCACCGGTTACCTCAATGGAAAGTCCTTCGTCGCAACAGGAAAACTCGGTGTGCTTACCAACGACAGCGGTCCTGGCGTCCTCGGTGGCGTCTATCAAAAGACCTACTGCCACGATGGCAAACAGGCATCGGGGTTTGTCGGACTTCTCGTTGAGTTCATGTACTACAACCAAGTTCTCTCCGACATTGATCGCGCGACAGTTGAGAGTCTGATGTCGGCGAAATATGGGATAACTATGGCGTCGGCATCTGCCGAGGCGGGCGAGGCGCAGGAGGTTGCCGCGTCGGCCTTGGAGCCGAAAGATCCCTGAATAGGTTGTAGGCCTGGGTTCTTTATACAGCTCAAGCGGTTGTGGCACCCAGAAGGAGGGGTGCCCTTCTGCTTTATAACTATGAGCGAAGAAACATATGTATGCGGGCTCACAATTTTTTGGACTCAAATAATAAATAGGGGGATTTTATGCGTATAGCGAAGGCGCTATCATGGGGTGAGAGCATACGGAGGAAAGGCGTTTTATTGGGGGTCATGGCACTCGGCGCGCTTGCGTTTTGTAATATTGAATCCAACGTTCAGGCGGCTGACATCACGATAAACTTCCTGAAGCCGGGCACAAACCCGGATTACCCGCAAGACGTGCCGTTACTGTGGACGGAAAATGCGAAGTCCGCCGTGCAGAAGGCCGCCAACATATGGGCGGCGCTGCTTATCTCTGACATAACAATTAATATCGACGCCTGCTGGGCGCAGAAACTCAATGACAACGTGCCTGGGCGCGGTGCCCCATTTGGCACATGGTGCAAAAACTTCTCGGGAGCCCCGCTTGCCAATGTTCAATATCCACCCGCGCTTGCGAATGCTTTGGGCAAAAAGGATTTGGATCCCGCAACGGCGGAAATTTACATTGCCTTTGACAGCACAATCAGCTGGGGGTATAAAGAGACCGACGTCGTGGACTATAATCTTATAACGTATGCGCTTCACAATATTTGCCATGGCCTTGGCTTTGCCAGCATGATGACGTACGATGAGAGCACCAAGATCGGGAAATGGGGAGGGAGCGCTGGCCTCCCGACCATTTGGGACACGTTCATTCAAAACGACAATAAACAGCACATCATCGACACGAAAGTTTTTGCGAATGGCACTGCCGAGCTGGGGGCTCAATTGATGAAACCCTTGTACTTCGTTGGAGTCAGCGACCGGAACTTGAAGGCGCAGATCAATACGCCGATTCCCTGGGTGAAGGATATCAGTTATATCCATCTGAACGACGGCGTATACGCAAATACCGACGATGCGTTGATGACGTCGCTCCAGAAGGGCGGATTGAGCAAAGGCGCGGTGGTGCTCGCCCCGGGGCCGGCCACCATCAGCATGCTTAAAGACATGGGATGGAACAGGTCGGTCTCTATTGGATTGAAGGTGGATCCCTCAAGTCTTAACCCGACTTGCGAGATGGGCACGAACGTGCCCCAGGACAAGTTCAATGTCTGGGTTGATTCTGGGGTTGTGCATTACACCGTCACCACCGACCAGAGCTGGCTTTCCTGCACACCTTCAAACGGCAATGCCAAGGTTGATCAGCAGCCTATAACCATTACTTACAACACTTTGGCGCTTCCCGTTGGTACCCACACCGCCACCATCACGCTGACGGGAGACGGAGGGGAGAAGGCGACGGTTGGAGTCAGCCTTGTCGTCAGCTCAAGCAAGACGGGCAATCTCAAAGTTAGTCCCGAAACTCTCAACGTCACAGCTGCTGTCGGGACCAACGCCTCGACCAGCACCTTCAGTCTGTCGACCCTGATTGGCTCTCTTTCGTATAAGATCGCCGTTGATAGTTCATGGCTCTCCTGCTCGCCTTCCGCCGGGACGGCGAACACCACCCCTCAGACGATCGGTGTGACATTCAACACGGCGTCATTGGCCGAGGGGGCGTATATGGCGACAATCACCGTGACGGGAAGCGACGCTAGCGTGGTGAAGGTGGTGGTGGGCCTCAATATTGGTTCGATGACGGGAGGGTTTTACGCCTCCGTCGACGCCTTGACGAACACCTGCGCGGTCGGTTCTGACGCCCAACTTCAGTCCTTTGTGATCTGGACGACCGCGACAAGCCTGTCGTACTCCATCTCAGGGGTTCCCGCCTGGTTAACGTGTACGCCGCTGTCGGGCAATTTAGTGCCAGGCAAGAAGCAAATAATCAATCTTTCTTACGCCACCTCGTCTCTTGCCGCGGGAGTCTATACCGCCACGCTCCTGATAAGCGATGGGGGAAGTGCGACCCTCACGGTCGGAATTCAACTCACGGTTGGCATGAACCTGAAAGTCTCGCCATCCGCGCTCAATCAGGCGTGTGGTGTATCCACTGACGCGCCCTCTCAGGTTCTGCAAGTATGGAACTCCGGGACCGGCAGTTTGTCATTCACCGTTTCGGATGACGTCGACTGGCTTTCCTGCACGCCAGCTGTCGGAATTTCCACTAGCTCAAGCGACATCGTGATGGTGACGGTGAATTACAGTACGAAGAGCATGGCGATTGGAACGTACATGGGCACCATAACTGTTAAACCTGCTTCTGGCAGCAACATTGCCGTTCCTGTGACTTTGAAGATTCTTGACACTCCCGTTCTGGGAGTGGATACAACCTCTATTGATCTATCCATCAGCACGTCGTTCGTTGTCCAGAACTCTGGCACCGGGGATCTGTACTATAACATCCAAGATGATTCAGCTTGGCTGACGGCCTCTCCATCCTCGGGAATGTTGTCGGCGGGAGCGACCCAGAAAATCGAGATTAGTTATACCACGGACGGTCTTTCCATTGGCGCTCACACCGCGCTCATCACTGTCACCGGGGCGAACGCCGTCGGCAATCAGGCGTACAATTCTCCCACCATCGTGTCGTGTCTCCTCCAGATTGGCCCGTCAAATGTGACGACCGATGGACTCGACGCCGTCATCGCCGCAGACAATGATGGCATCACCGTCAACTCAAAAGGGCAGATCAGTTTCTGCCCTGACCTGTCCGGCGCGATCAGTGGCGCCTCTCAGAGAAGCAAGCCGAAGCAGCCCATTTTGACCGCTGATGCCGAGGACTTCCTCAACGGCAATCCCTCGATGACGTATGACTACAAGAAGAGCCTTCTGCTGCCCTCCACGCCGTTGATCAACTCTGATGGCCCCTACGACGAGAAAACTGTCTGTGTTGTTTTCCGCACAGGAATAGACGTTACGAAGCGGCAGATAATCTATGAGGAAGGCAGCAAGAAAAGCGGTCTTAACATCTACATCGAAAATTCGACACTTGTCATGGGCGCATGGAACACGAAGAACAAGCAGGACGTTCCCGTATGGGGGCCTGTTTTCATCAGCGCTGACATCACGACTGAGACCGTATATGTCGCCACGCTTGTTCTTGAGCAGGTGATAGACAATATGTCGGGGTATCTCAACGGAGTTATCTTCGCTTCGACATCTGGCGTGGGATCGATCTCTGGTGATCCGGAGCAAGGTTCGATCGGCGGGCTTAAGGGGAGCACGCAGTACAACGGCGGCAAGGGATCCGCAAAAGGGTTCAATGGTCTGATCGCCGAATTCTGGTATTACAATAATGCCCTCGCCGGGAGCGACATTGTCAATTTGAGCACCTACTTGAAGACGAAATACGGGATTCAATGAAAACATTACTATATAGAGGAGGCGGGTCATGAGAGTTCTCACGTTATGTTTCCTGACGGCGCTATGTATTAGTTTCTCCGCCGAGCAGTTGAGCGCGGCTCCTGTATGGGGGAAGCAATGCGCATTCAAGCAGCCTGACAACTCCAGGGTGCAGGTGAAGGTCTGGGGCGACGAGTTCTATCAAGTCGTCGAGTCCCTTGACGGCTACACGTTGATCCGCGATCCCGCCAAGGGGGGCTTGATCTGCTATGCCAAACTCGCAGACGGGGTTCTGATTTCCACTGGTGTGGTTGTTGGCGCGGCACCGCCTGACGTCGCCAAGCATCTGCGCGAGAGCGATTCCCATATCCGTGGAGTGGTGACAGGCGCCAGAAAGCGTCTGGCTCCCATAAAAACGAAAAACGCTCGTGCCGGAGAGGTGCAGAACACAAAAGTCACCACCGGGTCGATCAAGGGGCTCTGTCTCATGCTCGACTTCCCTGACTTGAAGGGGACGGTTCCACAATCCGAAGTCGATAGCTTTTGCAACGGTGACAGCTACTCCAGCAATGGTAATTCAGGATCGATCAAGAAATACTTCTCCGACGTGTCCAATGGGAAACTGACGTATACCAATAATGTCATCAATTATTACACTGCGAAGAATCCTAAAAGCTACTA
>CAYTFM010000175.1:0-18392 GCA_964436735.1 uncultured Victivallales bacterium | reverse complement strand
AGAAGTGGTGTCGAATGGCGCTCCCCGTCTGGTGTTTTGGCGTTCGAGAAAAGCTTTTTCAGCCTCACGGACTCATGCATGCCGAACGGGGTCATGCGATCTCCCGCGCGCCAGCCACCGACGAACAATTCGTCCGGCAGGAGTGTGGCGTCGAAGTGGACGATGCGCGGATCAACGTATGTGTCTGTTGATCTATGCGCATGAAGTGGGGGGGCATCTGTGAGCTTCGCCGTGAGGCGGTGGGATCCCCAGGCGAGCGAGGGGGTTGTCCGCCAGTTCCAGATGAGAGGTTCCTCGAGATGCATACCGGATGGCTTTGGATGATCAACGAGGAGAAGATGGCGCGTGCCCACTTCGAGGAAGAGGTGGCGTTTGCGTGGTAGTGGCACCAGCGCCGCGGCGGTCTCGGAAACGGCGGACAACTCGGTCTCGAGTCGTTTAAGCAGTTGCCAGCCGGGGATATAGTCTTCCTTGAAGCATTCTGATAGCCAAAGCCTTAGGACTCTGTAGCGAAGTGCGGGATGCAAGGCCGCGAAGACGGAGCGGCGGAGCGCGTCCCCCTCTTTGCTCTCGCCGTAGGCGGTCTCGGCGGCTTGTTCGATGAAGCGCGCGTCGTCGTCAAGGGCGTCGAGGGAACGGCGTGCGCCATCGGGGAACGTGGGAATGATGTCGTAGAGCCTTGGTAACACTCTGCTTCTAATGGCGTTTCGAACAGCGAAATCGTCAGTGTTCGTCTCGTCGACGCGCCACTCGTCGACGCCGGATTCGGCAAGGAACGCCTCGATCGCATGTTTCCGGAGGCGCAGAAGCGGTCTGAGGAAGGTGACGCCGTCCACAACCGCGGTTGGCCGGGGGGAGACAAGGGCGGAGGAGTTGGAGCCTCTCGAAAGGCGGAGTAAAAGGTTTTCGATTCTGTCGTCGAGATGATGTCCAAGGGCGACGGCGACATCACGCCGTCCCCCGGCGAGTTCCCGCCATTTCTCCAGTCTAAGCCGTCTGGCGCACGCCTCGACACCCTCCTGATCGAGCCTGTGGGCGGGCGCATGGAGGGAGAATTCCAGGTGCGCCACGCCGAGTTCGAGGGATTTCAGGCGACACCAATGGGCATCCGCGAGGCCGTTTTCCCCTCTGAGACCGTGCTCGAAATGGACTGCGGACACAAGAAAACCATACTCACGTGAAAGTGCTCGGAAGAGGTGCAGAAGCGCAAGGCTGTCGGCTCCGCCACTGAACCCCACATAGATGGTGTGATACCGGGAAACAGCCAATTCTGAGCGGGCGAACTCGGCGGCCGCCTGGTATGCCACGGAAGTGGTGATGTCCGGCATCAGCGTCCCGCTGATATGTAAATTAGGCTGCGCCTAATTTACTTCTCATCCTTTTCGAAAAGATCCTCGTCGTAGCGGTCCTTGTTGCTGTCCCACCATTTTTTCGCGTCATCATACGAGTTGAACTTCTGGTCAACGAGGAACTCAAGTTGATCCTGCACCTCGGTGATAAACTCCTTGTCCTCCACTTTAAGTCCATCGATGAGGATGTTAACGCCCTCGTGGTTGGCGTTCATGGTGATATTGCTTACGACATTCTCGCGGACGTCTTTAAAGGGGGAGCTTATGCCCTTGGCGAGCACCATGTTACGGCCTTCGGGGTCTTGATAGTCCAGTCCATCGAAGGCGGCGGTTCTGACCTCCTCTGATTTGTCATCGACGGCTTTCACCAGAAGATCCTGCGCGCCTTTCACCTCAAGCTGTGAGACGATTTCCACGGCGGCCACGCGGATCTCGTCTTTGTCGTCGAACATCGCCTTGTCGAGTATGTTTATGATCTCGGCGGACTGGAGCGTGCCGGCTCCGACATCGGAGAGTATCTCCAAAGCCCTAAGGCGCACCTCCGAGTCCTTGTCGTCAAGCGCCTTGTTGATGTATTCGCCAATGCTCGGATCTCCAAAGTCGGCGTAGGTCTCCAACACTTCGATTTTCTCATCCGAGCTCATGGAGTTGTCGTAGGAGTGCGAAGCCATATACGCTTTCTTCTCCTCGGCGCTCATAACCTTTTTCTGCCGTTTCTCTCTTTTCTTGGACTTGGCAACGCTTTTCGTCTGTTCGTTTTTCGTCCCGTTTTTGATCGCGGGATTGCCCTTGGTGGGATCGATTGTTCCCGCTGCTCCTTTGAGTGCGGTATCGGCGTTGTCACTTTGATCTTTCTTCGCCCCAACGAAAATGAACAAGAGGAAGAGCACCAGTGCAGCCGTCGCGGAGAGAACGATCACCCAGACTTTATTCATGATAGACCTCCTTGATTTAAAACACAGGAATTCAACTTATTTGGACAGCGGAACTTCAGGAAAGTTCCAGCAAAAGGGAAAATAAACTACCATGCGACGGGGGAAAGATCAACCTGTTCCACCCGTTTGGAGTACGGAAAGTGTGATGTGGTGGAAAGATGATGCCATGTAGGATTTGCTACATATGTGGCGAATAGGGCGGGGAGGTGGTTTGTGGCTGGCAGGTTATACTCAATTAGGGTGCAAATTTAAATATTGGCGAGTCAGATTGCGGATTGGATTTATTCGATCCGACTGACGGGCGATATGAATATCGTCCGAAGGAGGATCGGAGAAATACGGCCGCAAGAGGCTCGCCGCTGCGCGGTTGCGATCTTTTGAGTTTGGATTCGCGTTCCTCGAGAGCCTCCGATACCTCGGTATCGAAGGCCTCTCCGAACGCAAACCATTCCTCAAAATCTTCGCAACCAATTTTAAATTTTCACCCTAATTGAGTATAGCTTGTGATCTTGCTCACCCACGGCACAAGGCCGTGGGGGTCGAGTATAAAGCCCAAGTCAGGGCGGAGCAATCGTATAGATTGCTTTTTTAGGGATGCGTGCTGAAGCTCGCATGGACTTCCGCCTTAAGGCGGGACTCCGACTCGCGACGGGTGCCGGAGTGCCGCCTTCAGGCGGAAGTGGAGATGACGGCTTCAGGCTCATCTGGAAATGTGTCTGAGTACCGGCGAAGCCGGTTACGTCCATGCGTAGGCAAAAAAAAACCCTCGGCGAACCGAGGGTTTTTCGTAACTCTCTTTACAGAGATATTACAGGGAAGTCGGGGTGTACTTGCCCTTGGCAGCCGTGGCGGCGAAAGCCGTCATGGCGGCGGCGTAGTTCTCAGAGACCGTCTTGGTCGGGTCGATCGAAGCGGTCATGGAGGCGGAGGTGGTGCCGTCAAGTGTGAGGCCCCAGGTGCCGGAATCCTGCGTGGAAGCCAGGCTTGCGGTCAACAGGGAGAAGGAACCAGCCATCTTGGCAGACCAGTTCGGGATGGCGATAGCAGTGGTCACGCCTGTGGCCTTGTTCTTGTATTTGCCCTTGATGGCGGAGCCGACGCCGTAGATGGCGTAGAAGTCTTGCGAGAGAGCAGACTCGTTGATGGCTTGGCCGAACGTGCTGGCTTTCTTGCCAACCGCGGCACTGTAGATCGCGAACCCGGGGATGTCGATTTGCGGGTTGGTGCCGGTTTTGTTGACGAGTTCCACGAAGGAGACGCCGCCGGCGACTTTGCCGTTGGCCGTGGTGCCAGTGCCCATGACGGGGACGATCAGGTAGCCAGTCGTCGGGAGCTTGCTGGGTTTCTCGCTGGTGGGGCTATAGGTGTTACCCTTCTGCGAAACCTTGTAGCACAGCCAGTAGGTCAACACATCCGCAGCGCTCGCACTGTAGGCGAAGGCCACCGTCACGACTGCCATCATCAGACCTTTTAATTTCATTTTCCCATTCCCTTTCTTTTCTCTTTAACTAACTTTTAACCCTCTTGTGTTTATTGCGATTCAAACGGTCAGCACCATCTGGCGACTGAACCGCGAAAGCCAAATCCCTCTTCAATGATTACTGGCTACTTTAGCATTCCCTGACGCATTGTCAAATAAAAAAAAACAAGTTTTTGAGGCTGGACAGCCTGGAAACTATTTCTTATTCTATCGTAACGGAACGTGAAATTCAACACGCACACCTTAAAAAGAGGGCAAAAGCATCTTTTTTCGCATATTTGTTGTGTCTAATATGTTTGCCATCAATGGTCTGTGAATTATTGACGACGCATATGCTGGAGGGGGCGGTTAAAATACATCGTACACAGGCGGGATCTGTCAAAGTTAACGCAAGTCATTGAACTAAAATTAATTGTGAAGTAAGCGCGCAGTCTTGAAATAGCCTGCCTCAGTGCTACTGTGAACAGCTTATGGATACAAAAGAAATGAGTGAAGTTCAGGAAGTAGCTCCCGTCCCGCGCATAGAGCGGGTTGTCAGTCGATTGGGCTTTGCGTGTGTCCTGTCGCTGGTGGTCGGCGTATCCTTGATTTTTGACACGGGGCATTTCCGCTCGTACGTGATCAGCAAGATCGCCGTGCTCTGCTGGCTGGCGACTGTCATGCTGGTGTTGGTGCATGCGGGGATCATGTTGTCTACGAGCGTGATGCGCAAGATGTGGAATCCGATAGCCTGTGGCATTGCGTTGTTTCTCGCCGCGTTGGCGGTGGCCACGCTCCTCTCCCCCCAATCGCATGTCTCTTTGTACGGCGAGTATTTCCGTCGCATGGGGCTTGTCACGATGCTGCCGCTCTGCCTTGTCTCCTTGGCGGTGATGGCGTTTGTCGACACGGATCAACGGCGTGAGTCGCTGCTGCTGGCGTGCGTCGGCATCGGGACGCTGAACGCCGCCTACGCCCTGGCGCAGCTTTTCGGCATCGATCCGTTCCGCACGGCGGCCGGGTTGCGCGAACTGATGACCGAATACGTCGGAAGGCCGGTGGGGTTTTCGGGGAATGCGGATTTTTTTGGGCCCATGGTTGTCATCACGTCTTTGCTCGCCACCTATAAATTGTTTGCCGCGCTTGTTGAACGGCGGTGGGGTGCGTGCCTTCTCTGGTCGGCCAGCCTCATCGTCCAAGTGGCGGGTTTGATCCTGTCGCTCACGCGGGGTGCGTGGATTGCCGCGCTCGTCGGGTTTGCCGTGTTCGCCATCGTGTTTCTTCTTAAATATAGGAAGGCGATGCTGCCGAATGTCATTTTTCTCTTGGTCGGTGTTGCCATGGTTATGTGCTGTGTATATTTAACCATAGGGGTGTTTTCAGCCGACCGTCAGCGGCTTATCGTTGGCAAACTACAGACGATCATGAGTTTGAGCGGCTACGCGGGGTTGCCGATTGAGCGGATCATCCTGTGGCGCGACACGGCGGGGTTTATCGCCCACCAGTGGGGAGAGGGGCGTTTCACGGGGGTGGGGCTGGACTGTTTCGGCCGCTATTTCATGCCACACAAGAGTCTGGATCTCGCCCGCGTCGTGATCAGTGGCTCTTTCGACAACCCACACAACAACTACCTCGGCATGTTGGCCATGACGGGTGTCCCCGGGTTCCTCGCCTATTTGTTTCTGTTCGCCGCGGCATTCTGGCGGCTGGGACGCGGCATAGTCAAGGAGACCGATTTCCGTCGGACTGCGCTGTGCGTGGGGATGCTGGCGGCCTTGGTCGGCTACGCGGTCAACTTGGTGACGATTTTCGACACGGTGACCACGTATTTGTTTTTCTTCGTGATGCTGGGACTTGTGGCGGGTATTCGCGTCGGAGGCTCTGATGCGGAGTGCGGCTTGGCGGGATGGCGGCGTTGGACGGTGGTCGTCCTGCTGCTGCTGCCGTTTCCCTTGTTGGCGATGGGGTCGGCGCGTATGGTTTCCTTGTGGCGGGCCGACTACTATGCCAAGTCCGGGGCACAACTGATCGACGACGATCCCCTGAAGGCGCGGGAGGTGCTTGCGAAGGCGGCTGCGCTCTGTCCATCAGAGGCGGCCTACAAGGTCAGATCGCTTGAGACGTACCCGCCTGAGGTCGCCACGTTGGCCGCGTCAGGGCAGGTCGAAGAGCTGCGGAAGGCGCTTGAAGGGGCGAGGCGATTGTACCGCCAAGGGGAGCCGGACTTCAACAACCCCGAGTATTCGCGGTATTCGATGGGGTTGGTGCTTTTCGGGGGGGGGGACATCGATGGCGCCATGGGATGTTTCGAGGATGCGCTGCGCTTCGACCGGTGGAGTTACCAGACCTGCACGCTGCTCGGACAGCTTGAGTTCATGAAGTATACGATGACGGACGACATTTCATTCCTGAAAAAAGCCTTCCAGCATTCGGCGACGACGGTGAGCGTTCTGCGCAACTTCCCCTATAGGGATAGGACGGCACTCGTCAGCACGCTGGCCTGCGGGCTCACGTATTACGATAAGACGAAGGACGCCGAGGCACTGCCGGACCTCGTCCAGGCGGCGCTCTTCTTTGTCAGGTGGGATTTTTTCAAGAACACTGACCAGAACACCATGCTTGTCGGCGGGGTCGAGAAATTCACCAAAGGCACCACGTGGGAGAAGCAGGGCAAGGCGGCGGCGATCTACTGCGCCTACCGGGTGGCGAAAGAGAAGAGTCCGGGGGAGGCTGTGCCCGCTCCGCGGAAGGAGCAATTGATCGGACAGATGCGGTCGTTGGGGATCGACGATGACCCGAGCGTGAAGGACTTCCTCAAGCAGATGGCCGAATAGGATAGGGTGGGGAAGTGTTCGTGTTTAGCGCGCCCACCTTCGTCGAGGCGATGTTCAACCATGAGAGAAACATGCGCCGTCCCGAAATGGGCGGGGAGCGCGCTCCCGTGGGCGCACTTTAGGTCTTGTGGTTGTTTGTTTCATAGGAGTGTTCGGACAGGAGAGGGTGGCAGTGTCGGAGCTGAAGCGAAGCGAAAGTCCGCCGCGGCGGATTCGGTGTGCGTGAAAGGCGGAAGGCAGGGAGATAGTGTATGGGCAAGACGTATTTGGAGGTCGAGGACTTGGAGGTCTACCAGAAGCTTTGTCGGCTTCACATAGAGATCTGTGATATTCATTTCCGTATGTGAAGAACAAGATCGAGGGAATCAACCGAAGTCGCGGTGAGGCGGGAGAGACCATACATCACCTCTTCATGGGGAAATTGAAGGGATATATTTCAGACGCCATTTACAAAACTTACCGAGAGCGTTACAAACAGTGCATCAGAATGCTGAACGGGCTTGAAAAGTCGATTGAACAGCACTTGTCCGAGAAGGAACGTCGCTGGGGTGTGGCTGAGGTTCGTGACGAGTATAGCGCAAAAACAGGAGTATTGCCTTCTGGTTTCCCGAACACCGAACACTGAAACCAAGTCGCAGGCGAAGCCTAATATGGGAGCCCGCCGCGGTGGACGATTCCGACGTAATTCAAACCATAGGGGGACGTCGTGCTGAAAGACCTGATTCTGAAGAACCGGAGCTATCGTCGATTCCATCAGGCGGCGGCGATTGACATCGACACGCTCAAAGAGCTGGTGGATCTGGCGCGGCTGTCCCCGTCCGGTGGCAACAAGCAGTCGTTGAAGTATTACCTGTCCTGCGATCCTGCGCGGAACGCCGCGATATTCCCCTTTCTCGCCTGGGCTGGCTATCTCAAAGACTGGCCGGGGCCGGCAGAGGGTGAGCGTCCCTCGGCGTACATCATTATTCTGGGCGACAAGCGCCTGTCCGCCTCGTTTATTTGCGATCATGGAATCTGCGCGCAGAGTATCCTCCTCGGCGCCGCCGAGAAAGGGTTGGGCGGCTGCATGATCGGTTCGGTCAAGAAGAACGAGCTTGCGAAAGAGCTCGGGATCTCCGTGGACTTCGAGATACTTCTCGTCCTCGCCCTCGGGATACCCAAAGAGACCGTGCGGCTCGAAGCGGTCGGCCCGGAAGGCGACATCAAATACTGGCGGGATCCCGACGGCGTCCACCACGTGCCGAAGCGTCGCCTCGAGGACCTTATAGTGTCAGGTGCGTGAGAATGGTCTGTGTTGACACATGGCAGCGCATTGGGGAAGGTACGGCCTTGTGCCGTGGGGGTCGAATACCGTAGCCCAAGTCTCCGCTGCTGTGGATCAAGTGCAAGCCCGCTACGGCAGGCTTGCGAGATCGCCCTAACACTCCGCAAAGCGCATCTCGCCTATTTGCCTCTACGATCCGCTCACCTCCGCTCTTTTCGTCGTCAGATCGTATCCCGCCGCGTGAATTTCATCGCCTGAAACCCTATAGTATGCCTTTTCTGCCGACGGCTTCAAGGTATGGGCGTCCGTGCACACAATAAACCGAAGGTTCGCAAGGGAGGAGTCTGCCATGTCATTCAATTTCCCGTTCCGCCAGATACATTTGGATTTCCACACCGGTCCCAACATCCCCGACGTGGGGACGCAATTCGACGCCGAGGCGTTCGCCGAGCGACTCGATGAGGCGCGGGTGAACAGCATCACCCTGTTCGCCAAATGCCATCACGGGCATCTCTACTACGACACCAAGCATCCGGCGCGGCATCCCGGCATGAAAAGGGGATTGAACCTTCTGGGCGATCAGATCGAGGCGCTGCGCCGCTGCGGCATCCGCGCCCCCATCTATCTGAGCGTGCAGTGCGACGAGTTCGCCGCCACCACGCATCCCGAGTGGCGCGTCGTCAATCCCGATTCGAAGCTGGCCGGCTCGCCCTTGACCGCCTGCTGGCACATCGTCGACATGTCGAGCCCGTACCAGGACTATCTGGCCGAGCAGATCTCCGAGGTTCTCAAGCTGTTCAGCCCGGTCGACGGCATCTTCCTTGACATGTGCTGGGATCAGCAGAGCATTTCCACATGGGCCCTCGCCGGCATGCGCAAGGCGAACCTCAACCCCGAGAAGGAGGAGGACCGCAACGCCTACGCCCACAACGTCTCGCTGGGCTACATGGCCCGCTACAAGGGCATTGTGGACGCCGCCTCCCCAAAGCATGAGGCGCCAGTCGCCTTCAACTCGCGTCCCCTGTGGAACTTGGCGGAGGAGAAGAAATTTCTACGGCACATCGAGATCGAGGCGCTGCCCACCGGTGGCTGGGGGTATATGTACTTCCCGCTCAACGTGCGCTACGCCCGCACCTTCGGTCTGCCGACGCTCGGCATGACTGGCCGCTTCCACAAGAGCTGGGCGGACTTCGGCGGGCTCAAACCGCAGGCGGCTCTGATGTACGAATGCTGCCAGATGCTGGCTCACGGAGCCCGCTGCAGCGTCGGCGACCAGCTCCACCCGCGGGGCACCTTGGACGATGGAGCCTATGACCTGATCGGCTCGGTCTATCGTCATGTCGAGGCCTGCGAACCGTGGTGCGAAGGGGCCGATCCGGTGGTCGACATCGCCGTGCTCCGCGCCTCCGAGGCCGGCTATCATCCACAGCCGGGCAACGCCAACGAGGGGGCGGTCCGCGCGCTCACGCAGCTCCGCCACCAGTTCGACCTCATCGCCACCACCGCCGCGCTGGGCGCGTACAAGACGGTGATCGTGCCGGAGACGGTGACGGTCGACGCCGGCCTCGCCGCCCGCTTGAAGGAATTCGTCCGGAAAGGCGGTTCGGTCCTGCTTTCCGGCCAGGCTGGCTTCGACGCCGCGGGCAAGCCGGTTCTCGGCGATCTGCAAGGCGTGACGAACGAGGGCGAGTCCCCCTTCACCGCCACCTATCTGCGCTTCGACGGCGCCTTCGCCAAGGGCATCGCCGCCAACAGCGACCATGTGATGTACGAGCGCGGTTTCCGACTCAAGGCCAAGGCGGGAGCTCAGGGAAGCGTGAAGATCGTGGAGCCGTATTTCGAACGGACATGGGAGCATTTCTGCTCGCACTTCCAGACGCCTGGCGCCAAGCTTTCGTCCTACGTGGCAGCAGTGCGCAAGGGATCGGTCATGACGGTGGCGTTCCCCCTTTTCAAGGCGTACGCCACGCATGGCAACATCGCCTGCCGCCACCTTATCGGGAAATGCCTCGAGGCGCTGCTGCCCGAGCCGCTGACCCGCGTGGGTGGACCGAGCTTCATCGAGGCGACGGTGACGCGGCAGGGCGCGAAACGCCAGATCGTGCATCTGCTCGCCTACGCGCCGGTCCGGCGCACGCAGACCTTGGACATCGTTGAGGAGCCGTCGCTGGTCCGCGATCTGTCGGTCTCCCTGCGTCTGCCCAAGGCTCCGAAAAAGGTCGCGCTGCAGCCGTCCGGCGAGCCGCTGAAGTGCGCCTACAAGAACGGTCGGGCGGAGGTGGTCCTGCCCGAGCTCAACGGTCACGCCATGCTGGTGTTCGAAGGATGAGAATGAAAATCCGAAAATCGAAGCACGAAATCCGAAAACAGCGGGAAACGTTGTCGAACTGTTTTTGTTTCATTAATTCGTAATTTGAATTTCGATGTTACTTCGGATTTCGAGATTCGGATTTCGGATTTTAGTTGCGGCTAATGCTGCATAACAAGTTTTTGTGGAGAATGTAGCGATGAGCGAGCATGCGGAGATGCCCAAGGCCTACGAGCCTGAGGAGATCGAGAAGAAATGGTACGAGGAGTGGCTGCGGAAGGAATATTTCAAAGGCAAGGTTGACCCCAGCAAGCTCGCCTATTCCATCGCGATCCCCCCGCCGAACGTCACGGGCATCCTCACGATGGGGCATGTCCTCAACAACACCCTGCAGGACATCCTGAACCGCTGGAACCGGATGCGCGGCCGCTCCGTCTGCTGGTTCCCGGGCACCGACCATGCCGGCATCGCCACCGAGAGCCGCGTCGACAAGTTTCTCAGCGAGAAGGAGGGCGTCTCCCGCCACGATATCGGCCGCGAGAAGTTCGTCGAGAACGCCTGGGAGTGGAAGACGGAGTACGGCGGCACCATCATCCAGCAGCTCAAGAAGCTCGGCTCCTCCTGCGACTGGAGCCGCGAGCGCTTCACGCTTGACGAGGGGCTCAGCCACGCGGTCAGAAAGGTGTTCGTCGACCTCTATCACAAGGGCTACATCTACCGTGGCCGCCGCATGGTCAACTGGTGTCCGGTCTCGCGGTCGGCCCTCTCCGACGAGGAGGTGATCTACAAGGAGATCGACGGCAATTTCTACCACTTCAAATATCCGCTGAGCGACGGCTCGGGACATCTCGAGATCGCCACCACCCGGCCCGAGACCATGCTGGGCGACACCGCCGTCGCCGTCCATCCCACCGACGATCGGTACACGTCTTTCATCGGCAAGACGGTCGATCTGCCGTTGACCGGCCGCAAGATCCCCGTGGTCGCCGACGAGCACGCCGATCCCACGCTGGGGACGGGCTGCGTCAAGATCACGCCGGCGCACGACCCCAACGATTTCGAGGTCGGCCAGCGCCACAAGCTGCAGATCCTGAACGTGATGAATCCGGACGGCACGATGAACGCCGCCGCCGGCGAGGAGTTCAAGGGGCTTGACCGCTTCGAGTGCCGCAAGAAGATCATCAAGATGATGGAGGAGCGGGAGCTGGTCGTCAAGATCGAGAAGCACCGCCACAACGTCGGCTACTCCGAGCGCGGCGACGTCCCGATCGAGCCCATGGTCAGCGAGCAGTGGTTCGTGAACATGAAAGAGCTCGCCAAGCCCGCCATGGAGGCCGTCTCCTCCGGGAAAATAAAGTTCCATCCCGACCGCTGGACGAAAGTCTACATGCACTGGATGGAGAACATCCGCGACTGGTGCATCAGCCGCCAGATCTGGTGGGGACACCGCATTCCGGCGTGGTACAACGATGCCACCGGCGAGATCCACGTCGGTCTCGAGGCGCCGACGCAGGGCGGGGCGTGGCGGCAGGACGAGGACGTCCTCGACACCTGGTTCAGCTCCTGGCTCTGGCCGTTCTCGATCATGGGCTGGCCGGACAAGACCGCCGAGCAGGACTACTTCTATCCCACCTCCGACCTCGTGACCGGTCCGGACATCATCTTCTTCTGGGTCGCCCGCATGATCATGGCGGGAATCGAGTTCAAAGGCGAGGTCCCGTTCCGGAACGTCTACTTCACCAGCATCATCCGCGACGCCCAGGGCCGAAAGCTCAGCAAGTCGCTTGGCAATTCGCCCGACCCCTTGGAGGTCATCGCCACCTACGGGGCGGACGCCCTGCGCTTCGCCATCATCTACATCGCCCCGGTCGGGATGGACATCCGCTACAGCAACGAGAAGTGCGAGTTCGGCCGGAACTTCGCCAACAAGCTCTGGAACGCCTGCCGCTTCCGTACGATGCAGGGAGGCGTCACTGCCGGCTGCAAAGGTTTGGAGAATATCGACTTGCGGCGGATATCGCCCGACGACCGCTGGATTATCTCGCGGCTCGACGAGACGGCGGTGGGCGTCAACTCCGCCCTCGAGCGCTTCCGTTTCCACGAGGCCACGCATCTGATCTACGACTTCGTGTGGAGCGAGTTCTGCGATTGGTTCATCGAATCGTCGAAGACGCGGCTCAACTCGGATGATCCGGCGGTCAAGGCCGCTGCCTGCCAGGTGCTGGACTACGGGCTGCACATCATCCTGCGGCTGCTCCATCCGTTCATGCCGTACATCACCGAGGAGCTCGCGCACCATCTCGGATTCGTCGGCGACGGCGAGACGATCATGAACAGCGAGTTCCCGCGCGCCTTGTCGGACGACATGCGGCTGAAGGCGATCGGAGACCCCGCGCTTCTCGAGCTGACGAACGCCAAATACGAGTTCATCAGGGCGGGACGAAACCTGCGCGCCTCGTGCGGCATCACCCCGGCGGTCAAGCTCCTCTACCACGTCAAGGCGGTCGACGAGCGCGCCGCCGCCTTCCTGGCCGCGGAGACCGCGGTCATGGCGAAGCTGATGAACGCGGAGAAGGTCGTGATCGACGTGAGCTACACGCCCGACGGCCCTGCCCCCTCCATCCTCACGAAGGCGGGCGGCATCTTCATGCCGCTCAAGGGGGTCATCGACATCGAGGCCGAGAAGAAGAAGCTCGCCAAGCAGAAGAAGGAGCTGGCCGGTTGGATCGCCGGCGCCAAGGCCAAACTCGCCAACGAGCGCTTCATGGCCAGTGCGCCACAGGAGGTCGTCGACGGCGCCAAGGAGCAGCTCAAGGAGCTCGAGGAGCGGCTCGCCCGCGTCGAGGAGACGCTCGCCGCGCTGGCGTAATGGCTTACGCATGTAGATAAAGATACAAAGCGGTTTGACGCCTGATAAACGGGGAGGGTGTCCCAATGACTCTTGCGCATAGTGTCCATGCGGACTCGCACCGCCTTGATCAAGTCACGCTTGTCGGTCCGAACGATCTGCGCTCGCTGCGGGCGCACATCCTGTCGACGTCGCTTTTCAACTCGTTCGTCGATAGGACGTTCTACATCGCGCCCGACACGGACGCTGTCCGCGCGGCGGCGGACGAGGCGCGCGCGGGGCTGCCCGCGGACGCCGCGGCGAAAATCGTGTTTGTCACGGAAGACACGCTGTTGAGTCCGTCGGTCTGCGCGAACAAGTGGATTTATCAGCAACTGCTGAAGCTCAGCGTCGACGGCCTGCGCGACTCCCACCAGCTCAGCGAGCCGTTCTTCTTCACGGACGTCGACACGATCTGCCTGTCCCCGACCCGCGTCGAGGACGTGCAGCACCAGGGGCGGTTTGTCTTTTACGCGGCGTCGGACAACGACGAGCCCACGCTGGCCACCGACTTCAAGACGGCTCCTCTGGACCGGAAGCCGCGGGATCCCGCCTACGAGGACTGGCACCTGGGAATGACGTGGTCCGTGCTGCAGCTTCTTGACCTTGAGCGGGCGCCGCTGTTGTGCGCCATCGACGCCTGCGTGGTGTGGAGCCAGCGGGTCATGCGGCGGCTGAAGCGCGACATCGCCATACGCTTCGACATGCCGTGGCAGGAGGCCATCATCTCCCAATACGTCACGTTCATCATGACCTACAAGAAGCATTTCAGCCGCCAGAAGGGATTCAAGGGCATCGTCTTCACCCCGCGTCGGCTGTGCTCTCAGTCGGTTGGATTCGACGAGTTGTACCACTCGCTGCGGATCGGCTTCTCCGAGTGGCAGCTGTACACCTACTACCTCAGCACGCTCGATTCGTCACCCTACTACATCGGCCTTCTCGGGCCTGAGAGGCACCCGCTCGTCGCGGAGTACAATTGTTCAAGAAACGACATCTCGCTCTTGCGGAAGGTCATCGACGCCTCGCGCAAAGGGGAGCGGACCTTCCCCAACTTCGTCTACTTCTACCCAGGGATCGACGACGCGGTTCGTCCGCTCCTGCTCGACCACCTTGAGGAGCGCCTGCGCACCACCACGGCGTAGGAAGTGAATGGTAAACGGTGAATTGTGAATAGTTGAAGTCATCACAACCATTCACAATCCACCAAGGTGGAAGCTGTATCGCGCCTCAGCTAAAAGCACGAAAATTCCAAACAAGGACATTTTCCGCGCATAAGGTTGTCCGCAGGTTGGTGTGAAGCGGAAATCCGCCGTGGCGGATGGAAGGGCATCTCCTGTCGTCAGAACCACTTCGCGCTGGCGAGGTGGTGGAAGAGGTTGATGAGGGCTTGGCCGTTGGCGGCGATGACGCAGAGGCCGAGGGTCTCGCAGAGTTCGCAGCAGCAGCCAAGGACGTCGCCGGTGACGCCGCCGATCAGGACGGTGGCGCGCCTTTTGAGGAGGAGCATGACAGCGAACATCACCGCGGCGGCCGCGAGGAGTTGCGCGTTGAAGACGAAAATCAGTGAGGTGGCGGCGGCGAGGGCGACCGCTCCGGCTGGCGCCTTGCCGACGATCAGCGCGCCAAGTCCTTTCTCCTTCGGGTAGACGCCCAAAGCCGAAAGGAAGGTCATCTGCAGGCGCGCGAGCACGATGACGGAAAACGCCTCGGCGAACGCCCCGTTCGTGAACACCGCGGCGAGGGCGGCGGTTTTGACGAGCAGGAGGACGACCAGACCGACGACGCCGAAGCTGCCGACGTGGGGATCCTTCATGATGGCGAAGCGTTTCTCTGTGTCGGCGTGGCAACCGAAGCCGTCGCAGCAGTCGGCGAAGCCGTCAAGATGCATCCCGCCGGTGAAGAGCGCCAGAAGAGCGGTGGCGAGGGCCGCCAGGAGCAGCGGCGGCAGAAGGTGCGGCGCGTGGAGCAGGAAGACCGGGCCGAGCGCGGCGCCCGCGGCGACGCAGCCACAGAGTGGAAAGAAGGCGGGGCACCAGCGCCAGGTGTCGTCCGTTATGTTTTTGATCTCGCCGACCGGTAGGCGGGTGAGGAGCGAGGTGGCCAGAAGCCAGCTGTTGAATAATGGCGCCATCTGAGGCGCCCTATTCCCAGAACTGTATGACGAGCCAGTTGGTGCCGTCGGAGATGAGCTCGCAGCCGAGTCCCTGCATGGTCCAGTAGACGCCAGAGAAGGTTGAATCGTAATACACGAGGATCTTCTCGTTGGTGCTGGCGGTGTTGATTGTCGTGGCGGCGGCGCCGAGCGAGCGGATGACCGTCGCGCGGCGGCCTTTGGTCTTCTGGGCGGACGGTAGCTGGACTTTCAGTGTGCCAAGGAAGGTGCTGCCGATCTTGAAGTAGTAGACGTTGCCGGAGCCATCAGTCTTGAGGGTGTAGGAGTAGTCGGTGGCGGTGTTGACGTCGACATAGCTGACAGGAGATGAGTTGCCGGTGCAGGAGGTGGACTGGGTGGTGGCGTCGGCGAAGTTGTAGGAGCCGCCGGCGGTGGAGATGGATCCGAGGGCGGAGAGATTGCCGCTCTCGTCGGTCATGACGGAGCCGTTGAGGGCGTCGGCCTTGAGGGCGTAGGCGGTGGCGGTGAGGCGCTGGTCGGGGGAGAGTTGCTGGAAGCCGTTGACGCCGTCGTCGAACCAGACGCGCAGATAGGCCACTGTGCCGTCGAACGCCGAGAAGGTGATTGCCGCCATGTTGGTGATCGTGGTGTCGCCGAGTTGTACCGAATAGAGGCCGTTGGCGACGGTGAGGGAGACCGCCTTGCTGGGAACTCCGCTTTTGTCGGCGGTGGCGTTCGCCCAAAGGACAACACCGGTCCCGTCGACGAAGGCGAATTTGTAGGAGCCGGTTCCGGTGAAGGGCGCGCCGGCCACGGCGATCTGCCCCTGGTGGTTGATGATCCGCGGCACGAGCGTTTCGACGGTGCCGGCGAGGCACGAGGCGGATGCGAGAAGCGCGAGGGACAGGATTCTCAGCGTGTTCATATGGGGGCCTTTCATAAAATTGTATTATGGGTTCAGGGTTCAGGGTTCAGGGTTCAGGGTTCAGGGTTCAGGGGGGATGTCGGAGGTTGAGCGTTTTCCGTATGCGCCTCCTCTGCGGCGAATTCACTCCGCAGCTCTTCGAAACAGCCATTCACAATAGCCGTCCGTATGGATTCGAGCAAGCGCATGTAGTGACGCAGATTGTGGATGGTGAGGAGGCGCATGCCGAGGATCTCGCCGACGTTGAACAGGTGGCGCACGTAGGCCTTCGTGAAATTCCGGCAGGCGTAGCAGTCGCATCCGGGCTCGATCGGGGTGAAGTCCTCGGCGTAGCGCCCCGCCTTGACGGGGATGTCATGCCCCTTGCCGACGAAGGCGGTGCCGTGCCGCGCCAGCCGCGTCGGCATGACGCAGTCGAACATGTCGACGCCTCGCGCGACGGCTTCGACGATCTGCCGTGGCGTTCCCACGCCCATCAGGTAGCGGGGTTTGTCTTCGGGCAGAAGCGGCGTGGTCCAATCGAGGCATTCGAACATCGCCTCCTCCGGTTCGCCGACGCTTAGCCCGCCGATCGCGTAGCCGTCGAAGCCGAGTGTTTTCAGATATTCGGCTGACCGTTCGCGGAGGTCGCGGTGGACGGAGCCCTGGACGATGCCGAACATGCGCTGGTGCGGATCGAGGGGCTGGTCGCGGGAGGCCGCCTCCCAGCGGTGGGTGTTCGCAAGCGACTTCTCCGCGTCCTCATGCGAGCAGGGGAAGGGGGTGCAGTCGTCGAAGGCCATCACGATGTCCGATCCCAGAAGCCGCTGCGTGTGAATGGACTCCTTTGGCCCGAGGAAGAAGCGCGTGCCGTCGATGTGCGATGAGAACTCGACGCCGTCGGGCCGCGTCTTGCGGAGCTGGGCGAGGCTGAAGACCTGGTAGCCGCCGCTGTCGGTGAGAATCGTCCTGTCCCAACCGCAGAAGCGGTGAAGCCCTCCCGCCTTGGCGATGATCTCCGCTCCCGGCCGCAGATAAAGGTGGTAGGTGTTGCCGAGGATGATGTTGACGCCGATCTCCCGCAGTTCGTCCGGAGCCATCGTCTTGACGCTCGCCCGTGTGCCGACCGCCATGAAGGCCGGCGTCTCCGTTTCGCCGTGGCTGGTCGAAAGCCGACCACGCCGCGCGGCCGTCCGCGGGCATGCGTGGGAACGCGTGAAGAAGCCCGGCCCGCTCATGGCGCGCCTCGGCCTGCCGCGGCGAGAAGCGAAGTGGATGGATCGTGGAGGCTCATCTTCATAGTATACCGGCGTTTCTCCCGCATGGCCACCTCCTGCGAAGTCGAATTTCATTCGGTCGCGCAAATGGGTGTTGCAAAGTAAAAACAATCACGTAGTGTATAAACTTTTGTCGACAAATACGTAGGTATAAATATATTTAAATAGGCAAATAAACTAAGGATTAAGTATGGTTGAAAATCAAGATCGAGTTGTGCGCAAGAGGCGTCGCGCGAGCAGGCTCTTCACGGTGATCGAGTTGTGCGTCGTGATCGCCGTCGTCGTGATTCTCACGGGCATGCTGCTGCCCGCGCTGGCCGACGCGCGGCGCAAGGCGTACGAGGCCTCGTGCAAGGGGAACTTGCGGCAGATCGGACAATGCGCGGGGGGCTACACGCTGGACTCGAACGGCTACGTCATGCCCTCTAATTTCGACTTCGGGAATCAGGTCAGTTTCATGACCTATCTGCACAACAACGGGGTGGACGCTCCCGGCTTGTTTAAATGTCCCGAGTACCGGGAGGCGGATTTCGTCGATCCAGAGGACTACAACGCCGATCCGTCGAAGAAACAACTCAAGGACGGTTCCTACATCCTCAACACCGTCTACGAATGGGGTTCCTCCTCGCCCGATCTGACCGCCATCGATCCGGTGCTTTCGACAAAGAGCAGGGCGAAGGGTTGGACCTCGGCGTCGAATGCCTATTCACCGCTGCGTGTGGTCAAGGCGAGGAAGCCGGCGGGGACAATTTATGTGACGGATTTCATCCGTAAAGTGTCGAGCTATCAGGGGAACGCGGGAAGCAAGTCAAGTCGAAGCAACGATGCCGAATCGCTCAAGGGGTGGCTTGAGACCGATCACGGCGACCTGCCCCGCACCACCGGCGTGGACTGCCGCGACGTCGGCGAGCATCACTCCGGCGGGACGAACACCTTGTACGGCGACGGACACGCCACGCTGCTGCTGATCTCCAACCCCGAGGACTGGATCGCCTGGATCGAGTGAGCTCTGCGTAAATTGTGCGATCCAACGTCGAGATAAGATAATCATCAAGGATCTTG
>CAYTFM010000174.1:7324-18462 GCA_964436735.1 uncultured Victivallales bacterium | reverse complement strand
GGGATGGGAGAGAAGGACAAACCCGAGACGCAGGTGAAATGGATCGAGGTTCCCGCGGCCGCCGCGGGCTCCGCCTGGACGGCCGAGATCCCCGCCCCGGCGGCGGACGAGCAGGTGGTCGCCTACGCCATGGTCGAGGACGAGAACGGCGTCAAGGACTCCTCCGACACCGTCGAACTGCCCGACTATCCACAATGGCGCGGCGTCTCCGCCTTCGAACCATGGGAGCAGAAGTTCAAGGCCGCCGACTTCAAGAAGTGTGAACTGGCGAAGCCGGCCCTTGCAGACAAAGTCCGCAAGGCCGGGAACCTGCGCAGCCTCGCCAAGGACGAGAAAGGCGAGTGCGCCATCGGGTGGTACGAGTATGAGTTGTGGGTGCCGCGCAACGGTTGGTACGAACTGCTCGTTCCGGGCGGACACGGCGTCGAATACTTCATCGACGGGACGAATGTTTACAACGTCGAGGGGGACAAAGTCGGCTCCTTCTGGCTTGAGCAGGGGATGCGCCACAAGATCCGCCTGCAGCGATATAGTTGGACGGGAATGCCCGCCATCGAAGGGCTTACCGCCAGGGCGGTCGCGCCGGAAAACCTCGCAGGGCAGATCCGAGCCACCGTGGCCGACGGTCGGACGATCCTGCGCAAAGGCGAACCGCTGCGGCTCATGATCGAGACCGCCTCGCCCATCGCTCCCCTTGAACTTGGCGTCGCCGTCATGGAGAATCAGAAACCCGTCGCGGAGAGGAAGGTCGTCATTCCCCACAACCCGGGCGTAACGCAAACAGCGGTCGAACTGCCGTGCGACAAAGAAGGGACGTTCGCCGTCTCGTTCACGCTGAATGGGAAGCCAGTCGACAAGAAGGACATTCGGCCCATCTCGTTCAACGTGATCGACACGGCGCGCCAGGAGGCACTCGGCGGCGAGCTCAAAAGGAAGCTGATCAAGGAGATCGACTGCGCGACAACCGAGCCGGACTTCAAATGCGGCGAGACCCGCGTGGTCCGCGGCGCGCCAGGCGCCTACCGCGAATCCGGCGACAAGGGCTACCTCGCGCACATGAACTCGACCGACCCGACCTGGTTCGCCTACAAAGTCGAGGTGCCCGAGAAGCAGAAACTCTACCAAGTCGAAATTGACTACCCCGACGACGCGCTGCGCACCTATGTGATCGCCATCCGCGAGGCCGCGCCCGACGCCTATCCGACGGCGGGCGGAGTGGACAGCGGCGGCGAGTTCTCGCTCTCGAACCAGATGCTCACGCACTCGATCCTGCACTGGGCGCGGACCACCGACCTGCGCGTCCTGATCATACCGGCGCTCGACAACCGCCGCGCCGCCGCCGCCAAGATCCGCGTCTATCAAATCGAAGGCGATCTGCCGCTGCTCGAGACGCCGTCCACCGGCGGACGCCACTTCGCCAACTGGTACGAGGAGGGCAGCAACTTCGTCTCCATGTACGGGCCGCCGGCCCGCTCGATGGCAGGCATGCTCACCGCAGCCGACCGCTGGGCGCGCACCATCCGCCATATGGGAGGAGACACCCTGTGGATGACCATGGTCGTCTACCAGTTCGGCCTGTATCCGACCAATTATAACGTCAACTTCGGCGGTCCGTTCAGCCCCGACCTGGTCCGCGCCGTCATCATGAACTGCGAGAAGTACGGCATGGACTTCATCGGCGAGTTCCATCCCGAGGCGCGTGAGCTCGAATGGCCGCTGAACGCCGATCCTGCTCGGCTGCACCTCGCCACCAACAGGAATGGAGCGGTGAAGTCCAAGGCCACGGAACCGATCTACAACCCGCTGTGGCCCAAGAACCAGGAATGGTATATAGGGATGATCAGCGAGTTCGTCGACCGCTACAAGGACTCGCCGGCACTCAAGGGCGTCTGCCTCCGCCTGATGGGGTGGTGCAACCCGGGACTCAACAATTTCCACAGCCTCGACTGGGGCTACGACGACTACACCATCGGCCTGTTCGAGAAGGAGACCGGCAAGAAAATCCCGGTCGACGCCGGCGACACGAAACGATTCCGTAAGCGGTACGACTGGCTCCTGGCCAACGCGAAAGCGGAATGGATCGACTGGCGCTGCGCCAAGGTAACCGAGCTCTATGCCAAGATTGCCGCGCGGGTGCGCCAAGCCAAGCCCGACCTTGTCGTGCTCTCCAACTACAGCTTTTCCGAAGAACTGGAAGATCCCCGCGAGGCGGGAATCGATCCGCTCAAGCTCCAGGCGATCCCCGGCGTCGTCCTGGTCGGCGGGGCAGGCTACGGGCGCAGACAAGGCGACGAGATGGCCGTCCAGAAAGGCCGCGACGGTCTGCTGGACCCCGCGGCTATGAAACGCTTCGCCGCACCGGACGGCCGCGGCTCCTTCCTCGACGGCGCAGGCTATTTCGAGGGCACAGGGGATGTCGTCCTCCCAGAGGACCTCGGCTTCCCGAAAGACACCAAGCGCACCTGGATGAGTGGCGTGGTCAATCCCGCCGGACGCCACGCCAACGAGCGCTGGGCCGTCCAACTCGCCGAGACCGACTGCGCCTTCCTCGCCGACGGCGGCAACGCCTACACCGTGGGACAACCCGTCCTCCGCGAGTTCCTTCGGGAGTACCGCGCCCTGCCCGACGCCGCCTTCGCGCCCGTCGCACACGCCACCGACCCCGTCGCCGTATGGGGGAAAGAGGTGTCAGGTGTCAGTGTTCAGGTTTCAGGGACCAATCCTGAAACCCGAAACCTGAAACCTGAATACCTCTTTTACGCGGTCAACCGCGAACGCTATCCGGTGAAGGTTCAGATCGCCCTCAAAAAGGCCGACAAGGTCGAACGGTTGACAACCACGGAAGCGGTCCCGCTGAAAGACGGTCTCCTGTCTTTCGAGCTCAAACCATACGAACTCAGAACGTTCCGGACGACAAACGGCGCGGAGATCGCGTCGGTCAAGGTCGACGTTCCCGAGGTTGACCGGAAGCATGCGGAGAATCTCGTGTCCTTCCTCGCCGCGCTCGCGGCTGACGCGAAGGGGGGAAAGCTTGGCGTCGAACTGCGTCCCGACGAACTGAAGCTGCTCGAGTCCCGCGCCGCCGAGGCGAAAGCGGAACTGGACAAGGGACATCTTTGGCGCGCCCGGACAATGGGCGAGCATCGTTCGCTGCGGCTCATCTACAACCGCTGCAAACGGCAGCCGCCGAATCTCCGCGAGACCGGCTCGCCCGTCCCTCCTACCGGAGCCTTCATGCCCGACGACCTTCTCAAACGGCTCGTAAAAGGCAAGGCGGAGGTAGGACATCTCGCGGACATCTGGCCGGGCGAGACATTGCTGATCACCTCGGATCCGGAAGTGGAGTTCGAACTGGACGTTCCTTTCGACGCGATGAGCGGCGTCGAGTTCGGGCGGATCGCCGGAGGCGGCTTCGGCGCGCTCGAGCTTTCAATCGACGGGAAACTTGTAGGCGCACTGAACGGCGTCAAGGAGACGGCCACGGCTTGCCCGGTCCTCGCCCGGCTTGGCGGCGCCGTCAAGCTGCGGCAAGGCAAGGCGCGGCTTTCGCTGAAGCGTATTTCCGGTGACCGTACGGCGATCCGGTTCGCCTCGCTCTCCCCGGTCTTCACCGACATCGTCTCGGGCAATTGGATGGCGGCCGGCCCTTTCATCGTCGGCGATCCGCGTGATCCGGGAACTGGAGCGAAGACTGACGCGGCGATGCGCGAGAAGGACTGGCGTCCTCCGGAAGTCAACCGCGACCCCGCCGCGGTGTACGATGTGGCGGACGGCGTGAAAAGCGGCTGGGTGAAGCTTGACGGCACCAGCGACTTCATCGATCTCGGCCGCCTCTTCGACCGATACGCAGGAACGATCAGCTACGGCGTCACTCACATCAACTCTCCCTCTGCAGCCCGCGTCCGCCTCCTCTACGGCATGGACTACTGGATGAAGATCTGGCTCAACGGCGAACTGGTCAAGGACGTCGAACCGCATGGCGGCGCGCCGTTCAAGGGACAGTTCCAGGTCGATGTCCCGCTCAAGGCCGGCATGAACGAACTGCTGGTGAAAGTCGCGGCGGGCAGCCTCGGCAATGGGTTCTGGATGGCCGTGAGCGACACCGGCGACCTGAAGTTCTCGGCAAAACAATAGGAGTAAAACTCAGCCACCTTGGCTCGCTCCTTTCAACGTCCACCATTTGGGGGAACACGCGGCTCGGACAAGCCTCGCCCTCCAGCATACGTCTGAAATTCATGCGCAGGTTGGAGGGCGAGGCTCGTCCGAGCCGTGGCAAAGAGGCATGCGGCGAAGACCGATCAGCAAAATTGAAGTAAGGAGTTTCTTGATGCCATCGTATTCGCGTTATCGGACACTCGCAATCACCGGCCTCTTCATTCTCACGCTGACGTACGCCTTGCCGTCCCGCGCCACGGAGCCGTGGCAGAAATCGGTTCCGGTGGCGCAGTTCGACCGCTTCTCGCTTTCAAAACCCGACGCCGAAAAGGACATCAGAAATGGCGGCGAACTGAAGGGTCTGTCCGGTTGGCTCGAATGCGACATCGATGTCCCGGAGGCCGGCTGGCACGAACTTCTCGCCGAACCTGAGGGCGGGCTGAACGAGTTCGTCATTGATGGTTCACTTTCAGTTTTTGCTGGTGACAAGCGCAAGGCATCACCCAACGACAAGCTGGGGAAAATCTAAAATCTGTGGCTCACCCAAGGGAAGCACACGATACGCGTCCAGCGTCACATCTGGTGGGGATTCTGGCCACCGGTGAAAGGGGTCGTTCTGAAAAAATCCGATGCGAGCGTTCCAAAGACCATCCGAGTCGAGTATGGCCATGGCCCCGGCGATGCCATCGTACGCAAAGGCTCAGCGCTACCCCTCACCGTCCACACGGCGGGGCGGACGGAACCCGCATCACTGACGGCGGAACTCAAGGAGCGAGGAACCGGGAACGTCGTATCGTCAGTCACCGTCGACCTCCCCGTCGGCGCGG
The DNA here is from genome assembly GCA_964436735.1 of uncultured Victivallales bacterium. Taxonomy (GTDB): domain Bacteria; phylum Verrucomicrobiota; class Lentisphaeria; order Victivallales; family GWF2-38-69; genus CAYTFM01. Next base: position 13,480 of record CAYTFM010000174.1, on the reverse strand, counting down.
AACCGGCCAAAACAGTCGCCAACCTTCCCTGCGGACAAGCTGGTGGCTTCGAACTGTCCTACCGCATAGGGGAGACGCCCGTCGCGACAATCGACCTCAAGCCGCTAAAGGTCTGGGTGATCGACGCGGCCCCCGCGCCGCGCGCCAATACCGAACTTTCCAAAACCCTCGTCCAGCAAATCGACTGCGCGGCCCAAGAGCCCGACTTCGTCTCCGGCGGTGCGACGCAAGTGGTCTCGAAGCCGTTCGGATCCTACCGTCTTTCGGGCGATGTCGGGTTCCTCCACGCTCAACACAACAACGTGGCGGAAAGTTGGTTCGCGTACAAGATCGATGGACTTCAGCCGGGCACGCCGCACATCCTCGAATTCGACTATCCAGACGACGACTACCGCACGTTCCTTGTGGCGCTGCGCGAGAGTTCGGTCGACGCCTATCCCCTGGCGGGCGGCGCCGACAGCGGCGGCTGCTGGAGCCTCACCAATCAGATGCAAACGCAGTCGTACCTTTTCTGGCCGCGCACCGACAACGCCCGTGTCGCCTTCCTCGCCTGCCACCACGGTCGCCGCGCCGCCGCCGCCAAGATCCGCATCCACCGCGTGGCCGACGCGGCGATTCCGCCGATGGACCTGCCTGTCGAGGGAGGGCGGACCTTCGTCAACTACTACGAGGAAGGTTCCAACTTCGTGGGCTTCTACGGCGGCTCGAAATCGAGCGTCGCGCAATACCTCAAGGCCGCCGAGATGTGGCCGCGGGAACTCTGCCACATGGGCGGCAACATGCTGCTCCCCACGGTCTCCGTCTACCAGATGAACCTCTACCCCTCGCGCTACAACAACTCGTTCGCGGACATGACCAACCTGGACATCATCCGCATGCTGCTGCTCAACTGCGAGCGGTTCGGCGTCACGCTGGCGGCGGAATTCCATCCCGAGGCCCGCGAGCTGGCGCGCCCCCTCACCGGACAGCCCGCCGGCGCCGTCCGCGACAACACGCTCGTGTCGCGCGAGGGCAAGACTGCGGGGGATGGCACGCCCCGGCACCATCCGTTGCACCCGCGGAACCAGGAGTGGTATATCGGCATGCTCGGCGAGATCGCCGACCGCTACAAGGACTCGGCGGCGTTCACCGGCGTCAGTCTGCGCGCCATGAGCTGGGCGAACCCGGCGCTGAACAACTTCCACTCGCTCGACTGGGGATATGACGACCTCACCATCGGCCTGTTCGAAAAGGAGACGGGAACCACCATTCCCGACGTCACCGCCGACGATCCGGGACGCTTCGCGAAGCGGCACAAATGGCTCATGGCCAACGCCAAGGATCGTTGGATCGACTGGCGCTGCGACAAGATCGCCGAACTTTACCGGAAGATCGTCACCCGCGTCCGCCAAGCCCGCCCCGACCTGCGGGTTTACACGACGGTCTTCGACCTTGGCAAAGAGGCGGGACTCGACGCCGACAAAATCTCTGCCATCGAAGGCTGCGCGCTGATCAACTGCAAGGCCGGCTACGGACGCCGCGCCTTCACCTACGAAGGCTATCTCGCCGACCAGAAGCACCGCGACCTCCTGCTCGATCCGCAGACCTTGAACTCCACCCGCGGCGGCAAGAAACAAGGTCCCGCTGAATTCATGTTCGGCGCCGGCTATTTCGAGGCGACCGAGAAGGTGCTGAAGCCCGTCGAGATCGGCCTTCCCGCCACCACGAAGCCCACCTGGCTCTCGGGTGTCGTGAATCCCGCCGGCCGCCACTACCTTGAGCGTTATGCCATCGCTCTCGCCGAAACCGACGCCCTCATGCTCGGAGACGGCGGCAACGCCTACACGCTGGGCCAACCGCTCCTGCGCGAGTTCATGAACGAGTTCCGCCGTCTGCCCGCCGTCCAATTCACGCCGCGCACCGACGCCCGCGACCCCGTCGCCGTCTGGGAAAAAGAGGTGTCAGGTGTCAGTGTTCAGGTTTCAGAAAAATCCCAAACACCTTCTCCTTTGTCTTCACCTGAAACCCGAAACCTGAAACCTGAATACTTCTTCTATGCGGTCAACCGCGAGCACTACCCGGTTAAGGTGGCGATAGAAATTGAGAAGCCAGGCTTCTTGAAGAAGATGTTCGGTTCGCGCGAGCCAATCATCCGCCTGTCCACGGGAGAGTCGGCCGTACTCGTCGACAACACGCTTTCGCTTGAGCTCAAGCCCTACCAACTCTTCGCATTCAAGACGCGCAAGGATGCAAAGATCGCAAAAGTGACGACCACCGTTCCAGAGGTCGATCGGGTGTTCGTCACCTCGCAGGTCGACGCCCTGGGCACGCTGCTCGACGAGGTTTCCGCAGGCAAGACAAAACTCGATGACGCGGGGAAAGAACTGTTGGCGAAGACGGTCAAAGAAGCGCGGCAGTGTCTCGCCGAAGGACGCCTCTGGCGTGCGAGGACGCTCCTTGAAAACCACGAACTCGCCGCCAAGGTATACAACAAGACATTGTTCGTACCGGTCGGCATGGAGTACCTGAAAAACACTCCGAGGGCGCGGTGATAGGGGCGGAGCGTGTTCCAGAGAAAACCGACAGGCATGCATGTTCCGTCGGACAGATTGTTTATAAAGTGGATAATCTTTCAAGACCATTGAAACACTCCGAGGGTGTGGTGGTGTGTGGCGGGGTGTTTGCCAGGATGGATCGACAAGCATGTCAATACGTCGGACGGATTGTTTGTGATGTGGACGACAATTCAAAGCCATTAAAAATCTGGGAAAACACTCCGAGGGTGTGGTGGTGTGTGGCGGGGTGTTTGCCAAGATGGCTCGGCAGGCATGCATGTTCCGTCGGACAGATTGTTTATTAAGTGGATGGACCTTTCAAGACCATTGAAAATCTGGGAGGACTGGCATGAAACGCACGGGAAATAACTCACCACATCTACGTCGCCCGAATCGGACGCAGCGTCAGATTTTCACGAGTGAAACGCAGGTGCGGAGGAGCCGAACAAGTAATAATTCTATGAGTGTGAAGGTGTCCGCTTTCACACTCATAGAATTATTAGTGGTGATCGCGATCATCGCGATCCTGGCGGCGCTGCTGCTGCCCGCGCTCGGTCAGGCGAAGCAGTCGGCGAAGCGCATCGGATGCGCCAACAATCTGAAAAACCTTGGCCTCGCGCATCTGCAATACGTCTCGGACTACAACGGCTATCTTGGCCACTCGGCGAACTCGGAGGTGGGCGTGCTCAACGACACCTATTACGCCTGGGCCGACAAGATCGCCCCCTATGTCGGCTTCCTCGGCCCTTCGATCACGCCCTTCCAGACCTACGCGAAGCCAAGCTACGCCAAGCAGAACGGCAACATCTTCACCTGCCCGGAGAACGCCGCAGGGGAATTCAACGGCAATTTCTCCTCCTTCGCCGTGAACGCCCTTCTCGGCAACGTCAGCGGCGGACACACCGTGTATCCGGCTTTCAAGATTGAAAAGGTCACCTCTCCCAGCGGCAAACTCTACCTGTTCGACGGCGGTGGCTACCGCTGCCGCGAGGTGGACTTCTGCGTGGCGGAGACGGCATCGAGCAACTGGCTCCTCCGTCAGCGGCACCGGACGAAAAGCAACGTCATATTCCTGGACAACCACGTGAACCTCTACGGCTACCCTCCGCTTTCCTACTACTACGACGCCGGCGTCACCGGCGCGAAGTGGCTCAAGCTCGACACCAATCCGCCCGATAGCCTGTGAGGCACCCCCATCCCCGTAAAACGTAAAACGCAAAGGGGTACGCTCTCACGTTTTACGCCTTACGTTTTACTTGAGCGGCGGTAGGCCGGTCCTCCGCCCCAACTCGTCAAACTCCGGACGCCAGCGCGGGTATTTCATCACATGCTCTCCGTAGGCGTCGGCGGCGCGGGCCTCAAGATGGGGTTGCTTGTCGTTGGTGAGGATCAACTGATCAAGAAGCCTGAGACAAAGCTCGCGCTGGATGCCACTGGATTCACTCCTATTGTACAGGTTAGTCATCTCCTTCGGGTCCTCCGTGAGGTTGTACAACTCGCCGTTTCCATCTCCCGCATAATACACAAGTTTCCACTCGTCGGTGACGATCGCATGGATGTCCGGCGTCTCCTCAGGGCTTTTCAGTCCCGGATGCATGATGGTGGCACAGTCCCGCAACCGCCGCTTCGCCCCATTCAGGACCGGGAGTTGGGAGATCCCATCGGGAGCCATGCCATGCGCGGCCATCCCACATATGTCCAGAATCGTGGGGACGATATCGGTGAAGGAAAGCAATGCGTTCGTCCGCGTTCCCGCCTTGCACACGCCGGGAAGTTTCGCGATGAATGGCACGTTGACGAACTCCTCCCACAGGAAGCCTCCTTTGGCCATCATGCCATGGGCGCCCATGTATTCGCCATGGTCGGTGGTGAAGACGACAAGCGTGTTGTCTTCGAGCCCCAGTGACTTCAGCTTCTGCAGAATCTTCCCCACGTTTTTGTCGATGAGGCTGATGGCCCCCCAGTAGGCGCGCATGATCTCCAGATCCTGCCCCTTGCATGCGGGATCGAGATAGGTGCTGCCGCCGTCGTACCATACGAAGCGCCCCTCCTTCAGTACTTTGAACTGACGGGGATAGTTGTCCTTCTCGGCCTCACCGTTGTAAGGGGTGTTCTCAGGCATCTCCACGCTATTGTACATGTCGTAGAATTCCTTGGGCGGCATGATGGGCCAATGGGGATCGGGGAAACTGGCGAAGCAGTAGAAGGGGCGCTTCTCGGCGGTGGCCTTCTCAAGAAAGTCGCATGTCCGCTCGCCCACATATGTTGACGAATGGGCCTCCTCGGGAATCTCATTCCTGTAGACGCCTTGGCCGCAGCGGGGATGGCGGTTGTCGAGGTTTTCGTAGATGAACTCGCGGTAGACTTCGGAATGCTCGCGCCTGAGCCACTCGCCATACTGCCCGACCAGCGAATTGCTGTGCCCCAGGATCATGTCCAGCGTCTGGAATCCGGCGTACGGTCCTTTCCATCCCTCATACAGCCCGTCCCGCCAGTCGGCGATGGACTCCTCCGTCCCACGCCGCTGCTGGGATTTGAAGTGGCACTTGCCGACATAATGGGTCAGGTAGCCGTTCTCGGCGAGGGCATGACCAAGCGTCCGCTCACCGTCGCGCATGGAGGAGTTGTGGAGGGTGGCGCCGTGATGCGCCGCGTTCTTGCCGGTGATCATGGTGACCCGCGAGGGGATGCAGATGGGGCTTTCGCAATAAGCCCGGTCGAAGACCACCCCCTCCGCAGCGAGCCGGTCCAGGTTCGGCGTCCGGATCCGATGGTTGCCATAACAGCCGAGCGTGTCCTTGCGCTGCTGGTCAGTGGTGATGAAAAGTATGTTGGGCTTCATCGGCAAAAACTCCTCATTTGCTTGTCAATTTCAACTATCATATAACCTCAAGTATAGTATGTTTGATAGGTGCGGACAATAGTATGGAATCAACATCGCTGGTCTAAAATCAACCTATGAATGGACAGTGGCGTGACTTTGACAAGTTGCTTGCGGCGCCTCCGACGCTCTTCATGGCGGGAAGCTCCGTCCGCGCCAAAGGGTTGTCCCCCCTCTATCAGCTGCCTGATCGCTGGAGCCTGGTGCTGTACGACTTCGACGCCGACGTGATGGTGGGTGACGAGACGCGGCGGGTCAGGCCGGGGGCGATCAGCCTGATCCCGCCCGGGTTTGAACGCCGCTACAACTACGTCAGGCGTTCGACGCACCGGAACGCGCATTTCGTCTTCGCCTCCGTACCCGCGCCACCCATCCTGACGCCTTTATTCCTTGACGCTGGCCCGCTCTTTCCTGAGATGCGAGAGCGTTTCGATCGGATCGTGGTGCTGTTCCCTGACATCCCGGCGAGGGCGCGCACCCTTTTTTGGTACCTCATGTGGGAGGTGGTGGACTGCCTCCGGACTGAGGACGGCGAAGCGGTCCACGCCTCCCTCGCCGCGGCGCGCGCGGAGATCGAACTGCATCTTTCGGAGAAGATCACGATCTCCCGCCTGGCGAGGAAGGCGGACGTCTCGCACAACCACCTCATCCGGCTTTTCCGGCGGCAGTTCGGCTCCACCATCGTCGGCTACATCCGCATGCGAAGGGTCGAGAGGGCGTTGGATCTGCTTCGGCACAGCC
>CAYTFM010000174.1:0-7314 GCA_964436735.1 uncultured Victivallales bacterium | reverse complement strand
CGCCTCCCCATCGAGGAGATCGCCTGCGAGACGGGCATCCCGAATCTTCAGGCGTTCAACAAGATGGTCCGCGGCGCAACCGGACAAGCACCGAGTCGACACAGGAGTTGACGCAATCGGTATCGACGTGGCCACAACCACTCGCTCGCACTCGTGGCTCTGTTCGGACGCCGTGAACCGAGCCCCGACTGTGAGGGAGGGGTTTACCGCATTGAATTTCCTAAGCGTGAACATAGTCACGACCGCGGCTCAGAACAGGCGGTCGGAGTCGCCGTAACCGGCGGGGACGAAGTCCTTGAAGCGCTCGAAGGCCTCGTCGAGTTTGGCGAGGTAGTAGTCGATGTTCTCGTCGCGGGCGGCGGCGGGGGTGGCAAGGGCGTCGGAGAGCAGCCGCGAGTTCTCCACCACGGAGACCTTCTTCTTCATCCCCGTCACATAGAACGCGACCTGGTCGCCCTGGCGATAGCTTCTGCCCGACTTCAGCGCCAGCTCATAGGCGGCTGAGCGTCGCCCCGCGCCCTCTTTGAGCTTCCTCGCATAGGTGTCGGGCGAGTCGCTCAGGGTCTCCGACTTCGCGATTTTCTGCAACGGCAACGACCGCTCTATCAGTTTCTTGCGGATATCCTCAGTCAAGGAAGGCACCTTGTCCCCTTCCCCTCTGAGCATGAGACTGAGGACCTCGCGGTAATAGTCTCGCAGGAAAGGCTCGAGGCCGCGCGACTTCAACGCCGCGCCGGTGATGGAGATCTCGCCCTGGCCGTCGACGAGCGCGTAGTTCTTGCTCTTGTAGCAGAACATGCGAGGATAGACGTCGTCAAGTTCGACGTCGATGCCAGGCGGCAGTGTTTTCTGGATCATCGATTCCATCTCCCGGGGAGAGGAGACGCCCGCAGGGGGCTGGAAATAGATGCCGTCGGTGTCCATCTCGATGACCTTCGCGCCCGACTTTTGCAGGAATTCGCGCATGCCGGTGAGGATGGCTCGGCCGGTGGCGGTGACGCGCTCGGCCATGTCGTAGTCGTTGAAGGTCCCCTGGGAGAATCCGAGGTAGCCATAGAAGGAGTTGATGAGCGTCTTGAAGGTGGTTTGGAGCGAGTTGAAGTAGTCCTTGTCGGCCCTGTCCGTCGCCTTCCTCTCGCTGTCCTTCGCCTTGAGCCTGAAGGTTCTGAGCGTGTCGAGGACGCGGGAGAAGACGCCGAGCCGGTCACGGCTCGGCTGCCACTTCTCGGCGAGGATGATCGAGGGATAGAGCGAGCGGACGTCGCAATGCCAGACGTTCTCGAAAAGCCCCGACTCGTAGGCCTCGACCAGGGCGCCGGAGAAACTCCTCGACGGCTCCTGGAGGGGCAGCGCCTCTCCCTCGCGCAGATAGGCGGCCACCAGCATGGCGTCAATCCTCGTGGCGTTCCCGCGCAGCGCGCAGTTTTGGTAGGTGAACGGCAGGATGCGCGTCTGGTAGAAGAAGCTTGGCGAGAGGATCGCCGAGATGGAGCGGACCTCGCGGACGTCGTCGAGGGCGTACGCTTTGAGCCGCGCGGGATCGCTGGCCAGCAGCTCGCCGATGCGCGAGGCGTCGACGTAGGTCCTGTCCGGCGCGGCGACTTTGAAATGCCGCGCCACCGCCTTCAGGCCGAAGTCCTCAAGCTCGCGGTTGCCCACATCGTATAGTTGGGTCAGGAAATAGGTGTCGATGACGTGCCGTCCGTACACGTCGTAGCGCTCGTAGCTGATGGTGCGCTCACCGGCGGAGAATCGCGAGTTGCGCGACCGCGCGGGCGAGCCGTCGCGGCCAAGCCGCAGCGCGACTTTGTGGCGCTTCGCCCGGACCTTGATGAACGGCAGGTCGAAGCGGAAGATGTTGTGTCCCTCCAGCACGTCCGGATCCCGCCGTCGAACCGCCGCGACGAACTCCTCCAGCAACCGCCTCTCGTCCGCGGCATCCGCCGAGATCAGACACTCCTCCCAGCCGGTGCTGTCGGACATGCTCACCGCCACGATCCGGTCGCCCTCGCGCTCGGCGTTGGGGAAGTCGTACCCGGGGGTGCACAGCGTCTCGATGTCGAACTGCATCCGGCGGAGTTGCTCGAAGCGCATGCCGTGGAACAGGCGGATCCCCTTGGCGACGAGAAACTGCTGCGGCAGATCACCGAAGACGCGGTAGGGGGCGTCGGGGGACGACGGGTTCCTCTTGGTGACCTTCTTGAGGTGTTTTGCCGCCTCGTCACACGAGTCGGCGTTGGGAAACTCCGCTCTGAAGCAGTGGTTCCGGTCAAGCTCGCCTCCTTTCAACGCCGCGACGTCGAACGTGGTGCCGCAGTCGTTGAGCAGGAGGGGATTGGCAACAAGCAAAAAAGGATGAAATTCGATCGACAGCTTCTCGATCGCATCGCCGTGTCTGACAAAGACGTCGCCTGTCCCGTCTCCGTCAGTCTCGACCGCCACGACGCCGTCGATGGTAGAGGGGGCCAAACTTTCTGCCGAGTCCAGATTGTCACTCATGGTTGGTGAGTCCTTGAAGATTATTGGGTTGGAGCGAAGCGGAAATCCGCCGCGGCGGATTCGGTGTTCGGTGTCAGGTGTCCGCGCGTTCAAACTCGAAAGAAACAAGGTGTCAGGTGTCAGGTGCCAGGAAGAAAGCCTGAAAGCCTGAAATCTGAAACATCATTCTTCCTCCTCCGCCTCTTCCTCGGCCTTCTTGCCGATGCTCCAGCGGGCGACAATCAGTCCCAGTTCGAAAAAGAGTATGGTCGGTCCCCCCATACAAAGCTGACTGATGACGTCCGGCCCGGGCGTCAGAACCGATGCGAGGATGAACGCCCCGACATAGACGTAGGGGCGGGCGTTCGCCATGGCTCCGACACTGACAATGCCATAACGGGCCAGGGTCCACACGAGGATGGGCGTCTGGAAGACCACCCCAAATCCCAGCATCAGCATCCCCGCGAGCCCCACGAAACTCTCGACTTCGATCATCGGCTGGATGCCTTCCGTGCTCATCCCCGCGGAGAAGCGCATCACGGCTGGGAACACCAACAACAACGCCATGGCCGCGCCCGCGAGGAACAACACGGAACTGATGAAGGCGAACGTCGTCACGAAGCGCTGTTCCTTCTTAAACAATGCCGGGGCGACAAACTGCCACGCCTGGTAGGCGAGAAAAGGAAAGCAGAACAACGCCGAAAGATAGAATCCCACTTTGAGCTGGATAATGAAGAGAGCCATAGGGCGGAGATAGTACAATTTGCCGACCTCGGGACATAGGCGGCGCATCCAGTCAATCATGGGAACTGCGACATAGAACCCGACGGGCAAGAGAATCGCCAGGCAGATCAGGGAGCGCAGCAGCCTCGTGCGAAACTCCTCCAGATGGCCGATCAAGGACATCTCGCGGCTGCCCTCTGGCTCAGGAGGCTCCTCTATCTTGCCTTTTCTCTCGTCCACGCGCTATTTCCTCCACGCCCGCCACAGAGCCCTGTGCGCAAGGCAAGCGGTTCCACTCATCATTTCTGTTTCTCGTCATGCGTGACGGGGTACTCCGGGGACGCGGGCGTCACCTTCTTCGACTCCTCTGGCGGATTAAGCAGATCGTCCTTTCCTCTCTTGAACTCGCTGATGGCCTTCCCCATTGAACGGGCAAGCTCGGGAAGGCGTTTGGCCCCGAACACCAAGAGCACGATCATGAAAACAATCATCAACTCGCCCCAGCCCATGTTGAACATAAGCGGCTACTCCTTTATTCGTTGATGCAGCATTGAAGGACAGGACGCGTCTTGCGCGGCCACCGTCGGCGTGATTCCGCATGAGACCCAATAGTAAATGGTACCTCTAATTCCATGAAAAACAATTCCGCGCCACGGATTTTGCGGGTATCGTGGGGATAGTCATACGTGTGATAATTCACCTATTGGCGCGTCAGATCATTCGGATTATGGCGTGTAAAACCGCCGCTTGGCCAATGCGCGGACTGCGCAATCGCGAATCCGCGGTGAGGCGTTCACCTCGCCCCCCCCTGAAAATGGGGGAGAAAACGAGCTAAATATCCTCAATGTGAGCTGGAAAAATGAAACGGACTAAAATATTCTCATAGTATGCCGATTACTGTTGAGGGGGAGAAGAACTATTCCCGCATTACATCAAAAGACGCCACCTGCCTACCTCCGCGCCGCGCATGCTGTTGCAAGCGCGGGTGACATCGTATTGCGCAGATTCAACGGAACGCCTACGCGCCTGAAGCCGGCGATGATAGAAGTGGTCAGGTGCGCGCCGGACACCAGGGTGTACCTTATCGACGGCTCAGTGGTGCCCGTGGGAAACTCCCCTGAGGAGATTGTCGACATGACCGCCATGCGTTCAGCAAGCCTTACTCGCAGGGCCTGGTCCTACATTCACGTCAAGTATGCCCTCGAGAATGGGTACCGTCCGCAAGATCTGCTGCAGGAACGAGATGAGCGCGTCAACGAGGTGATCAAAAACGTCCTCAATCCCGACCCGCAGCCCAGCGGACTGCGACGACTCGCCAGGATCTATGGGGATCTTTTCCGTCCCCTCCTCGCGCCATTCAAGATGTTCGGGAGGAGTCGTCTGCCATGATTGAAGTCACCGACATAGGCGGCAACAGGTTGTACATCAACTGCGACCTCATCGAACGCATGACGACGGCGCCCGACACGCGCATCTTCCTTCTGACAGGGGCGAACATCGTGGCGAAGGAACGTCCGGAGGAGATCGTCGAGAAAATCATCGCGTTCAGACGGCGCTGCGGCGAGTGGGAGCGGACAGGGGTGGTCCCGCCAGTCACCCCGCCTCCCGGCGACGCCCCGGAACCGATGGCCGACGACGGCATGAAAGAATAGCAACGGAATAACCTGCAAGACACGACAACCGATGTGGTTGTCATATGAAATTCGGAGGATACTTCATGGACAAAGCGACAATCATAGGCTTCATCCTTGGACTTGGCACGATTTTCGTCGTCATGTGCATGGGGCATGGGGGGCTCTCGCTCCACAACTTCGGGCTCTTCTGTGACCTTGAGGCGGCCATCGTCGTCTTCGGTGGGGCGTTGACCGCAATGCTCATCGCCTTCCCGATGGCGAAATTCATGAACTTCTCTAAGGTTTCCATGATGGCCTTCAAGGAGACGGACGAGAACGCCGTGGCCCTGGTGAAGGAAATCGTCGAACTTGCCACGATCGCCCGCCGCGACGGCATCCTCGTCCTCGAGGACCGCCTCCCCAACATCAAGGTCCCGTTCCTCCGCCAAGGGCTTCAATACCTTGTGGACGGGACGGCGTCCGACGCCGTTCAGCATGCGCTGACGCAGGAGATCGAACTGCTGGAGAAGCGGCACGAGGTCGGCCACAAGATGTGGGAGAAGCTGGCTTACCTCGGCCCCGCCATCGGCATGGTCGGCACGCTGATCGGACTGGTGAAGATGCTCGCCAACTTGAGCGATCCCAGCAAGATCGGCGCCGGCATGGCCGTGGCGCTCCTGACCACCTTCTACGGGGCGATGTTGGCCAATTTCTTCGCCATCCCAATGGAATGCAAACTCGTGCAGAAGACGCACGAGGAGATCCACTTCAAGGAGATGATCCTCACGGGACTCATGGCCATACACACCGGCGACAGCCCGCGCACGGTGACGGACAAGCTCAAGGTCTACCTCAAGCCGTCGCTCCGCGCCGAGTTCGAGCAGAAATAGGGGATTGCCCGCAGTCCACCACCGCCATGGCGAAAGCTAAATTTCTCATCATCAGGGTCGAAGGGACTCCCGAATGGATGATCTCCTTTGGGGATCTGCTCTCCTGTCTGCTTGTTTTCTTCATCCTCCTGCTGACCTTCTCGTCGGCGAAAAGTGGCAAAATAATGGACATGATCGGCGAGAGCGAGACGGTCGGGGCACCCGGTGTCCCGAAGCACGGCGCGCTCCCCGGCGAGGCGGGGAAAGAGGTGAACACGGCAGTCGATCCGGAATCACTCTCCCCCATGAACATATCTGATTTGATGGTCAGCAACATCTTCCTCACGTTCAAGGGGAAGATTTTCAGCATGGGATTCAGTGAGTCGGTCACGGTGCGCGACCTCGCCGACGGCATCGCGATCTCCGTTCCGCGCGACAAGATTTTCGTTGCCGACACTGACACCGAGTTATCCAAGGAGGGTGCCATCATGATCGAGGCGCTCGCCAACGTGGTCAACTCCATTGGCAACGAATTGCGCATCTTGTTCGTCCCTCAGAAGGATCCGTCCCCAAAGGCACTGGAAAACGGGGCGAAGCAGAGCGCCTTCATCCGCGACACGCTCAACAAGAAGTACCGCATCTCCTATCCGCGCATGAGTTATGGCTCCTCGCATGTCACCGAGCAGACTCCCACCTTCACCTTTCTGATCGCCAGTAGAATTGACGACAAGCTCATGAAACTTGAGGATTACCTCAAGCAGACACGCTGAACGGCGCGCGGCGCGCCACCCATGGAGAACGTCACGGTATGGCCAAGGTCAAGTTAAAGAAAAAATACATCAGCGTCGGCGCCCCGCTGTGGATGTCGCAGTTCACGGCCGTCATGCTCATCCTCATCGTCTTTTTCATGATCCTGTGCACGATGGCCAATGAGCAGGCGGCAGGGATGAAGGCCGGTGATGGCATGGGAGCTGTACGGCAGTTGAACGCCCTTGGCATCTTCGTTGGAACGGGCACGTTCCGCTTCGGCAATCATGGGCAGGCGAAGAGTTTCGCACCGAACCCAGGCTCGCAGGCGACCGACGCGCCGCCAGGGGTTCACATTGACCTGGTGAAGGGCAGTGGCGGAATCGGGAACACCGACCTAAAGATGGGGCAACAGCAGGACATCAAATACCTCTCGCTGCCCATCCCCTCGGAGTTCCCGTTAGGCTCCGCCGTCCTCACGCAGCAGTTGAAAGAGGAGATCCGCCGCATGGCCATCGCCCTTTCCACAGAGACCGAGCCCATCATCGTCAAGTGCTTCACGAGCGAGGACGCCGACGCAAAGAACGCCTCTCTCGCCCTGGCCCGCGCTGAGGCGCTGGCCACCGAGATGTCCCGTTTCGGTGGCATCCCGCTATCAAACCTCAAATGCGTTGGCTACTCGGACTACCGCTACCTGGGCAACTCATTGAAAAAGGCGGCCTCTCCCGACCTCAAACAACTCACCGTCATTCAATTGTCCGTGGCGAGCGCGAAGTGACGTGGGGCTTGGTGGGCATGGCGGGAAACTGGGCGGCGGGCGCCTCGGCTTCAACCACTCGCTCACGCTCGTGGCTCTGTACAGACACCGCGAACCGAGCCCCGAC
>CAYTFM010000173.1:0-18492 GCA_964436735.1 uncultured Victivallales bacterium | reverse complement strand
CGCGTCATTCCCGGGAGCGGTGGTGTTTCTCTCATGGTTGAACCTTGCCTCGGCGGAAGTGGGCGCGCTGATCAATACCAGTCCTGCGGCGGGGCGAACTTATTTTCGCCGTCCTTGCTTGTCTGGTACTCGGGATTGTACACGAACCCGTGATGCTCGACATGCGGCGGCCGCGCGGGCAATTCCCATGGCTTCTTCTCGCTGAAAACCTTTTTCCCCTTGAACACGTTCTTGACGACGCCCTTCTTCTCGAGGTGCTTCAGGCACCCGACGATGCATCCCCGCGCGCCGCAGATGGGGATCGGATGCTCTTGCATGGCGTTGTAGGTGGGCACTTTCGGGAATATCCCGTACCCCAGGTTCCACGCCTCCAGCCACGTCACCTCCTGCTCGTCGATCGGCAGATGAAGACCGGGGAAATGCTTGACCAGATGCGGCGAGGACTTTCTGTTCAACCCGAAATGGGTCAGCTTGCACTTGCCCAGATCGATGTCCGCCCATTCCATCTTGTGCCCCTCGACTTCGATGGACACCGTCTTGTCCGTGGGGATGGCCCCTCCCGGACACTCTTTGACGCACCGCTTGCACCGGTCGCAGAGTTTGCCGACCACGATGGGATCCGGCTCGAGAACGGCGTCGGTCAGGATCACTCCGATGCGCTGCCGCGGGCCGAACTCCTCGGTCATGAACACCTTGCTCCAACCGATCTCCCCAAGCCCCGCGAGCGCCGCGGCGATGCGCAACTGGATCGCCACCTCGCGCGGCGGCTTGCCCGGCGCCGGACTCGGCCCGCGCGGCCCGAACTCGCGCAGCGAGGCCGACGACGACGCGGGAACCGCCTCGTACCCATGCCCCTCCACGAAACGTCCCAGCCGGTAGCAGGTCTTGGCGATCAAGCCGTTCAGGCCGGAATAGCCGAAAGCCTGATAGGACGGCCAGTGCGTCCCCTCATCGATACCACGGTAGCAGCCGCGCAGAATCCGCTGGGCGAAAACGATCGCCGATCTCGCCTGCGGCATGAGGCAGAGCGGACTCAAATCCGGCGGAGCGTCCTTGAACCTCTCGATGTTCGCCACGCCCAGTACGTCGATCTTGAGCTGCTCTTTCGCGAACTTCTTCAAGCTTTCACTTGTCAACATGGTGCGACTTCCTTTCTCTCAACGGAACGAGCTGTTGAGGGCCTTTTCCAATCGCCCCGAGGACTCCAGATGCGCGACGCAGGCGCGTCCGCACGCCGCCCCGAGCCTGCAGGGGTCGCCGCCGATACCCGCACTATACACGTTGGTGGTGGTTCCCGTCCGGCAGACATCGCAACTCTCGATGTGGATAGAGCGCCACTTGAAGGTTCCGCAGGGAAAGCCCTCCTCTGTCCATGCGTCCGCCTTGTACGCCTTGGACGGGCACGCCTTGGCGCATTCCCCGCAGCCGTCACAGACGCTTCCAGCGAAAAGCGGATCCGCCTCAAGTTCCAGATCGGTGAGGACGGCGGTGAAATACTGCCGCGGCCCGTACTGCGGCGTCAGGAAGAGCTTCCCCTCCCCCAGATGCCCCAGCCCGGCGGCGTAGGCGAGATACTCCATGTCCACGATGACGTCCGGGGCCGGCTTATCGGGCGACACCGGAACGCCCTGGTTGCGCAGTCCTTTGCTCTGCTTGACCAGAGGGACAGCCTCCCATCCGGCGGACTCGAGGACGCGGCAGAGGTTATAGGTGTTCTCCACCATGCAGGTCACCGGCGATCCCTGCCAGAACGTTCCCCAGGAGGATCCCGTCTCAATCCCTCTGAGCGCACCACGCAGCACCTGGAACCCCAGCACGATCACGGATGTGGCGTCCGGCTTGATGCTCAGCGGATTGCCCTCCGCCGCCACTCCTTTGACACGGTCCACCGAGGCGATCCCCACCAGGTCTGCGCCACACTCGAAAGCCAACTCCTTCACGTCCTTGGTCTTCATTGTCGCTCCTATGATGACATTATTACCGTTTTACCGCTGTCGTATTGTTCATTGACAGTGTATTCCAATATGTAAAAAAGGTCTTTAGACGATCTTGTTGATCTATTGCACATTCTTACTGACATGAAGTAAAAACGCTCAAAGGGGCGTCGACAGGAGGACGTATGCACAAAGCTGAAATCGCCAGCAGGCGCTGGCTCCCACGTTAGGGGGCTGAAATGTGCGGCAAGCTCAATGCGGGAGCCATCTCCCGGTGGCGATCAGACGGGAATGTCGACCAGTCAGCGACGGTGCTCGCTCTTGAACTGCCCGGGTGTCCGGGCAGTCGTCTGCTTGAACATGCGGCAGAAGTAGTGGAGCGAGCCGAATCCGGTCCTGTCGGCGATCTGCTCCGTCCCCAGACCACTGTGCAGCAGAAGCGACTCCGCTTTCTTGATCCGGAAATTGTTCAGGAAGCGGATCGGCGCAGTCCCCATATGCCCGCGGAAGACGTCGGAGAAGCGGCTTGGGGAAAGCCCGGCCTTGGACGCCAGCTCCCCAAGCGTCAGCGGTTTCATGTAGTCGCTTTCGATGAGGTAGAGCGCTTTCAGGACGGGCTCCGGGATGCGCTCGTCGCGCGCCGGGGCCACGTATCCCCGCAGAAGACGCTGACAATATTGGGAAAGCATCAGGATATGATGACCGAGCATGAGGCTGTCCCGCATCGGACCGCCTTCCCGTTCTATTCCCCGGATCGTTCGGCGAAACGCGCGCGCCTCCTTCATCGGGAAAGACAGCTTCCAATAGCGGTTCCTCACCCATGGGGCGAGGATGTCCGCCACCTCGCCGAACTTCTCTCGGTCGCAGGAGCCGCACAGGAAGGTCATGACCGCGCAGTCCTTCCGCGAGCTTCGCCACACGTGGGGCAGCTCGGGAGAAATGACGACCAGCTCACCGGCTGACGCCTCGCACAGATCGCCGCACGGAAAATCAAAGAAAAAACTTCCCGACAACACGTAGGCGAACTGGAAAGAGTTGTGCAGATGTGGCGTCCCCGAGGAGACCTCGCCGTCATAGACGAACACCGCGCTCCACTCGAACGGGGCCGGCAAAGAGAGGAAATATTCGCGATTAACCATTACCACCTCGAATCGCCCGCCCCGACGCCATAGACGGCAGCGGCAACCTTTCCCTGGCATCGTTCCGGGCCCTTTAGCACCGAAGCTACAGGTAGCTGGGAGACTCATTGAATTCAAGATGGCGCGTGAGGCTCATGAGAGACGCGCCGTGTACAAAGTCAAACCGGTGGTGTTCGGCGGCAAGGGGCTTTCTCCTGAATACGCGCAGGCCTCCTGGGAGAAGATCCGCGGCGCAAGCTATCGCGGGCGGGAGGCATAATACCGGAGCAGCTCCTCGTAGACGCTTTCAGGGACGAGGAGTCCGCCGCGGCCGGCGGCGAACTCGATGGTCGGCTGGTGGGAGCCGTGGAAGTCGCTGCCGCCGCACACGGGGATGCCGAGCTCCGCGGCCAGTTTGTTCAGATGCGTCTGCTGGGCCACGGTGAACTCCGAGTAGTAGGACTCGATGCCGTCGAGCCCGATATCCAGAAAGTGCTGGATGGTCGACTTGATGTTCTTGTCGGTGGTCTTGTTCCGATGGGCCGGGTGCGCCCAGAAGGAAATGCCGCCCGCCTCCTTGATCGCGCCGATCGCCCGCTGCGGCGTCGGCAGAATCCGCTTCGCGTAGCCATCGCCGCCGTTGGCGAGGCAGGAACTGAAGACATCCTGCGTCGTTTTGAAAAAGCCTTTCCGCACAAGAACGCTGGCGATGTGCGGACGGCCGACGCTCTCGCCGCCGGCGACTTCAAGTATCTCCTCAAGCGTGATCGCATAGCCGAGCGCGTTAAGCTTCTCGATGATCAGCAGGTTGCGCTTCGAGCGGTTCGCCCGAATCTCGAAGAGAAGCTCGTTCAACTCCGCGCAGTCCTCCCGCACGAACAAGCCGAGGATCTACAACTCGCGGTCCTGCCAGTCGAACGCCCCCTCAACCCCGGGGATCACCGCCACCGTCGAGCCCCGTCCGCGCTCGAGGAACTCGCGCAGCCCGCTGACGGTGTCGTGGTCGGTCAGCGCGACCGCCGCAAGCCCCGCCTTCTCGGCAAGCGCGACGATCTCGGACGGCGTACAGGAACCGTCCGAGGCCGTCGAATGCGTGTGCAGATCGATCTTTCTCATTTCACCACTCTTCCTTCAAGTAAGCGGTTCCGCCGCGGCTCAAACCACTCGTTCACACTCGTGGCTCAGTTCAGACGCCGCGAACCGAGCCCCGACAGTAATGGAGGGGTCAGCCGCTAAGCGGCGTCACGTTGAATCGCCTACGTCTTCAACCAGTAGTCGCTCTTCGCTATTTGGCGGGGGCCTTCGCGTTCAGCTGTTCGGCGCGCTTCTGCAAATTCGCCAGATCAGTCTCCTTCGACGCCAGCTCGTTCTTGTAGGAGGTGAGCGTCTTCTTCAGCGACGCATACTCCTGGCCAAGCCGCGTGACCGTCTTCTTCTTGGTCTGCTCGGCCATCTGGCTGGAGGCGTCGCTTCCGGTGGTGTAGCCGCCGTACCACGCATAGCCGGTCTGCTTGCCTTGCCCG
The DNA here is from genome assembly GCA_964436735.1 of uncultured Victivallales bacterium. Taxonomy (GTDB): domain Bacteria; phylum Verrucomicrobiota; class Lentisphaeria; order Victivallales; family GWF2-38-69; genus CAYTFM01. The sequence continues at coordinate 13,917 of CAYTFM010000173.1, read as the reverse complement.
GTGGCGGCCGAGGAACCCGCCAGGCTGGTCGCCTTGTCGAAGACCTTGTCGCACTGCTCCTCGAGCTTGGGAATTTCCGCCTGCAGGAATTTGACCCGCTGCTGGGTCGTCTGAATCTCATTGTTGAGCTTGCCGATCTCCCAGGTGAGCATGGACTTCTGAAGCTGCTCGTCGGTCGCCGCCTTGCGGGCCTTCGCATCGGCCTTGCGCTTCTCTTTTTGCGCGATCTGCTGCTTCTCGAACTCGGCGGCCGCCGCCGGATCGTAATTGAATTTCTTCTGGATCTCGACCGGCGCGTCGGCGAACTTCACGAACAGCACACCGCCGTCGTGTCCGACCTCAAGCCCGTTCGGGTTCTTGCCGATGACATAGGGATTCTCAAGCACTTTGCCGTTGGGCAGGGTGTACGATTCGCCAACCGCCGCCACGCTCAGCGGAAGCGCCATGCAGGAGAACAGTATCTTCAAAAGCTTTTGTCTCATCGCTTTCACCTTTCTATCTATACATTGTCGTTATTAGTATGTGCCGCGCCGCCGCTCACTTCTTCAACTGCTCGGGGGGGGTGAAGTACGAGGGGTCGATGGGCTCGTTCCAGTTGATGTCCTCGACGTTCACCTCAAGGACCTTGCCGCCGATGTCGGAGATGATGCACATCGGCATCATCACGCCATCCATGCTTTTGTAATCGACGAAGAATGACGACACCTCAAGCAGGCCGTCGCGGGTGTTGTGGGACTCGTCGGTCTTAACGAGCATGTTCGTCTTCTTGTCGACGAAAAGAGTGATCGGCTGCATGTTGAACGCGGGGACCGGCTCGGCGACGAGTTTGTGGCAGGCCGTCTCCCCGAGGGACTCCTCACCGGCCAAGGTGACCTTCGAGAAGACCTCTTTGAAGTTGGTGTTGGGCGAGATGTGGAAGGCCGCCTGGAATTTGAGGGTGTCGAGCTCCTTGCCCTTCAACTCGCGGAAGCCGCCCTTGTTCGTATACTCCCAGCCGATTTTCCCGTTAAACGCTCTAATGAGCGTCTCATCGGTCGTCTTGCCCTCGATGCGGATCATATCGGGGAACTTCATCTTGACCACCATGGTGCCGGGCTGGTTGGCGCGGGAGACGATCTTCGAGGTCATCACCATCGTCGTGATGCCTTTCATGGCGCCGCTGGGATCAGCCGCCTTCGATACCTTCGCGAGGATACCGTCGGCGGTTTCCTCCTGCGCGCCGACCGACGCTGACAGCAGCAACGACAGTGAGACGGCTCCGGCCACCACGTAGAGCCCCTTTCGCATTCGTCTGGACATGAGTTCCTCCGTTCTTTACAATTGTGGATCTTGAACACGTTGCTACATAAGGGGCACGCAACCAACCTCGCGCGGCTACCCTTTTGGCAAGCGGGTAATATTGAGCTGTGTGGGGGGTAAATCAAGGTGACATGCGATAGCCCAACAACTTCCGCATGACGATTTACCCTACAACAGCGCGGCGCGCACTCCTCTATACCTCATTTCCTGATTCGCAATCAACATCCCCTAGCAATATGATATGTTGGGGGGGGAAATGAGACCTTCAAACATTCTCGTGTTCATGACCGACCAGCAGCGTGGTTCAACACTGACGGGCCCCGTCCGGGCCGTCACGCCGAACCTCGACCGCTTCAGAAGCCAAGGAGTGACCTTCTCGCAGGCGTTCTGTCCCTCGCCGCATTGCTGCCCCTCGCGGGCGACCTTCATGAGCGGCCTCTATCCGTCACGGCACGGCGTCTGGAACAACGTCGACACCACGAACGCGCTCTCCCGGGGACTTGCCGATGGCGTCCACCTCTGGAGCGAGGATCTGCGCCACGTCGGCTACAACCTGTTTTACCACGGAAAGTGGCACGTCAGCAACCTTGAGACGCCCGCCGACCGCGGCTGGGAGGACTACGGCCTCCACCATATAAACAACGGCGGACTCGGGCGCCATTGGAAGGAGTACCGGGATATCGCGGCATCCATGCCCGCCGAAGAAGACGCCGCGCCGCGCCGCGATGGACAGATCCCGCGCCCTGGCTGGCCGGACTTCTCACTGTATGGCGAGCATGACGCGCCGTTCGGCGACCGCGAGGTGGTGGAATTCGCCACTGAGAGGATGGGCGACGAGCGGGAGCAAAACCGCCCCTGGTGCCGCTTCATCGGACCGGTCGGGCCGCACGATCCCTACCTCGCCCCCCGCCGTTTCCTCGATCTGTACGACTTCGACAAGATCACCCTGCCCGCCAGTTTCTCCGACGCCATGGCCGACAAGCCCGGATTCTATCGGAGGACACGCGCCATCTTCGACCACCTCTCCCCCGAGGAACACCGCCGCGGCCTCTGGCACTACCTCGCCTTCTGCTCCTACGAGGACCACCTTTTCGGAATGGCATTGGAGGCACTGGAGCGTTCTGGTCAGGCCGAAAACACCGTCGTGGTCTACCTCTCCGACCATGGCGACTACACCGCCGACCATGGTCTGTGGTGCAAGGGGCTGCCGTGCTTCCGCGGCGCCTACCACATCCCCTGCGTGATCAGGTGGCCACGGGGGATTCGGAATCCCGGACGGCAGGTGGACGAATTCGTCTCGCTCGCGGACTTCGCGCCGACCTTCCTCGATCTCGCCGGCGTCGCCCACGACAACCAGTTCAACGGCGCGAGCCTGCTGCCGTTCCTGCGGAACGAACAGCCCGCCGCCTGGCGTGACGCCCTCTTCACCCAAAGCAACGGCAACGAACTCTACGGCATTCAGCGATCGGTCACGACAAAAGAGTGGAAGTACGTCTTCAATGGATTCGACTTCGACGAACTCTACGACCTGCGCGCCGATCCCGACGAGACCGTCAACGTGGCGGCAAGAGCTGAAAACCGTCCGGTGATAAAGGAGATGTGCCGGCGACTGTGGCGATTCTCCCACGAGAATGGGGACAGGGCGGTCAATCCTTATATCATGGTCGGGTTCGCCCCGTACGGCCCGGCCTACGCCTTCCGATAACACAGGAGCAACAACATGAGCGCCACCGCGAAACTTCAATGAACAAATACCAAGCTATGTGAGAAACCATATGCCCCAACGAGGCTGTGTATCAAAGCCACTTGGGGGCATTTAATGAATCGAATCACCCATGAGTATGTGAATTTCTCAAACGTGTCAAATACGGAATCTTTATAGAAAATGAATAACGCAACTCCAACGAGGACCGCCGAACTGCTGAGCGGCGCGTGGTCATTCACTCCCGATGGTGCGCGAAGCGCCTCCACCATCCACGTCCCCTCGCAGTGGACACACGGCGAATGCCTCGGCTATCCCAAGAGCTGGAAAGGGGTCGTCCACGCCGTCTACGAGCGGACGACCAGCATTCCGCGCTTCGATCAGACGAGGAGCTGCGGCATTCTTTTCGAGGCGGTCATGCTTGGCTGCGACGTCTTCCTCGACGGAACGCGGATCGGTGGACATCAGGGCGGTTTCACTCCGTTCGAAACACTTCTCACGGAAGAGATCTGGCGTCGTCTTTCGGGGAAGCGGGCGGTGCTCCGCGTCGAAGCCTCCTCCGCGAAGACTGCGTTCACAAGTACCGGCGTCATTCATCAGGTCGGCTATCCCGAGGACGGCGAAGAGGGGGTCATCCCCGGCGGCGTCTGGCAGAACGTCTGGCTGTTCACGCGGCCCACGGTGCGTGTCGCCTCATGGACAAACGACTACCACCATCGCACCAGGACACTTTCCGTCTCTGTTGATGTGGAGAACTCCTCGGACGCCGACTTCGAAGGCGTCGCCGTGCTGCAGATTGGCTCGGGACGGCGCGCCGTCCAATGCGGACTACCCGTCCGCGCCGCCCGCGGCCGCCGCGTCACGCTCCGCGAGACCATCCGCCTGCCGGATCAGTTAGGCGAGTGGTCGACGCATGCGCCGCGACTCCACCAGCTTGCAATCCATCTTTCCGACAAGAAGAGCGTAACCGTCGACCAGCTCACCGACAGGATCGGTCTGAGGGAGGTGGGGCTTTCCGCAGACGCCCTGCTCGTCAACGGCGAACGGGTTCGCCTCTTCGGCATCAGCCTGATCCGCCACCGCGTGGCGCCGTACCTCTGGCGCCGCGACTATCTGGAGTTGTACTTCAGGACGCTGAAGTCACTCGGTTTCAACTCGCTCAGGCTGCATGCGGCGATCGCGCCGAAACTTGTCCTCGACGTCGCCGACGAACTCGGCCTGATGCTCATCAACCAATCGTCCGTCTGGAGCACCGTCGTGGGCGGCTACACCGCCGGGGGACGGACGTTCGTCGAGAACACGAAGCGGGAGTTCACCGAGTGGTTCGAACGCGACCGGAACCATCCGTCCGTGGTTGCGTGGGACGTCGAGAACGAGCAGATCCGCATCGACAAAGTCAGCTTGCCCTGGGTGAACGAGTTGATCGCCCACCTGCGCACACTCACCACCATGCCCCTCTGCGCGAGTGGCGCGGGCTCGCTCGGTGACGACGACTTTATTCACGTCCACTGCGAGTCGAACATCAACCGCATGCTCCAGGGACGGACGTTCGACAAGCCGTTCATCGCCGGCGAGTGGTGGGGGCCGAACAAGGAGTACCGGGACACGATGCACGCCCCGCTGAAAATCCCCGACCCGCGCTCGGGCGACCATCAGCTGTCAGAACTCGGGGCGTTCTATCAGCGGGAGCTCCTGGCGCAGCGCGTCCACGGCGCGGCCGGGACCTTCACGTTCGCGTTGGAACTTCTGCTCTTCCGTCCGCTCTTCAGGAAAAACGAACGACTCGCGGTCAGCTCGGGAACGGCGGACGAACCGTTCCTCGACCGCGCGGAGGAGTTCACCAAGGACGGCAACTACCATATCACGAGGCGCCCGCTCGTGAATCCCGGCTGGAAGAAGGACAAGCCTCGTTTCAAGTTTTCTCCCGCGGCGGCGTTGGTGCGGCAGGCCCTCGCGCCGCTTGTCGTCGCGCCGCAAGAGTTGAACACCGACCTTCATGGCGGTGCCACGATCCGCCGCAGGTTCGTCGTCTGCAACGACACGGGACGCTCAGTGAATGCAACGATCTCGGCAACGCTCGTGGTCGGCAGTAAACGCGTCACAGGCGTCGCCAAACCGAGCGCGATCACGGTGGCGACAGGACACAACACCGCGTTCTCGGTCAGCTTCGCCGCGCCACAGGTCGACGCCATACGGCACGCCTCCCTCGTCGTGAAACTCTCGTCGGCAAGTGATTCCGCCGAGTCGAAGACCGAGATCCGCCTATGGCCTCCCGCCCAACGAATCACCCTGCGCATGCCTCTCGCCGTGATCGGCGCGGACAAGGCGTTGCGTTCGCATCTTAAGCGACTGGGCCTCTCCTTTTCGGAGGTCAAGACGCTCCCCGACACGCCATGCGTCCTGCTCGCGCGCTCGCTTCCGGACACGCTGAACTCCGGCGATGTTGAGCGGTTCATCGACTCCGGCGGACGGCTCATTCTTCTCCGGCAGGAGCGCGCGCCGGGCGCATTGCCGATACCATTCAAGTTCAAGTCCGCCCGCACCCTCATCCGCCCCGAGCTTCAGGGTGTTATCGAGGATGAGCGTGAGTTGTCGTACGCCGACCGCGTCCCCGTCACCGCGCCGCGCCATCCGATCGCCGCCGCGCTGCCGCTGCCGATGCTGCATCCGTTCGCCGCCGGCGACCATCGTGACGTGGACGACGCCTATCTGCGCCCCGTGGAGTCCAGCATGGAGATCGCCGGCCCGCACACGGTGATCATGCAGGGCATGGACCGCTCGCAGATCTCGCTGGCCGAGGTCCGCCGCGGCGAGGGGCTCGCGCTCGTGTGCCAGCTGCTCCTCGAGGAGAATCTCGGCGTCGACCCACAGGCCGACGCCATTCTTGTCTCGATGCTCGCACGCGCCCAGAGCTATTCACCACCGCTGAAAAAGCTGGCCTGCGACACCCCGCGGCTCGCCCGCTGGCTTTCGGAGACGCTGCAGACGGAGGCGAGGGTCGTCACACAGACGGACCGGTTAGAAGGCACAGACGTGTTCGTCATCACCTCTCCCGCAGCCGCGGCGGCGGCGATGCGCGCAGCGCGCTCGCAGTCGTCTCCGCTCGGACGGTGGCTGGCGGGAGGCGGGACATGCCTCATCGCGCGAAAAGACGCCGCGCTCCCCGCCGTCAAAATAAGAAGACTCAAAGGCGATGCCATCATATCGGACATGACCGCCGCCTGCCCGCTGGGCTGGAACTCATCGGATCTCGACGCCGCGCGCGGCGCCGGCGTCTGCGGCGCGGCGGCGTGCGACAGCCGCGGATTCGCCGAATTGATCCGCATCTGGGAGCGGCGCGTCGACGACTCGTATGGCGGGCTGCTGGTCGGCGCGCGTCTCGGCTCGCTCCTGCTTGAGCGGCGAATGGGAAAGGGACGTCTGCTTGTGGCGGCCGTCGATCTGCAGCATACGAACGAACGGATCGTCTCGCTGCTCTGGCAGAGCGTGCTGAGCGCGCTCGGCGTCACGATGCGTTGCGTCGTCAAAAGAAATGAGACCCGCTTCGTCGCGCGGCGGACCGTGCCGCTGCCGTTGGACGGGGATATCGTCAAATGGACCAACGAGGAGCCGGACGTCAACATCGCCCCCTGGACGAGAGCCATCCCGATCGCCATCGACGAGCGGCACCTGACCGTCATCGAGCGCACGCACTGGAATCACCATGCGCATGGGGCCGTGTTCTACGTCCTGCGCGACGACGCGAACCTCTACTTCGGGGCGAAGCTCGTCTCCGACCGCTTCGACTTCAAAGGGGTCGAGACCTTCCGCCACGAGCGCGACAGCATCGAGATCCGCGTCAAGGACAGCTACGTCATAGTCTCAGTTGGTGAGGACGGGAAGCCGTTCATCCACACGGCCGGGCTTTGCGAAGGGGCGCAGGTGCGGATCGCTGCGACGGCAAGGGTTTTCGACGACGTCTCCGAGTTCCCCGACATCGGTCTGCTCACCCTCGACCGCGCCGCGCCACTGCGCTCAGTGTTCTTCGAGGTCAGGATTCCCTTCGCCGCCCTGCCCTACGATCTTTCATCGATCACGCAGGGCGCCTGCGAATGCGGAGTGGCGTTCAACGCGCGGACCGGCTTCCCGCCCGGGCGCATGCAATGCAGCCAGCCGCGGACGATGCGCTGGGACGACACGTCGACCTATGGAACGCTCGTGCTTGAGTAAGACTACGCCTCTCACACACGGATGATGCAGTTTGTCGTGCCAAACTCATTCTGCACGACCATCAACGCGTCGGGATCTTCACACCACTCCCCGTCGACGATGAACTTGTACTGATATTCGCCAGAGGGGAGCTCGACGCTGGTCACGAACACGTCTACTTCTCTTACCAGGGGAATGGGCGTCCAGTTGCTGAAGTCGCCAGCCACATGCACTTCCCGCACTTCCATATCGCTTGGCTTCCACTTGAAGTGGTGCTTCTTTTTCGCCACCTGTGCCTGCGGTGCCGTCTTCACGCTTTTGGCCTTGCTCTCGGTCTTTTTGACAGACGCTTGAGTTTTCACCGCGCTTGTCGACTTCTTCTTTGCCGGCTTCGCTTCCTTGGTTTTGGACGTCGCCATTGCGTATTCGTCCGTGTTGCGTGTTTTTTATTGGGTAGTTTAGCGTACTCGCTTAAGTAGTATATCACCGATCTCGCCACAAGTCCAACATGCGATCCCACCAAATGCGGTCTCTCGTCGACAACCTCGCGCCTTCGGTGGGATGATCAGCCCACGCCATTCTCCTTGAGATGCTCGAGCAGGATGCGCTCGACCTCGAGGATGCCCGCCAGGGCGCGGTGCGCGGAGTGGTCGGATTTGACGATCAACTCGGAGACGGCGTAGTCGACATGGGCGCTGGCGGACTCGACGATGGTATCGGTGCCCGGCTTCCCCGCCTCCTTGACGTTGCCGATGATCGAGTGGCATTTCACCTGCGGATTCATCGGCAGATGCTCCATGATGTCGAGCATGATGTTGTCGGGACCGACCCCCTCGATGCCGGTGTTGATTTTGAGCTTGCGGCGCATCTGTTCGTCCCATGTGTTGGACGCCAACTGCGCCAGCGCCTTCTCGGCTTTGCGACGGAGGTCGTCGGAGTATTCGATCAGCGACGACGAGAAACGGGAGAAACTGTTCTTGGCGAAGTCGCTGCCGCGGTGGGGCGAGGCGATGAAGACGCAGCGCTTCACGAACGGCAGGGGATGGAAATCCAGGAACCGGCGCAGGAACTCCTTGCTCTCGTCGTCCATGTCGATCTCGGCGAGCGGCTTGCCGAAGAACCGCGTGAAAATCTCGTCCCCTCCCTCGAGCAGCATGAACTTCGACAACAGTCCACCCATGCTGTGCCCGACAAGCACCATCCGGTCGAAGCAGGGATTCGACAATCCAGGGTCGAGCTCGCGGCGGACGCGCAGGAGCGACTCCCGCAACCCCACGGAGGACACCACCAGGGGATTGCCGCTGGGATAGGCGAACATGAAAAACTGGTAGTTCTTCCTGATGATCGGGTTTGACATGAGCAGGTTGACCATCTGATCCCAGGCGCGGGGAGTGGAGACAAGTCCATGGACGAAGACGACGGGAATCCTGCCTTCGCGCATGCGTGACACGGTGAAGATGAAATGCTTTCTGGGCTGCGGGTCGAGGAGTCCGTCGATGTTTTTAAAGCGAAGCTTGTTCCGCGCCAGGGCGTAGGCGAGCACGGTCGAGATGTTGAGCTCCAGCGGAACGTTCCGTCCGGCGATCATGGCCGTGTCGCTGATGAAGGCGTCGTGCAGTTCAATATCGGCGGTGACCGTGCCGTCGGGGGCGAGGGCAGCGGGACGGGAGAGGTCGAAGCGCAGCAGCCCCGTGAGCGGAAAGCTCTGGACTTGCGGCAGGAACCGCTCCTCCCACGGCAGCCCCGAACGGTCGTCAGGAATGTTTCTGCTGGCGATGATGGGGGCTCCGAGGCCGGCGGCGCGCCATTCGACATGGAACCCCTTGACCCTGAAGTCGTAGGCGGAGTGGAACGCGTCAAAGCTGTCGGGACGCCACGGCAACTCCGAGGAAAGGCGGGTGAACTCAAGCTTTCCGGCGAGAAGGCCGACCGTGGCGGGAAGGCTGAACGGGAAGCGTCGCTCCGCGAGAATCCCCACCAGGTTGCCGAGCGCGTGGTTGTACAGCTCGCAGGACAGGCGAAAGCCCGGCGAGAAGGCGAGCCGTCCGGGATCGTCCGAACCGAACAGGAGACGATAGGCGTAATAGGCGCACGACAGCAGCAGCATGGACTCCTCGGATGGCGTCCGCTTGGCGCGCAAATAGCAGAGCTCGGCCAGTGCAAGCAGCAGGTGCGGATCGGGAGGATCCGACACCCGGGCGTTCAACGACAGCAGAAACTCTTTTGAAGGCTCGTCGCATGACTCGCCGAAGTCGTTCCGCGCAAGGAACTGGCGGGTCGCCCTGCTGGGACGCTCACCCGCGATGGCGCTCGGCGCGTGGGGGGCGAAGACCGTCCGCCAGTCGGCGGCGGGATGGATCGACACCTTGCTCTGCATCTGGCGTGTTTTCGACGTGCCGAAATACACCGAGTAGATGAATTGTTTGAACCAGCGACGCATTAGAGGGAGTTCAGGGTTCAGGGTTCAGGGAAAACAAACGGGATTCTCGGCGTCCAGCTCCAGCATTCGTATTGAAAGTTGCCTGTTGTGGGTTGCAGGTTGGAGACTCATTTTTTCTGTCCCGCCGGAGGCTCGCTCCACTTCTCTTTTGGGACCCAGACCTTCTCGGGGGGGTTGGCCATGAAATGCGGCGACATGATCTGCACACCGTATTCGTTGAAGACGTCCTGGATGTTGGCGTTGAGCTCCGACATGATGACGATCGGCCGTTCAAGCCTTTTCACCCAAATCTGCAACTCGTACTCGACATAGAAGTCCGACAAGGCGCATTGGTAGACGATGGGCTTGGGGTCTTTGAGCACCTCGGCGGTGCGGTCGGCGGCGATCTTCAGCATCTCGTGCACCTGGCGCCACGGGGTGTCGTAGCCGATGGTGACCTTGGTGTGCATCATGGCGCCGTGCTCTCCGGCGAGCCGTGTGAAGTTCTTCGAGGTGGTGCTGAGCATGAGTCCGTTCGGGATGTTGACCTCCTCGTTGCGGGGAGTGCGGATCTTGGTGGCGAGGAATCCGACTTCGAGGACGACGCCCATGTTCTCGCCGACCTGGACGAACTCGCCGGGCTTCAACGCCCGCGAGTACATCAGCACCAGTCCGCCCATGACCTGCCCCACGACGCTGCTGGCGCCCAAGGACAACAGCAGTCCGGCGAACACGCTGACCCCTTTGAACGCCGCGCTGGAACTGCCCGGGATGTACGGGTACACCATGACCAGGGCCAGAGCCCAGATCACCACCATGATGATCCGCGAGGTCGGCCGCGCCGACTCCTTCTCCAGCCAGAAGACCTTGAGGTGCCCGTCCTCGATCGCCCGGAAATAAAAGCGCACCAGCTTGGTGAGCCACCGCGCGACCAACAAGATGATGACGATCACGAAGAAATCAGGCAGCGCCCTGATCAGCCCTCCCATGAGCGAGTCGAGCGAGTCGAAGATGAACCCGCCCAACTGCTCACCCCATGGCTTCGTGTAGGGAAACTGCTTAAGAGAGAACGTGATCCAGGCGTAGGTCGCCCCCATCAACACGCCACACCCCGCCGCCGCGACCACCCAGTTGACGACCGGGGCGAACTGCGCCAGCATCGAAAGCCACGTCGACTCGAGCCGCATGGCCATCCGCGTGCTGAACGCCTGTATCACCGGCTTGCTCCACCGCATGAAAGAATGGACAAGGAGGATAAACAGCAGGAACAGGATCGTGACCATGAAGACCTTGACAACGGTCCGGAGCAGGAACCCCCAGCTGTGTTGCGCCCGGAACGCCGCCAAAGCCTCGCTCAGGCGCTTCGCGGTCGTCTCCGCAGTCTTCTCAAGCGTTTCGCCGGAGATGGCGTCCACATCAAGCGGCGTGATGACGAACGCCATCTCTCCGTCGATTTCAATCATGGCCCCCTCCGTCGTGAGGCGGGTGGTCACCTCGTCCCTGCCGCCTTTCGCGATCAGCGAGACGAGTCGCTCGTTCACCAAGCGCACCCGCTCCTCGGGAGTGGCGCCGTACACCTCGGCGCGGAACACGATGATGGGGCGGTTGAACTCCTTCAGCAGCGCCGGCACGGGATGAAGCTTGGCGAACGGCAAGGGCGGAGCGGATGGAGCGGCGGCGGCGGCGGGTGTCGACGGCGCGGACTGCTGTGCGAAAACGGATGGCGAGACGAGTTGCGGCAACAACGCCACAAGTATACACAAATAAGCATGAATGGTTGTGATGCGCATGTGTTCCCTCGCTTCATGTGTGAATTGGATAGTATAGCATTACATTCGGCGGCCGTTACGGCCGCAACTTGGTTTCAGTGCAGGGGTTTCAGGTTTCAGGAAATTTTCTTTGCCGCTTCCTGACACCTGCAACCTGTTGACCTTGAATTTCTAAACGTCAAATATAACTCAGGACTTGCCATCAAACGTTCAACTCGTAACGCTTTAGGTTGATCGTTGGATGTTGAAAGTTTCGCTGACACCCGACACCTGAGACCTTGCACCCCCTAACTGCCCGCCTCCCACTTCTCCTGGGGAACATAGACCTTCTCCGAGGGCTGCGACTCGAAGTGGGGAGACATGATCGCGAGTGGAGCTCCGTCTTTATCCTCATTGTCTTTTCCGGATTTTCCAGGAAGGCGTTCAGCTCGTATTCGACATAGAAGTCGCTCAGCGAGCACTGCAGCACGAAGGGGGCGGGGTCCTTGCGGAGGCCTTCCGTCTTCTCAGCGGCCTGGAGCAGCAGGGCGTGCACCTGGCGCCACGGCGCGTCGTAGCCGATGGTGATGGTGGTGTGGACAATCAGTCCCTGCGACCGCGCGAGCCGCGAGTAGTTTTTGGTGATCGATCCCATGAGGACGGAATTGGGGATGTTGATCTCCTCGTTCTTCATGGTTTGGATTTTCGTCGAGAAGAAACCGATCTCGACGACCTTGCCGTAATACTCCCCCGTCTGGACGATCTCGCCGATCTTCATGGCGCGCGAGTACATCAGGACCATGCCGCCGATGACCTGACCGACCATGCTGCTGGCGCCAAGGGAGATGAGCAACCCCAGGAAGACGCCAATTCCCTTGAAGGCGTCGGTGTTGCTGCCGGGGATGTAGGGGTACGCCATGACCACCGCGAAGATCCAGATGATGCCGGAGGTTATCTTGCGGGTGGGGCGCGCCGCGTCGGCGTCCATCCAGGAAAGCGCGATATGCCCCTGCTCCACCTCGCCGAAAAAGGTTTTCGCGATCTTGGATATCCATTGGGCCACGATGAAAATGATGATGACAATGAAGATATTGGGCGCGGCGTCGATCACCTTTTCAGCAAGGGTGGAGACGCCGCTGAAAATATATGAGCCAAGCTTGTCGCCCCACGGTTGCGTGTAGGGGAACTGCTTCAAGGCGAACGCCAGCATGACGTAGGTGCAGATTGCGATATACGCCCAGCAGAACAGCTTGTTCATCACGGTGAAGATGTAGAATCGATGAGAATGCGCGAACGCCCCCAGCTTCTGCAACCTGTCGCCAAACTGCTGCTCCCATCCATCGACTATCGGCCTGAACCAGCGCTGGAAACGCAGCATGACCAGCAGGCATATCGCATAGAAAAAAAGTCCCACCAACGCAAACCCGGCGGCTTTCAGATTATGTTTGACATCCCGCTGCTTCCGTATCTTCTCAAGCGAGGTCTCGATCGCGCGCTTCGCCCGCGCCACCGTGATCTCCATGGTGTCCTTGGCGACCTCGTCGACATCGCCCGGTGCGATGAGCATGATGACTTCGCCATCCATGGTGATGACCGTCCCCTCCGCGGTCAGGCGGCTTTCAATCCTGTCCGTCCGCCCCTGCTCGATCATATCCAGAATCCGCCGCTCGACGACTTTGGCCCTCTCCGTCGGCGTGTGCCCGAACACCGTCACGCGCAAAACCGCTATCGTCCAGTTGAAAAGCCTCACGCGGGCGGGTTCCACGCTCAACTGCGCAAGCTCCTTGTTTTCGGCGCGCGCCAGCGCCGCGGCGTCGTTCTGGGACAGCCCCGTGAAAGGAGCAAGAACAGATACGGCAAGCAAAATGAGGATAAGGGAATGTCTACAGGAAACAGGGGACGTCTTCATGTGGCCTCGCCTTCATTGCAGTTGCGGTAAGGTACATGAGGGCGCGCCTCAGTGCCAGCACAATTCCCGGCCACGCGAGACAGGGGACACGCACACTTTCGCTAATCCTAAGTGAAATGCGGTGCCTTGGGCGGTACAGTATGCCTGCGAAGCGTGAGGAAAACACATCAACAGGAGCCATATATGAATGAGATGAAAACGAACGGGACGGACAAAAGCAACCACGTTGCGGCAGGCATGAGGTTGGCGATGGTGATGGTGGCGGCACTCTGCGCGGTGTCCACCTGCGTCGGCTGCGCGTCGGCGAAGGTGGAGGCGTTTGAACGGACGAGGCTGGAGGTTGTCAAACCCGACTTCGTCCTGGTGCAGGACTTGGCCGTGACCCCTGATGAGATCAAGCTGGACAAAAGCCTCTCGGCCCAGGCGATCAATGAGCTCAGCAGCCAGACGACGCAAACCGAACTGGAAGCCAAAGTCGGCCATGCCGTGGCGGCGGCCATGACCGAAGCCCTCGTGGCGGATCTCGGCAAAGCGGGCATTCCCGCCGTCAAAGCAGGCCCCGATGTCAAACCGACCGACAAGACGCTGGTGATCTCCGGCAAATTCCTCCAGGTCGACCAGGGCAATCAAATGGCGCGCGTCCTGCTGGGGT
>CAYTFM010000172.1:10962-18629 GCA_964436735.1 uncultured Victivallales bacterium | reverse complement strand
AAGAAATATTATGAGTTCAATGCTATCTTGCCACTGATATTAGCGGAGAACCATTTTTAGCAGTTTCAGCAGTGATTGCCTTTAGTGTTTCAGTGAACGCAGGTCCTGATGACGTGCCCGGTTGGCACATGCCCGGAGACACTGTCATGAAAATTGCCGATCCAGACGGCATGCGCCAGAAGATCGAGCGTCTGGAGAAACAGGATTACTGGAAACAGTTTGCCACGCCTGAACAGATACAGCTCTTTGAAGGGCCGGAGACCGTCTGGCCTGAGATGACAAAAGAGAAATATGACATGGTCGGCGTGGACAAGTCGCTCATAGGTTCCAAGGTTCCTCCTCCGGGAATACATCCACGAATCCTCTTCAGTTCTGAAGATATCCCGATGATCCGCAAGAAAATCCTCGGCACAAAGGCCTGGATTGAAACCGAGGTGCAGCTGCAGAAGACCATTCTCGACCCTTCATGCGACGATGGCAAGGTTTTTGCGAAACTCGCAGTCGGCGATCTGGCCGGACTGGAGTTCCCCGATGATGGCAGCAAGGGGGCAAATGGAAATCACGTTTTCAAGGGCTTTAAGATCGGAATCTATGCTGCACACGTCTGCTACTGGCCCAGAAATCTCAACGCTATTGCTTTTTATGCGTTGATGAAGGACGACAAGGAACTGGGTAAAAAGGTGGCGGATGCCCTGGTGAACTACTACAAGCTCCGTGAACCATTGATAGACAAGCAGAATGCCCGTGGCGATGACCCCAATGCTGAGGGCGCCTGGCCTGCCGATCTGTGGAGGGGAATGCATTATGTGGCCGGCGAAAGCCATCTTGGTTTTGCTTATGACCTGACTGCAATGCACATGACTAAGGAACAAAAGGATTTCATGAGGAAAATAATTGTGAAGGCCACCGCAAACAAGCGTTCTTACGGAGCTAATGGACCTGTTCGCTGGCGCGACACCAACTGGGTTGGCTGGGACACACAGCATGCGCTCTGCCACCTCGCAATCGAGGGAGAAGAAGGATATCAGCAGGAAATCGTGGACAACATGCGTGAAACCGTCTATGGATATCTGACCTACGGGATAAGCCCCTATGGGACAATTTTCGAGAGCAACGGGAAAAACTCCGCCGGATTCCAGTTCGCCATGGACAGTCTGGTCGCAATCGCGCGTCGTGGGCATGAATACCTGCTTGGACACCCACACCTGCGGAAGCTTGCAGCAAGCCAGATACAGCAGGTGGTTCCGGCAGGCGGCCGTAACAGCAACAACGGGACATACGGCTGCACCCTCTTTAAGGAAGCGGGTTATCTGAAAAACCTCTTTCCGGGGGACAAGGCGGCAGACTGGCTGATTCTCCAGGGACAGCCGAGACCTGAGAAGTTGGATTTGGAGAAATGCCGCGAAGAATTGATGAAGGAAAAATCTCTATATAGGATCAGCCCTATGACCGCCGACATGTATCTTGGGGAGGCGGCATTCGAAGGGATGGCCGGCAAGGAGACCTGGGAACGCGACTATCTCAATCTCCCTCTCGATTACGAAGATCCGCAGCACGGACAGATGTGCATGCGTTCATCCAATGGCAAGGACGCTCTCTATATGATGATGGAATGCCGCGGAGATCTGTATACCGGCGGACATCAGCATCACGATGCGGGACATTTCTACCTGAGCGCCGATGGAGTCAACTGGGGCGTCGAAGGCAATGACGGCATCCGCAGCTCTCTTTTCCATTCGATAGTCCTGATAGACGGAATGGGACAAGGGGCCGTAGGTCATTGCGCGCCTGCAAAGGCCGAATGGCTCGGTGCGGTAATCAATGAAAATGCCGCTATCGCCAAGACCAATCAGAAACATGCATATGATTATATTTGGTGCAATCCAATGCACTACTCATGGGAAAATGAAGAAAGAAAAGCCTACAAGTGGGAAATTGAAACCGATCCTGAGGTCGTGAAATGCTTCAAGGGGACTAAGCATTACAAATGCCGGATATGGATGCATTCCTATTGGGATGAGAACTGGGGACCACAGATGCGGGCGCCATACAATCCGGTCCAATATGCGTTCCGCACCGCAGGAATAATCCGTGGCCCACACCCATATGCTCTTGTGGTCGACGACATCCGCAAGGACGACCAGAACCATGTCTACGAATGGCAGATGCAGCTGCCCGAGGGTGTTGTACTGGCGTCATGGTGGAAGATGCCGGACGGGCTGATAGTTCTTGCGCGCCGATCCGACTGCAAGATTGAAAAGTTCATCACGCCAAACAAAGGTGCTCCTTGCCTTGCGGTGCTTGTTCTGGAAAAGACGCCTGAACCGCAGCAGACGCAGGCCAATTTCTGCTTTGCGCCTGCCGAGATACGGACTCAGAGCGTTACCGGCACGGACAGGCTTGTCATCGCCACCAGGGCGATAGATACCAAATTTAAGATCGCAATGGTTCCCTTCCGTTTTGGTGATCCGGTCCCAACTGCGGATATGGAAGACGGAAAGGCAAGAATCAAATGGGCACGCGTTGACGCCAAAACCAAGAAGGAGACGACTGAACAGCAGGATGAAATAATATTCACGAAAGGCAAGGATAACCGGACAATTTTCACCGTCGGCCGTGACGGGAAGGCGTTGCTGGATGTAAAATGAAAACGTGGACTGTAATAATCTTGCATATAATGGTTCCATTAATTGCAGATACTGTCAGCATTGATTTCAACACATTTGCCCTCAAGGGCGAAGAAGCTGAATGCGGTGAAAACTCAACTTTGGATAGCAGTGCCTGTTTGTCTGCTTGTAGTTCTTCCCCACAGAGAACTGAAGTCAGATTTAAGCCTTGCGCAAGCATCCCAAATTGTAAGCGTTACCACTTTCGACAAAGTTCCTATGCGTCTACTACTTACACAAGACAAAACGTACAATAAAAACATAGACAATTGTAACCATTTGCTAATTAACATTTAATATTGGGACACTCGTGAGTGCAAATGATGAAACGATTAAACTCCCAAGCATAATCCTGATCAACTGCGACGATCTCGGGTATGGCGATCTGGGATGCTATGGGTCGAAGGTGAATTCAACTCCGGCCCTGGACCGCATAGCAAGTGAAGGCGTCCGTTTCACCGATTTCTATATGGCGTCGTCCATCTGTTCTCCGTCACGGGCAGGGATGCTGACCGGATGCTATCCGCAGCGGATTTCCCTGACCCATGTCCTGTTTCCGTGTAACGCCGACGGTCTGAATCCTGAGGAAGTGACCATTGCACAAATTCTCAAGGATCAGGGCTACAACACCAAGATCGTCGGTAAATGGCATTGCGGCGACCAGCCGGAATTCCTGCCCTTGAATTTCGGTTTCGATTCCTACTACGGCTTGCCTTACAGCAATGATATGGGGCGCCAGACAGGCGATAAAGATGACCGCCCGCCATTGCCCTTGATCAGGGACAATGAAGTCATCGAAGAACAACCGGACCAGAGCGGTTTGACCGAACGCTACGTCGAAGAGAGTGTCCGTTTTATCCGTGACAGTGTCAAAGAGGAAAAACCTTTCTTCCTCTATTTCGCCCACATGTATGTGCACGTCCCTTTGTTTGTGCCGGATTACTTTGTCGCCAAATCCCGGAATGGCCGTTACGGGGGAGCAGTTGCCTGCATTGACTGGGCCTGGGGGGTACTTGACCGGGAACTGGAAAAACTCGGAATCAAAGAAGATACCATAATTATCTTCACTTCCGATAACGGTTCCCGCGCCAAAGACGACGGCAATAACCACGGCTGCGGCAGCAATGAACCGTTGCGCGGCTCCAAATTTACGACCTGGGAAGGTGGTTTCCGGCTGCCTTGCCTGATGCGCTGGCCCGGCAAAATAGCCGCCGGTTCTGAGATCAGTGAAATCGCTTCGTCCATTGACTTCCTGCCAACCCTTACCAGTATCGCCGGTGGAAATCTCCCGGAAAAGACTATCGATGGCAAGGACCTGTCGCTACTGATCCTTGGCAAAACCGCAGAGTCACCCAGAACGGAATTTGCGTATTTCGCATACCGCAACCTGGCCGCGGTCCGCTGGGGAAAATGGAAACTCCATCTCTGCCGACGTCCGGAAGAATGGAGTAAACCTTATAATCCGGTCCAGGAACTTTACGACCTGGAAAATGATATAGGGGAGGAAAATAACGTCTTCAATGACCATCCGAAAGTAGTTGCAAGCTTCAACGCTCTGATCTGCGAATTCCGCAGCAAACTAGGCGACAAATTTACCGGAAACGAAGGCTTCGAAGTACGCGACTGCGGCTGGGTTGATGATCCCAGACCACTCACCGTCTACAACGAAGAACATCCCTATATCATCGCCGAATACGACTTGGCGGAACGAGGATAAGCCTCTTCGTCGCATCATTGCCTTTAATCCTAATCCTGGTTTCAAGACGGAACCCTGCCTATTTCAAAATTAAAGGGCTTCAAATAAGATTTTGCCTCGGAGCGTGAAAACAGCAGCCGCAGGATTGCTTTCCCTCAGTTCATAGCGTAGAACATTGCAGGTGAATGAATTCATTTTGCTGGAAAAGCTTCATTACCCTTTTGACATGGCATGATTGCCGTTGTATATTCCATTGTATATATGGATGAGGTGTGCGATGGTTGTGGCGAAACATCCGGGGCTGGCGGAGATTCTCAAGGAGAAGATACGCGGGGGCGAATACGAGCGGAGCCTGCCGGGGATCAACGTCTTGGCCAGGCAGTACGGCGTGAACAACCGCACGATGATCAAAGTCGTCAAAACCCTTGAGGGCGACGGGTTCGTGCGACGGGTTCCCAGCAAAGGCACGTTGATCACGCGCCTCCGGCGCCAGCGCATCCATATTCTGGGCGTCGTGCTCGGCACCGACGACATTGGCCCGACCGCCCCGGTTCACGCGGCGCTCGTCAAAGGCATATCCCTGGCGTCGCGCGCGGCGGGGGAGTCCTTCATCATCGGCGCGCCGCACCATCATGACGCGGAGGCGGAGCTCGGGTCGACCAAGGGGCTTGTCGAAGGCCGGGGCGTCGACGGGATCATCATCTGGCCCGCCGAGAAGCCACATACGGAATCGAGCTCGATCGACTACCTCAGAACAAACAAGATCCCGTTCGTCGTAGTCCCGGAGACCGATCTGACAAAACACGCCGACTGCCACACGGTCAGCAACAGCGACTCGAAAGGGGCGAAGAAGGTTGTCGAGCATCTCATCAGCCAGGGATTCAGCAGAATCGCGTTCATGTCCGACTCCCCAGAAGGCGAGTCCATCTTCGTCGAGCACCGGCGCGCGCAGTGCAGACAGGTGATGCAGTCGCATCATCTTGCATTACATGAGATTGTGATCCCGAACCTCTATCGCAATCCGCAGGAGCGAATTGCGGCGGACACACTGGCGGCGGTCAGACAATGCGACGCCGTCTTCTGCTGCACGGACGCCATCGCGGTCAAACTCATGTCCGAATGCCTGCGCCGTGGGATCCGCGTCCCGGGGGACCTGGCCGTCGCCGGCTACGACAACTCGCTCCTGGCCGAGGCCCTCGACCTCACGTCCGTCGAGCAGCACTTCGAGAAGATCGGGGAGAAGGCCGTGAAACTCCTGCTGGAGGAGATCGATGGCGGCTGCGGCACGCCGAGACACCTGAATGTCTGCTCGGAGCTGGTGACACGGGGAAGCACCAAATCAAAGACATGAACGAAGATATCTACGCGAAGCGTCACACGGACAGAGATCGAATCCACAGGGGACATCAAGGGATACTGCGCGGCGGGACTGTCGCCGTGGTCCATACCAGGGACGATAGATGTGGTTCCCACCCTTTGGAACAGTGCCTGGCTTTACGGCTTCTGGACTCCGCTCGCAGGAGACTAACTGATTAGGTAACCCCTCCTCTCCGCGCGTCGTGACGCCTTGTCGAAGACGCACACTATACGCACGCCGCGATGCGGGAGTTTCCGTCGGCACGCCGGCGGCAAGACGGCCGCAGGGAAAGATGAGAGAAAATAGCTGGCCGGGCTTGACTTTCGTCCTTTACCATTGTATAATCCGTTGTATGTTACGGTTGTCACTGGAATTACTTCGCGGGAGGGTTTATGAGAAAGCTTTTGTGCGCCATCGGGATGGCTGCGGCCTGCGCTTTTATCCGCGCCGACGAACGCGTGCCGAGTTTCGCCGGCACGCCGCCGGAGAAGAGGGCGCCGGGGACGCGGTATGTCGACGAGGGGGGGCGGATCATCTACTGGCCCAAGGACTTGGTGTCCGCCAAGGACGTCTATGGCGGCAAGCTCCGCGCGCGTCCCGAGCCGCGCCGCGGCTACACCGACAAGCATCTGGTCACCGAGGGGTTCGCCTACGACCGCCTCGGCCCATTGCCGCCTCCCGGGGAGCATCCCCGGCTGTATGTCACCCCGACGGATCTGCAGCGCGTCCGCGACAACGTCGCGCTGGGGGAGAAGGCCCCCAAGCTCTTCAGAACCATCTGGACGGCGATGCTGGAGCAGGGACAATTCGTCAAGGACGGAAAGCCGCAGGATATCAAACCGGCCGAATTCACGGGCACCGGCTATTCGATGATCAACGACTTCCTCCGGCAGGTGGTCTACGCCCAGGTGATGAACGACGACAAGCTCGGGCGCGCCCTCGCCGAGAACCTCCACAAGGCCGCGGCGCGCGACTTGAAAGTCCTCGACCTGTTCGACACACGGCCAGAGCGCGACAACGTCTGGGTGGTGACCGACACGCGCTGGCTGCCCGACGGCCACGAGTACAAGCCGTACGGCCAGTGGTACTGGCCCACCTATCCCGAGGCCTACGACTACGCCTGGCGCTGGCTGACGGAGGAGGAGCGCGCCACCGTGCGCAAGGTGATCGCCCGGCTGCAGGCCGACCGCTACACGCATTTCATGGAGCTGCCCACGAGCCGCCAACTCATCAACCACGCCAGCATGGCCATGCTCTGGATGTCCTACCCCCTCGTGATCGAGGGCGAGGAGGGCTACAACAAAAGCAACTACGAGTTCGCCCGGAAAAAATATGAGGAGGTCCTCGAGTACTACATCAGCCCCGACGGCACCATGTATGAGAACGTGAAGGGATTCCTCCCCTGGCAGATCTACCTGGCGATCGCCCGCCGCGAGAACGGCAAAATCCTGCAGCATCCGCACATCTTCAACCATATGCGCCGCATGCTCTTCACCGCCAAGAACGCCCAGAACGACTACATCAACTGGAGCCGACCGCCGATCAGGGCGAGCGCGAAGGACAATGCGGCCGCCGCCGAGTTCTACGATCCGCGCGGCGGGATCAACTCCCGCTCATGGGAGTTGCACACCTCCGGCCATCCCCTCGCCCTTTTCGCCATCATGAACTGGTTCTACCCGAATCGCAAGGACTTCGACTTCATCATTAAAAGCTACGGACGCTCCTGCAATTTCGACTTCTTCCTCGACAAGTCGCTCAAGACCTGGATGCCGGAGGTCGGGCTTCCGGCGCTGATCCTGGCTTTCGCGACCGACGGCGTGGCCGACAAGGAGGGAAAGCCGATCGACTGGAGCAAAACCGAGGTGGACTTTGAGAAGAAGACCGCCTACGCCGACCTTGAGCGCGGCGTGTGCGAGTGCTAACGTTCCATCCAAATTTACCGCCTTCG
>CAYTFM010000172.1:0-10952 GCA_964436735.1 uncultured Victivallales bacterium | reverse complement strand
CTCCGACTGGTCGCGGGACGCCCTGCAACTCACCATGGAGTGCCGCAGCGACTTCTACACCGGCGGGCACGAGACTCCCGAGTTCGGCAACTTCAACTTCGCCGCCAACGGCATCTACTGGGCCCCCTATTTCGGCGCGTACCAACCCGCCATGCACCGCAACGTCGTCACCGTCGACGGCAAAAACGGAGAATACCCCCCCGCCGCCTGCCGCTTCGTCAGCCTCGACGACCACGACGTCTCGACCACCGCCGTCGTCGACTACTCCGTCGGCATGCAGTTCAAACAGAACGGACGGCTGGACCTGCTCCTGCACCCCAAACTGAAAATCCCCTTCCACGAATGGATGGCCCCCTGGTACAACTGGAACCGCAGCCGCGAATGCCAGATGGCGTTCCAACCCCACAACCGATGGTTCGACGAATACCTGGCAAGCGTCGACTATGGGCACTGGGATGGACAGAACAGCGGCGGCACATGGTACGAGCGCATCCTGCCGGAGGTCAGCCATGCCTGGAGGACGCTGCAGTTGGTCAAAGGCAAGAATCCCTTCCTGCTGGTGATCGACGACGTCAAACTCGGCGAGGAGCGGCACAGCTTCCAGTGGAACCTGAACCTCAATCCCGACATCGTCCTGATCAGGCAGCCGACCCCGGACGAGATGGTCTTCGGCAGGTTCGACATCCCCGCCAAACGCTCCGCCGTGACCAGGCCCCTGGAGTACTCCCCGCAGAAGCCCGTCAAGGACAAGGCGGGAGAGCCGCTGCTGTACGTGAGGGTGCTGGGCCGCGAGACGGTGGACGAGTTCCCCCATCCGAGCTTCGAGAGCATGGACGGCAAGGCGATGGCCGTGGTGCCCGCCCGAGGCGTCGATCCGGCGTTCAAGGTGCTGCTCTTCCCGTTCCGCGAAGGCGATCCCCTCCCCGACGTGAAATGGAGCGAGGACAAGTCGCGGCTTTCGATACGCGTGGCGGACGATCACTATCACTACCTTTTCGGCAAGGCCGACAATGGACGGACCGTGTTCACCTTGAGCAAGAACGACAAGCCGGTCGAGGTTCAGAACGCCCTTCCGCCCAAGCCCGTGTTCGCGGACATGCCGCCCACGCACCAGGGCAGCCGCTACAAGCTCGAAGGCCCCGAACTCGGCCCGCCGCCGCAAAAGCCGAACCCCAGCCCGATTCCCGTCAAACTGTTCACCGAGACGGCGGAGCTGAAGCTTGAGGCCACCGGGCCCGGCATGGAAATCCGTTACACGCTGGACGGCTCCGCCCCCGGCACAGATAGCAGCCTCTACACCGGCCCGGTGAAGATCGACAAGACCACCACCGTCAAGGCGGTCTCTCTCAGCCGTGACTGGCCCTTCGGCGCGCAGCCCATCAGCGAGGCCGCCGAGGCCAGCTTCGCCAAGGAGGCCCCGCTCCCAGCCAAAAGCGCGGACGGGCTGGAGAGTGGCTTGCTCTGCAAGGTGTATGAAGTGTTCGTGCCCGAATGGGATCGAGACGGATTCATCAATCCAACGATCAATCTCCTGCCCCCGCTCGACAAATACACGCCCATCCTCACGACCTCCACGAAAGGGTTCGAACTGCCGGCGGTGATGCCCCAGAAACCGATCGAGGAGATCTATAAAGGTTTCTACAACTTCAATGGCCTCATCAAGGCGGAGCGGGACGGCGTCTACACCTTCGACATCCGCAGCACCGGCCCGGTGAGCTTCGCCATCGACGGGAAGAAGATCATCGAGGAGAACGGGCTTTATCATCAGGATCTGAAAAGCCGCTTCGGGCAAATCTCCCTCCAGAAAGGCATGCATCAAGTCGATCTGACCGTCTGCGACCCGATCTTCTGGCGCAAAGGACGGGAGGGCGACATGCCGTTCTCCGTCGCGTACGCCGTTGACGGCGGCGCGTTTGAAGCCGTCTCCCCCGCCATGTGCGCCGCGCCCGCCGCGGAGTTGAAGCGCCATGCCCAGAACCCGTTCGCCCCCCAGGAGGCGGACGTGCCGCTCCTGAAGGCCGTGACGCCCGGCGTCCCCGTCGCCAAAGGGCTCCTGCGGACCATCTACAACATGTCCGACCTGACGCCCGCCTCGGGTGGCTGGCTGTTCAGCAGCAAGGCCGGCCCCGCCGGACTGTTCGACATCGGAAGCCGCACGCCGCTCAGCAGGACAATCATCACGGATATGATCGAGGGCAGCGACTATGACGGGCAGCTGTATGACTACACCGGCTGGTACAAGGCTCCGCTTGACGGACTGTACACCTTCGTCCTTGACGCCAAAGGGAACAACCAGCTCAGCCTGGACGGCAAAATCATCGTCCAGAACAACGTCCCCGGCGCGCAAACTAATGGGCGAGCGCGCCTGGAGAAGGGATATCATGCCATGTCATTGAAGCTGGCGCGCGGCGGCGGCATCGTCGAGGTGCGCGGCCCCGTGGACGCGAAACCTTCGCGGCTGACCTTCGGCGACCTGTTCCGCCCCGAGAAACCCGCGCTGATCGAGGACCCCGAGAACTATCTGACGCTGGGACTGCCTGACGACGCCTACGCCAAGGCTGAGCAGAAGGTGGCCACCGTGATGGGGGACTACCGCCTCGGCGTGGAGGGCGCAAAAGTCGTTGACGACGAGCAGATGGGGAAGGCGGTCGAGTTCACCGGCGAGAAGAGCGGCCTCAGACTGTACGACTGGCCCTGCCCGGGACGCTACCTCACCATGTCCTTCTGGATCAAGCTGCCCCCGAAGTCGCCGCGCAAGGACTTCCTGCAGATCGGCCGTGAGGGCGCCACCGGCGCCATCGACAGCCGCGGCGTCAGCATTAGCTTCCCCCGCTTCTACGCCACCGGCAATAATGCGGGAATCAAGGAACTGGAGGAGGGGAAGTGGGTTCATCTGACCCTGGAGTGGGGGCCCTACACGAAAATATACGTCAACGGCAAGCTGCGGAACAAGGTGTACACGGCGGGCGATCCGTGCATGGGGCAGCGCCCTGAGAACCACAACGCCCGCAGCGCCCAGATGCAACTGTTCGTCGGCGCGGACGGCTCCTTCAAAGGACGGATCTCCGGGCTGAAAGTCTATGACACCCTGCTTGAGGACGGATATGTCCAGCAGCTTTACGAAAAGGCGAGGAAACCCAAAGAGTAGCGCCTCCAATGCGCAAAACATAGGAGAGAGCCATGAAAACGACGCAATTTGTCCTGTCGGCCGCGCTCGCGTTCGCGGCGGTGGCGGCCGCCGCCGAAGCGCCTCCCTATCCGGTTGATCCGGCGCGCGTGGTCGACGGCGAATACCGGGGGCGCTTCACGCCGGACGCCAAGCTGGTGCTGAGCGGCGAGTTCGCCCGGTTGTTCAAGCTCCCACAAGTCCCCTTCCGCTTCCTTGGCAAGGAGGAGGGCTACCGCGCCGAGTCGCTGACTCCCGTGCCGCCTCCCGGCGTCCACCCGCGTGTATTGATGAGCCCGGACGACATCGAGCGCATCCGCGCCGAGGTGGCCAAGGGGGACAAGGCCGATCGCTGGTTCCAGGAGGTGTGGAACGAGATCAAGGAAGTCAAGCCACTCGACCAGCATCACGGATTGACCTCTCCCGCGCTGGTGGCGCTCGTCACCAAGGACGAGAAGCGTGGTCGGGAACTGGTGGAAATCCTGGTCGCGCAGGCGCGCCTTCTCGAGCCGATGGGCGAGATCATGAACACCCACCCGTTCATGGCGCCGATCCGCGACAATTGGTATTATTATGCCCGGATGTCGGTGGAAAAGGTCGGCGGGGTTTTCTACCGCGACGCCTACGAGCAGGGGGGCGCGGCGCGCGTCCGGGAGCTTGCCCGACAGTCCGTCGAGTTCACGAACAAGGACGACCCCAAAAGCGGCGGCTGCCTCTTCAACACCGTGCTGCGCGACTATGACTACCTTCATTCCTTCATGACCGAGGAGGAGCGCGCATTAGTGCGCCGCGTGATCGCCAGCCTCACCGCCGGCAAGTACACCACCGGCATGGAAATACCTGGCAACATGTTCATCAACAACCACATGAGCATGGGAGAGGATCTCTTGATCCTGCACCTGGCGATCGAGGGGGAGGAGGGCTACGACCCACGCATCCTGCGCGAGTACAGTCCGACCGTCCGCAACGCCCTGACCTATATGGTGTCCCCCGACGGAACCCTGTTCGAAAAGTGCAAGGGGTTCATCCCCGAGCGGGCCGCCCTGGCCATCAGCCGCCGCGCCGGCGACCCGGCCAGCGGCGCTCTGCCGCTGTTGAGCCATGACCACCTCAAGGCGATGGTCTGGGCGAAGGCGATGGACGCGGTCAACGTGTACTATGGCGATCCCAACGTGCTGGGGGTGCCGCGCCTGGGCGAACTCGACGAGGCCCAGCGCCATTGGTGGATGGGGTACGGCAGCGGGCCTTGGATGGATCAATTCCTGAACTGGGCGTTCCTCCTCAAGCACGTCTACCCGCGTGATCCGGTGGTGGATTTCTTTTACAAGGAACGGCTGTTCCAGCATGGCTTCGGCCCGCCCCGCCCCACACCCGGCGCGCCGCTGTCCAAGCCGAAGATACGGTATGTCTGGCGCGACCTCATGCTGCTCACCGCCACCGACGGCCTGCGCCGCACCGACGGCGAGGTGATCGACTACAACCAGGACGAGCTTCCCGCCGAGCTGCTCGCCCGCACGACGCCGTACGTGGACCTCCGCCGCGGCGTGGCCGCCAGCCGGTCGTCATGGGACAAGAACGCGCTCCATGTCCACTACGAGTGCCGCAGCGACGTGTTCGTCGGAGGCCATGAGACGCCGGAGGCGGGCGACTTCAACCTGGTGTCGCATGGCGTCATCTGGAGCATGCGCCGCAACTGGTACATGGACGCCTCCTTCCGCAACACCGTGCTGGTGGACGGCTACGCCGGCATCTGGCCGGCGACGTGCGGGCGGCTGATGGCCGTGGAGGACAGCCCCCACGCCACCACCTTCGTCTCCGACAACACCGACCAGTACAACTGGAGCAACGTGGGCAAGAATTTCTACTCTTGGCACAATTGCATCAAGGATAATCCGTTCGAGGCGAAGCAATATCCCGGAGGGAAATGGGGGCGCGACTGGGAAGTGCCGTTCCAGCCGCACATGCGCGATTTCCACGAGAATCTCGCCGGACTCGACTGGGGGGCGTGGCATGGCGAAAGCCGCGGCCCGGACATGTACCAGAAATGGAACGACATCGATCACGCCTTCCGCACCGTCCACATGACCAAGGGGGCCAACCCCTACGTGCTCGTCATCGACGACATCCGGAAAGACTCCGAACGGCACCAGTACGACTGGGTGCTGCATCTCGAGTCCGACATCACCCTGTGCGAGGCCGACAGCTCGGTGCGCAACCGCTATCTGCGGCATGGCATGCCGGACGACCGCTCCTGCGACCTCATCCTCTGCCGGCGCGACACGCGCGAGCAGCGCCTCAACAACTACGGGCTCATCTGCCTGCGCCAGCCCGCCGCGGGTGACCCGATGCTGCTCGTGCGCGTCCTGTGGCGCGAAAGCGCCTTCGCGTTTCCGCAGCCGTCGTTCGAGCAGGGGTACGGCACGCCGATGGTGCGGGTGCCCGCCAACGCCGTCGATCCCGAGTTCCGCGTGCTGCTGTTTCCCCATCGGTTCGGCGCGCCGCTGCCTGTGACGCAATGGAACTCGGACCGCACCGCGCTGACCGTCACCATCGACGGCCGCAGCGACGTCTACTCCTTCGGCAGGACCGACCGCGGGCGCACCCTCCTGGCCATGACGCGCGACGGCGCCGCGGCGGCAGCCACCCCGGCCGGACCGGCGGCCCCCGCGGTCGACACCGTGTTCGGCTGGACGCCAGACCGCAACGACCGCGATCCCGTCCGCACAATCCTGCTGTCGGGCTCGGGCGCGGTGACCTTGAGAGCCTCCGAACCCGGGGTCGATCTACGGTACACGCTCGACGGCTCGATCCCGAACGCTGGCTCGCCGCGGTACGCGGGCCCGATCACGATCGGACGCTCCTGCCGTCTCACGGCGAAAACCTTCGCGCGCCATTGGCCATTCCGGGAAGACCGCTCGTCGGAGGTGCTGCGGCTGGACGTGGTATGCCGCGAGCCGTCGGCTCCGCCGCCGCCCGCTGGCGCGGCCGTTGACGGGCTTGCCTGTGAAGTGTTCGAAATCCACCAGACCATCTTCGACCCCGCCACGGGCATCTTCACCGGACGGACGTCGACGCTGCCGTCGCTGCAGGGCCGCGCGCCCCTGTCCAGTTGCCGGATGCCGGGGGTGGTCATTCCACCGGTCACGCCGGCCGCCCCGGCGACGGAGATGAACTCGGGGTACTACCGGTTTTCCGGATTCATTGATCTCGAGGGCGACGGCGCGCATGGATTCCGCGTCGGCTCCTGCGGCCCGGTCTCACTCACCGTCGGCGGCCAGTCGGTCATCGCGGTCACGGGGGTGTACGGTCTTTCGCATAAGGATCGTTTCGGCGAGGCGGCACTGCGCGCCGGTCGCCACCCGTTCGAGCTGGTGGTGTGCGACCCTGTATTCTGGAAGGACGGGCGCGAGGGCGAGTACGTCGTCACGCTGGCCCACCTGCCCCCCGGGCAGACCGCGTACCGGCCGCTCGCGGCCGATCGATTCCACACCATGCGCGCCGACCTGCCGATGCACAAGCCGCCAACCGCGCCAACCTCCGCCGCGGTCGCCGCCGGCGACACCGTGCCCGGGCTGGTGATGTCCCGCTTCGACCGCACCAGTCTCGCGCGCGCCATCCCATTGAACGGCCTGCCTCTGGAGCATTTCCGCATCGCCCCCGGCGAGAAGCCCTACCAGCAACGTCCGACGCTCGCCCTTGAGCCAAGCGACAACGCCGCCTGCCTTATCGACTATGAAGGGTACTTCATCGCCGACGTCGAGGGCGAGTACGAGTTCGCGCTCGACGAGAATGGCGGCAACGAGCTGGTGATCGGCGGCGTCCCCGTGGTCCGCAACCGCGTCGCCGCGCCACGGCCCGCCGGAAAGATCCACCTGACCGCCGGGTGCCATGCCGTCGCCGTGCGCCTGGCGCAAAGCCAGGCGGGCATGCGGGTGAGGACGCCGGGGAGCGATCGGTTCGTCCCGGCAACCATCGGCATGTTCGCCCGCCCGGCCGACGCCGCGGTGATGGCGGAACCGTATCTCGTCTGCCATCTCGATTGCGAGAAGATCGACGACGGGGTGATCGGAGTCACCGCCGCAGGCGGGAGGGCCGCGCTGAGCGGCGCCAGCCTCGACGACGGGAGATCCGGCAAGGGAGTGCGCTTCGCCGGCAAGGGGGCGCGGCTGCTCCTCGACAACATCCCCTCCCCCGATGACGCCCTCACGCTGAGCTGCTGGCTGCGCGTCGACACGCCGGGCGATGGGTGGCTGGTCGCGGGAACGTTCGCGAGCCATCCGGAACTGCGCCTGCGCGGAACCGTCCTCGCGGCCGATTACTACCGCGGCTCGCCCATCGCGTCGTTCGACCTGAAAAAGGCCGACATCAAGCCCGGGACATGGTGCCACGTGGCGGTCGCCTGGGGGCAGGAAGTGCGCGTCTATGTCAATGGTCAACTGAAAGCGGCGGCGGCGAAAAACGTGCCCGAGCGCAACGCCCACGTCCGCGACCTGGAGCTGTTCAGCGGGCTGGAGGTGACGGTGGACGATGTCCGCATCTACAATGCCGCGCTGACGCCCGAGCAGATCAAAGACGTGTATGGGAGGTGAACGCTTGCGCAGTCTGGCAGTTCTCTATGGGCAAGACCGTCGGCAAGCCCGCGGCGGCCGCATCTTGGTTTCAGTGTTCGGGTTTCAAGCTTCAGCTTTCCCCGAACCTGACACCCGAAACCTGACACCATATGCACAGAGGAGAACACCATGATCAGAAAATTGTTTTGGTGCGGATGCGCGCTCAGTCTGCTTCCGGCTCTTTCCCCGGCGGGGAACACGGAGGATGTGCTCGCCGTCTGCGAGAAGCTGAAACAAGTTCCGTACAACAAGATCATCGAAGACCCCGAACTGCGCCGCGAATGGTGGGAGATGGTCTGGAAGGCCTGGGACTACAGTCCGGCCGCCTACCAGCCCGACTTCTCCGACTTCGACAAGAACCGGTTCTTCAACGCGCCGCCGCCGCCGAACGAACACCCCCGCCTGTTCCTGCGCAAGGAGATGCTTCCCGAGTTGAGGGACAGGCTCAAGAACAGCGCGTCAGGGCGGGCGGTTTGGGAGCGGTACAAGAAGGAATGCGATCTGCTGCGCGGCAACAAGTCCGCCTGTGAACTTTTCGAGGGGTTGGCGTCGGGCCGGAGCGGCCCCGAGTTCGAGAAACTCTATGCGGACAACATCGGTGAGGTGGCCACGCTGATGATGTGGGACTCGCTGCGCGTCCTGGTCGAGGACGACAAGGAGTTCGGCAAGAAGATGGCGGCGGCTCTGGTCAACTACGCCATGCGGCTCCAGCGCCTGTACGACGAGAAGGGGATCGGCAGGACGGCCTATTTCCAGACGTTCGGCGGGGGCAAGACCGGATACGACATCCGCTCCCTCCCGACGTACATGAAAGATAAGACTTTGGGCGACAAGGACTACCAAAGCATCTACCCCTTGTTCAACAACTACTGCGTCGTGCCGACCTATGACTTCCTCCACGACTACATGACCGACGAGCAGCGAACCCCTGTGCGGAAGCTCATCGGCGACCTCACCTCAGGGCTTTGGATCCACGGCATGGGCTCGCCGGGCACGGGTGGCAACTGGGGTCCCTGCCACTGGCAAGGCACCGAGGCGGCCATCTGCATCGAGGGCGAGCAGGGCTTCGATCCCAAGACCGTGGAGGGACTGCGGCAGGTCATGACCTCCTTCTACAGCAATGACTTCACCAAGGCCGGGGCCATCCTGGAGGGATTGGGCAAGGGGACGTTCGGCACGTCGGGCATACCCGTCGCCGCGCTGCGCGGTTGGGACGTCGCGGCGTCGCAGCCGGTGAGGAGGGCGGTGAAGTCCATGATCATGAACGCCAAGATTCCGAACAGCGGCTGCATTGTGGCCGAGGGGGGCTTGGGCTCCTCTTTCAGAAGCCTGCGGGAGATGGCGGGATGCGTGGGAGTCCTCAAGTACTTCTATCCGAAAGATCCGGTCATCGACTACCTCCACCGCCTCGCGGTCGGGGAGAACTACGAGAACATCAAAAACCAACGCATCACACGACATTTCGCCGGATTGTGGGGGACGCTGCTGCAACCCATCTACATGGTGGACTACGACGAGGCCAAGACCCTCGCGCAGGCGGAGAAGGACGCGGTGGAGTCGGTCGGACGGACCTTCTTCTGCCCCGACTACTCCCTGCTCATCACGAAAAGCGATTGGTCCCCCGACGCCGCCTGGCTCTACTTCTACTCCAGGACGCGCGGCGTCGGCCACGCCCGCCAAGACCGTGGCAACTTCATCTTCGCCGCCGAGGGGCGCCAGTGGAGCGTCTACCCGATGGCCCGTAATGGCGACGCCCACGCCTCGAGCTACGACGCCCACAACTGCTCGGTCGTCACCATCGACGGCGTCGGCACGCTGGGGGACTCCACGAAGATGATCGCCTATGCGGACAGCGACGACGCCACGTTCGCCACCGCCGACCTCAAGCTGGCCTGGGACTGGATGTGGAACGCGCACAACAACACCAGCCAGGAGGTGTGCCCCGTCACGCTGGCGAGCCTGGAGCCGCTCTACCCCGACCAGCCCCTTTGGCATTACATTCCAACCTCTCTCATCCCGCACTGGCGCAACCCCGGCTATCCTTCAAGTCCCGATTTCCGGGTGCCGCACTATCCCGTCATCCACGCGTACCGGACCGTCGGTCTCGTCAGACAGGCGGACGCCAACGGACATCACTACCTCATGGTGCTCGACGATACGAGGAAGGACGACGCCAGCCATCTCTACCGGCGGCAGATGGCCGTCCAGGACGACGTGCGCCTGGAGTCGGTCAAGGGCGGCGACATCACGCTTGTCGAGACGCCTGGCAAGGAAGCCGACGAGAAAGAACGCCAGCCCCGACGCCTCCTGATCCGGGTGCTCCAGGCCTCCGAGGAGGGGCCGGGGCTCAAGGAGCCGCTGCTCGTGAGGATGGAGGACTACCATGGCGCCTCAAGCCAGACCAGGCGCCTCGCGGTCGGATTCAACGGGAAAGGCGTCCGATTCAAAATCCTGCTCTTCGCCTACAAGCCCGGAACGCCCCTGCCCGAAACCATCTGGCAGGGCTCGGAACTCTCCGTCCGGTGGCCAGGCCAAAACGACACCTTCGACTTCAAGGTGGACGAAGAGGGCATGACCCGCTTCTCGCTCGAGAGGAACGGCCTCCACGTCCTCAAGACCGAACCTCGCCACGTCCCGGTGCCAGGAAAACCGCCCGGTCCTCAGTTCGCCCGCGGCTATGAAAGGCAAGGTGGTCAACATGAATAGGCGGACAACGGTATTCGGAATCCACGGACGGACCGCGCTGGCGGCATTCTTTCTTTCCGCCGCGGCCCTGGCCGATGACGCCGCGGTGGCTCCCGTCCTTTTCGACCAGCCCGAGCCTCTGTCACACCGCATGGTTCCAGGGAGAATCCTCTCCACAGCCCGGATCGCCGAGGCGAAGGGCAAGCTCGCGGCGGCCACCCAGCTCAGGATCGCCACCGAACTAGGAGGCCACGCCTTCGACGCCTGTCAAACCGTCATCAAAGTGGAGGGGAGTCACCCCTACACGCTTTTCCTGTTGGACGTCCCGGCGTTCCCCGCGCCCGACCTGTTCGAGTGCTCCCTCAAGCTGGACTCCAACGCGGAATTCAAGTCGTACCTCTTCGAGAAAGGCGACGACCTCCTTTTCTCCAGCGCGGACAAGCACGTGTCCGTCGCCCGCGTCCTCAGCGCGGCAGGGTCATCCCCCGCAA
>CAYTFM010000171.1:8366-18674 GCA_964436735.1 uncultured Victivallales bacterium | reverse complement strand
TGTCGGCGCGGGTCAAGGTGCTGCAAGACTATTACGCCAGCGTGGTGGAAAGCATCAACGAACTTAACAAGGCGCTCGCCCAAGAGAGGCAGAAGAACGCCCAACTTGAGAAGGAGCTTGCAGAGTTGCGCAAACTCGTCGATGCCAATCAGAAAGAGACCGAGGAAGCGATGGCTCAACTTGTCGACAAGATGGTGAAGGAAACCACCAATGTCATCAACTCGGCGATGAAGGCGGCGGCGGGTGGAGGTGCTGGCGGAGCGTCAGCCGGCGGTGGCGACTTCGAGGAATACAAGGTGCAACCAGGTGCCACGCTTCACACGATCGCCAAGGCGTATGGGGTGAGCGTCGAGGCGATCCAGAAAGCCAACAACCTCAAAGGCGACAGCATCAAAGAGGGGCAACTTCTCAAGATCCCTAAAAAGAAGTGATGTCTGTCATTTCTTTTGCATGGCGGACTCTCGGGCTTTTAGCTTGACGGTGAGTTCCTGCGCTTTCGGCTTCTTCGACGCGGCAGGGAAGCGCCGAACAAGTTCGTTCCATGTTCCTTTGGCCTCATCCATGCGGTCCTGCGCCAGCGACAGCTCAATGCTGAGGAGCATCGCCTCCGGGCAGATGGCGGGATCGTCGGAGAGGATGAACACCGCCATTGCGTAGCGGTTGGCCGTCGCGAGGCGATCGGGGCTGTCGGCGAATATTCTGGCCAAGCCAAGCCGGGCGTTGGAGGCCGCCGTCTTGTCGGCGGGGTTCTCGAGGCATTTCTCAAACATAAGTACCGCCTCGTCCTTGCGTCCTTTTTTGACAAGGGCGGTTCCCAGTTCGGCGAGAGCGGTGCTGGTCTGTGCGGGATCGGCGGCGAGGTCGGCGGCTTCCTTAAGGCGTGCGATGGCGTCGTCGAGCTGGTCGAGGTCCAGACACGCCCTGCCGAAACCGATCAGGGCTTTCTGTTTGATTGATTTGTCCTTGTCCTCCAATAGTTTGGAGAAGCATTCCCGTCCCATGTCGGGGCGTTTCACCTTGATGAAGAAATCCCCCAGGCGGGCGATGACGTTCGGTTGCGCCGCGGAAAGGAGGCGGGGCGATTTGAGAACAGGCTGCAAAAGCTCAAGCGCGCCTTTTTCGTCGCCTTTTCCGGCCATCGTCCATGCGAGGCAGGCCATGGCTTCGATCCGCTCCGAGTCAGAGAGCGAGCCTTCCCGGAGGGCTAGGTCGAGGCACGTCTCGGCGGCGTCCATGTCGCCTCGGCCATAGTCGATGAGGCCTAACAGGAGCACCGACCGTCCCCACAGTGGATGTCCTTTAAAGCGGATTTTTAAATCCGAGAGCCGTTCGGCCGCCATTTCCTCCTTGCCGCACCTGAGCAGCGACTCGGCCAATCGGAATAAGGCGTCAGGTGCGAGCGGCGAGTCGGGATAATCGGTGAGTAGGCGGTTGAGAGAAGTCCCCGCCCCTTCGGCGTCGCCCGAGGCGGAGAGGATGTCAGCGAGCCCCATCAGCGCATAGGGGGCGAGTCCTGGGGCACCGCCAGCCATGACCATCTCGAAACATTTCTTCGCCTCGGCGAGATCTCCCGCTCTCAGTTTAGCCGCTCCGAGTTCGTATCGCCCACGGGCGGCGAGTTGTGGAGTTTCCTTCTGTCCCGTCGCCATTTCCCACAGGGGGACAGCAAGTGTTGAATCAGTGATTTTATCGGCGACAAGGCCGACGATTTTCAGTTTGTCGGCACAGGCGAGCCGTGGGTCGGCAAGGTATTTTGTGGCGGCGGCGACGGCCTCCTTCTCCTTGCCGATCGTCATGAGGCATGCTACGCTTTGGATGGCGGACTGACGGAAAGCGTCGGTTTCTTTCCCGTTATCGACGATTTTCGAAAAATAGGTCAAGGCTCCTGCATGGAATCCCTGTGTCTGCAAGGCGCATGCCCGCAGGAAATTAAGGCGGTCCACGTCAATGTTGGCGGTTGCGCCGGTATTTTTCAGGACGCTGTCGGTTTCCTCGATGAGCTTGTTGTACTCTTTGGCGTGGTAGAGACATTCCAGACGTGAGTAGAGGGCTTCCTCCCCCGACTTCGTGTCGGGGAAAAGGACGGCGAGGCGCCCGTAAGCGTCTGCCGCCATCGCATGCTCGTTTTTCTCGACGTATGCGGCGGCCAGGAACTGAAGGGCGCTGTTGACTGCCTCGGGAGGAGCTCCAGCCGAGTCAGCCACCGACTGGTAACGGGCGATTGCGCCATCGAACTGTCCCTGCGACTTCTCGGCGGCGGCAAGTTCGAGTGCGGCGAACGCCCGCGAGGGACGCTCGGCGGTGAACGGTTTCGAGGCGAGCGAGGCGTACAGTTCCAACGCCTTCGCCTTCTCGCCCGTACCCTTGAGAACGCCCGCCAGGCAGTATGCGGCATATTCCTTGACCTCTTCGGAGACGCCGCCACTGGATCCCGTTATCTCGTTAAGGCTTGCAACCGCTTTGGCGAGGTTCTCGGGTCCCCCTTTTTGAGACTGCGCCCTGGCAAGGTTGATTTTGACGGCGGGGATGATGGGCGAGGAGGGAAACTTGGCGAGGAACGAGGTGTAGCATTCCAGCGCTTCATCGATCTTGCCTGCCGCCGCAAAGGTGTCTCCGAGCCTCGACCACGCCTCGGCCACCAAGGCATCATCGGGGAAGTGCTTGATCAATGATTGATACTCCTTGATGGCAAGATCGCAGTTGCCTCGGGACTGGAGCCCTTCGGCGAGGCGCAGTTGCTCGTTGATCAGGAGTTGCTTCTGATCGTTGATGATCTCCTGGCTCTGGCAGAGTGAAGCGCAGACGAGAAGTGCCGCTGCTGCGCACACTGAGATGAGCTTGGTTGGCATGGCTAAGTGAAGTCTGAAAAACGGAGCATGAAATCCGAAATCGCGAAGAATCCTGTAGAACTGTTTTGTTTCATTCATTCGCGACGAGTTTCGAATTTCGAGATTCGGATTTAGAATTTATTATTTGCGCGGAGGGGGTTCACCCTCCTCCGGCGGGGTGGTGGAGAAGCAGATGGCTCCGATGCCGGCCTGGCGGCAGATGTCCAAGACGCCGATCGCCTCGCGGTAACGTGCGTCTGCGTCGGCCCGGATGACCACCGGTTGGTCGGGGAAGGTCTTTCCCAGTTGGGAGAGAAGGACTTCCAGGCGATCCTTCGTCGTTTCCACGGAGTTCATGTAGATCTTCCCGGCGGCATCGATGTTAACCACCACCTCGGTTGGATGGCGGCGCGGGTACTCGCCGGTGCGTGCGGTCGGAACCTTGATGCCGATTTTCGTCTCCCACTGGGCGTAGATGGAGGCGGCGACGAACCAGATCAGCGAAAGGAAGGCGATGTCGACCATCGGCACAATCTGGAATCCCAGCTGCGTCTGTGGGATGTTCTTCCTGAAATTCACAAGAGCACCTCGGCGTCCAATTGCCCTCTATATGGGGAGCGGTTATTTCTTCTGGGAACTAAGACCTTTCAAGGCCGTCCCGCAGCGGCGCTCGATTTCGGGGATGAGCCGCGTCAGATGACCTCTGAAATAGGAGTATACGACCATTACGGAAATGGCGATGACCAAGCCGGTGGCCGTGCATACGAAGGCCATGGCGATACCTTTGGTGACGAGCGTTTGTTTGGGAATCATGGACTCGACTTGGAGGCCGAGGAAGCATTTGATCATGCCAAACACCGTTCCCAGCAGTCCAAGCATTGGCGCGACCACCACGATGTCCTGCAGGTATTGAATCTTCTGCCATAGCAGACTGGACTGGCGTCCCCCTTCCTCGTCGATCGCGGCTTCGACCGCCTCGGGCGTCCCACTATTTCTGGCGGATTTGACTCCTGCCTCAATGATTCTCGCCCCCACGCTCGCATCCTGCGCGCACGCACCCTCGGCCAGTTCCAGATCGCTTTTCCTGACGGCCTCGTCAACTTTTGCGACGAGGCTGGAGGGGACCAGCACTTCTATCCGCATCACCATCAGGTTATAGAAAATCAGGCAGGCGGCGAGAAAGGACAGGGCGAATAGCGGATACATCACCAAGCCGCCCTGCCGCAGCAACTCGATGTACGATGGATCGGCCGCCTGTTGCGGCTCGGCGCCAAAAGCGGCCGAGCAGACAAGGAGAGAGGCGCAGAGAAAGCTTCCCATGCGACTGCTCCGGGCATGGCGCGCCTCACGCAGGAAAATCGTATTCCCCATCGACGAGACCTCCATTAAAATGTGTGGGCCACCCTCACGCGTCGGCGTCTGGTGGAACTTCTTTTGAAAAAACAGCATACAGTATTTTTGCTGGAAGAACTTTAGACTGTATATTGCGAAATAGCAACAGATTTTCCTCAGTCAACTAATATGGAACGGACGAATGTCCGGAATAACATTCCTTAAAAATTTTATTAAGAAGCCTATCCATACCGGCGCGGTGTGGCCGTCCTCACCATATCTGTCTCTTGAGATGACTCGGCACATCGGTATTGAGCGGGCCTCGGCAGTGGTGGAGCTTGGGCCCGGAACTGGCGCCGTCACCCCGCATATCTCCAACCATCTTTCCGAAGGGGCGCAATTCTTCGCCATCGAGCTCAATGGCGAGCTGTGTGAATGTCTTCGAAAAAAATGCCCCACCGTCAAAATCTATCACGAGGACGCAGTCAAACTTCCCCAGTTGATGCGGAAAGAGGGCATTGACAAGGTTGACATCGTCTTTTCCGGTTTGCCGTGGGCTTGGCTTCCTAGCGGAGTCCAAGACCGGCTTCTTGAAGTTGTCCTCGCCGCGCTCCGCCCGGGCGGACATTTCGTCACCTTCGCCTATGTCCAAGGTGTCGTGCTGCCTTCCGGTCTCCGATTCAAAAAACTGCTCAAAAAGCACTTCTCCCATGTGGGGCGTTCCCGCACCGAGTGGCGCAACATCCCCCCCGCCTTTGTCTACCGCTGCAGAAAATAGCCAGCGAGGCTGGCTATGAAGCATAACTTACGAGACGTCAGCATTATCATTCCCGTGCGGATCGACACGGAGGCGCGTCTCGAGAACCTCAAGACGGTGCTCCGCTACTTCGAGACTTTTTACGAGGGATATGAGATACAGCTGACGGAGAGCGCTCCAGCTCCGCTGTGCGGAGGGTTGGCCGACGGCAAGGTTGTGTGGTACACGTTCGAAGAATGCCGCAGCGAGAAGTTTCATCGCACCAGACTGCTTAACGAGGCTGCCGTCCGCACGGAGCGCGGCATCATCTCGGCCTATGACGCCGATGTGATTCTCGAACGCGAGGCGATTGCGGAGACCGTGAGGATACTGCGGGCGGGAGAGGCTTCGTTTGTCCTTCCGTATAGTGGCGTGTGTCTTGATATTGGAGCGGGTACCAAAAAGGCGTTCCTTGGAAATTTCGATTTCGAGCTTATCAGGCTACCTCAAGGCGTCAAGGCTGAAATAGGGTGCGCCTATGGTGCGGACGTCGTTTGCACGCACGTGGAGGCGGTAGGCGGTGCGCCTTTCTTCGACCGGCGAAAGTTCCTGCGGTATGGCGGCTACAATTGGAAGATGATGAGCTATGGATTCGAGGATCCCGAGATAGCAGGAAGATTTCTCATTCTTGGCGGCAGTGTGCAAAAGCTGAAGAAATGGAACCTGTACCACCTCTACCACCCTCGCGGAGTAAATAGTTCCATCAATAATCCCTACTACGAACGCAACCGTATTGAAAGAGACAAGGTGCTGGCGATGAGCAAGGAACAACTCGTCGACTACGTGCGGAATGAACTCAAAGAAGGCCGGTGACAGGAGGGGGGGTGATTTCTGGTGAAAAGGATTAGGATTGCGTTTGCAGATTTTTGGGATGGATTCGAGTATGATTCCACTCATGAGTTCACTCTAAAAACCTCGCACGTGCGAGGTTTTTAGAGTGAACTCATTGATGTATTCGATAAGCGTCGTTCGTTCCGTTGCTTTCACCTTTTCGTATTCTGCCCAGTTCGATTGGAGGGCAGGATTCATCGATGAACTGTCCGGTCCTCTCGGATGGCTTAAATGGTAGAAATGGCCAGACATGATTCGAGTGGGAGCGCATCCTACTATGATGAAGCGGGCCACTATCTCCTGGTCTCAGGTCCCCAACTAACGCATTTGCGGTTGACGAAGGGGGTTTTGTCTGAGCGCAGGGTGTTCGTGGCGGCCTCGATGCTTACGGGTGGCAGGATGATGTCGGCATCATAGGCTGAGAAGTAAGACTCAGTCGTCCGAGCGGCGGCTTCGTTCAGCATGCGCATGCGATGGAACACGCCATCGTAGTCTTCGAAAGTGTAGCGCACCTCAGCCCTCGAAGAGAATTGCCGGCAATGCGCCGTTGGGCCGGATTCAATAAGCTCGATCTCATCCCCACGGAAATGCCGTCCCAAATGGCGGAGCACCGCATCAAGGTTCTCCATTCTCTACGGGGAGTCGATCCGCACGGGTATCGTAAAGCACAGGTCACGGAGATCGATGAGATCTGTCGTCATAGAGCAAGGGGGGGCCGTTTTGCGTGTCTGTGTCGGCAAGCATATGGAGGCAGAGGCGTTCGAGTGTGCGGGTGAAACGTTCGCCGTCACAGAGCGGTGAGGCGGCCATGAGGTTGCGCAGAACAGGGCGTAGTTGGGCAAGCGGGCGGGGGTCGAGGCCGAGCTGAATGGCGGTCCGTACATACGATTCCACATTTTTTGCAGCAAAGCTCGAGAGCCCAAGACAGGAGAGGATGCTGGTTCCGACGCGCGAGCGATGTCGTTCGCCTGTCAGCGTCAAGACAGGCACGCCCATCCAGAGGGCTTCGCAGGTGGTGGTAGTCCCGTTGTAGGGGAAGGAGTCAAGGGCGAGGTCGACCTGATGGTACTGCTGGAGATGTTCGGCGAGGGTGCCGTCGAACCCCCGTATATCGATTCTCTCTCTTGCTACGCCTTCATATGCAAATGCGGTGAGCATTCGATCACGAACCGTCTTGTCTTTCAATGATTTACACTTGATGATCAGTTTTGAGTGAGAGGTCTGTTGGAGGATGGCGGCCCAGGCGTGAATCACTTCGCCGTTGATCTTGGGAAGGTTGTTGAAAGAGCCGTAGGTCACATAGCCGTTCCGCTTGAAAGGTGCCGCCTCGGGCTCGGGGGCTTCGGCGGGCGGCGCAAAGCAGAGGAAGCAGTCGGGCATTCGAAGGAAGCACTCGCTATGATAGGCGTCTTCTCCGGGAGGATCCGCCGTGGCGTCGGTGAGGCGGTAGTTGACGGTGTCCAGCCCCGTGGTGTTGGGATAACCCAGGTAGGTGACTTGGACTGTCGCAGGGTGCATCGCGAACACGCCAAGCCGTTTTCCCGTGTGGGCGGCGAGGTCGAAGAGTAGATCGATTCGGTCTTTCGCCACCGTGGTAGCTACCTGCTCATCGGAAAGTCCTGCGATGTCCCGCCAGTGGTCGGCGCGGCTCCGCATTCGAGCAGTGGTGGCGTCAGGCACCGCTACGTCAGAGTAACAATATATTTCAAATTGCGAGCGGTTGTGGAAATGCAGGATTGGCTCGAGAAAGAAAGCGACAGAATGCTGGCGGAAATCAGGGGAGACGTACCCGATACGGATTGTATCCTTGGCAGCGTGAGTTTTTGGGCGTTTGACCATTTCCGACCGCATATGGTTTGCCGCCCAACGGCGGTGTTCGGCGAACAACTCCTCTGCGGGAATTGATGGAAGGTAATTCATGGTAAGGAGCATGTTGGAGTGAGCGGTGGCGGAGCGAGGCTTGACCTCCAAAACCTGACGGTAGTTGTCGACCGCTTCCTCAATTCGACCCATCGAGACGAGCGTGGCGGCGAGGACCATGCGCAATTCGGCTTCGCTCGGAGAATGCGCAAGGCCCTTGAGGCATAACGTTTCCGCCTCGGAGAGGTGACCTCCGTCCTTGAGGATGTTTGCCAAGTTGGCGGTGGCGGGCATATGATTCGGGTTAAGGCGGATTGTCGAGGCGTAGGCCTCGGCCGCCTCAAGTTTCCGCCCAAGTTGATCGAATGCCCTCCCCAGATTGTAGACAAACCGTTCGTTGCGGGGACTCCGAGTCGCCACCTCGCGCAAGAGGTTGATCCCCTCATCGGTGGCCGCGCCTGTTGTAAGAAGGTTTAATCCGCGCGTTTCCATGGCTTCAAGAGTGGCCGTGTCGGATTCGAGCTTGCTGTAGGACGCATCGACTTCTCGTTGCTCCTGATCCGGATGACAGAGGGGGGGCTGGGGTGACGTGTCTGTTTTCGCAGGCATGTGATGACGA
The DNA here is from genome assembly GCA_964436735.1 of uncultured Victivallales bacterium. Classification (GTDB taxonomy): domain Bacteria; phylum Verrucomicrobiota; class Lentisphaeria; order Victivallales; family GWF2-38-69; genus CAYTFM01. The sequence continues at coordinate 10,408 of CAYTFM010000171.1, read as the reverse complement.
TATTTCTTCCTATGGGACTGCCTCATGCAAGACGCTTCCTTATTAAGGCCTTCTTCGCATGTTTCCCCAAGCCTCGAGCATTGTTTTCGCGTGGAGCTCGTTGCCGAGGGAGATCATGATGTACTGTCGTTTCGCATCTCAAAGCTGTATTGAGGTGGTGACGGTCTGTCCCTTTTCAGTCATAGTCGTTGGCCGAGTCGAGGGGAAGTCCTTCCATTTGCTGCCATGGATAAACAGTTCCGGGCCGACGGCGGAATGGATCATTCTATTATCAAACAGCAGGAATTCCAGTGAGAGGCTTCCCACGACGAAATCACTGTTCTCAGGAAGCTTGATGGTGATACGGTTGTCACGGACGATCGAACGCATGGCTTCGGCGTGGAGCGTGAGGAACCGGCGAGCGGCATATGACGTGTTAGGCGGAAGCGCGCCAAGGCTGATTCCATTTATCAACACCTCCGTGTTCTTGTTTCCGTAGATGCCATATACATAGAGTACCCCGGACTTGATTTGATCCATGTCCATATCCCGCATACGCTTCTCGTACGTTATGTAAGTGGGAGGACTGATTTCGCATGGTGCGGAACGCCTTTTGCTGATAACGGCGGATGCTTGATCACCCTTGAAGGAATTCCATCGCACGGTCATTGCGGAATCTTCGAGTTCGACCAGGTGGAAGCCAGGTGAACTATCCTCGTGAATCCCCCACAAGAAGTGATCATTTGGCGTGAATTCCGCCAAGGCGTGAAATTCGTCCAGCGCCCTTACATTCATATCCGGATAGCCTACCGATGACCCCGTTATCTGCAGAAATCCTTTCCCTTCGCCGACCTCATGAAAACTGAGTGTTTGATTGTGCGTGTGCCCTGAGATATAGGCGTCGACAGGATAGCTACCGCATAGCTGTATGAGGCGTGTGATGAACTGGATCTCGTTAAAGTAATGACGTCCCCAATTGAACAAGGGGGGATGGGCGACGATGAAGATCCGACGCGCCTTTGATGATAGATCCCGCAGATTGTTCTCAAGCCAGGTATCCTGTTCCCCTCCCGCATGATAGTCAAGATAGTCGAGAATAAGGAATGCGTTTCCGTCTCTCTCAAACAAAAAATATTCCTTTTCGATTGTGGTGCCGGTCATTTCTGACATTCCGGGAAGCACTATTTCCCGGTAGATCTGTGCTCCCGGGTGGCTACCCGATCCCTCATGGGTGCCTTTGGCGATAAGTACGGGGCATTGGAGCGATCTCATGAACGTCCAGCCCTCTCGCATCTCGCGGAGCGTTTTACCATGATCGGCCATGCCTCCTTCGACAAAGTCTCCAGACGACACGACGAAATCGGGCGCAAGCGCGCGTATCCGGGCGAACATAGGCTCGAGAACGCTTGTGCGCATTGGGGAATAGCGGACATAATCAGGCTTTTCCGCCAAAAGGCATTTCCCGTCATATTGCTGACGGACGCCATCTGCGCAGAAATGCGTGTCACCTAAAATGACGAATCGTGTTGTTCGCATAGTGTGTGGATCTCGCTTAAAATTAGCGGTTCATGCTATTTCATTCGTCGACAAGAAGAAGTTCGAGGTCGTCAAAAAGGACTGAGCCCGAGTTACCCTTGGTGCCACAGATGGCGATGACGTCAACGCCGCCGCACGGTGCGGTTGCCGAGATGACTGCGCTTTTCCAGAAGGTCTTTCCCGCAAGGTCGTCGGATCTGAACTCCCGGAGGATGTTGTAGTCGGCGTCCTGGAAACGCAGCGCGAGGTAGCTTTCACCTGTGGCGTTCTGAAGACGTATCCTCCCTTGCAACCTAAACCTCTGACCGGGAGCGGCAGGAATGGCGAACGCCTTGGAGACGCGCCATGCGGCGCCTTCAGGTGGGACGCCGTAAAGGCGGACGCAGGCGCCACGCCTAGGGGACACCCTATCCCACAGGTGCATGTCGTAAGGGCATGACAGGTCTCCCCACTCACGTATCCAACCATCAGGCAGCAGATCGACATCGGGATCAAGGTCGAACGACGGGTTGAAGAGGAGGTTCACG
>CAYTFM010000171.1:0-8356 GCA_964436735.1 uncultured Victivallales bacterium | reverse complement strand
CGACGGCAGGCTGTCCTTATGGAGCTCGACCACGGTGGTGATCATGTCGGCCACCGCTGGGGCGGCAAGGCGGGAGGCGTTGACGACAAGAGCTTCCGCCTCGCAGGTGTTCCCTTCGTTGATCAGCGAGAAAATGCGCTTGGCAGACCGGCGGGATTCGCGGGCGATCTTATCGGACAGAGCCGCCATGGCGTCCGCCGCCCCTTCGGTGGTGTCGGCGAGGGGAGCGGGAGCATAACCGTCGATGTGGATCAGCGAGTGGTCGACAATCTTCTCCATTTGGTGGTGCAGGGAATTGCTTCCGCCTGGAATGGCGAGAGTGTGTGGTGGCGGCGTGCTGTCCTCAAGATAATGTGCTGTCACCCCTATGAATCGGATGGCGTCGAGGTAGCTTTCCGCCCGCATGGCCTCGTCACATTTCAAGAAGAATTTCCGTGCGCTTGCGGCAGCGAATCCGTGCTGTTCGTACATCTTTCGGCTGTGCTCGTCGGGGGGTGGCATTTCCTTGCCGATTTCTGGGCCATGTCCCGCATAAGCTCCCTGTCCCGTGAATTCGTCGAAACCGCAGTAGTAGGAGGCGTTGAAGTCCCGCCGTTCGTCAGGAATGCGCACGGTGCCGTCTTTCCGTTGTGCGCAAGTTCCATAAACCGCCCAGTTGATGTCGGGCAAATTGCAGTAGTGGCTGATCAGGCGTCTGGCCTCCACACCAAGGAATGAGAGGGTCATCGGGGAGAGGGCCGAGACTGCCGCAGCCGTTATGGATACGTGTTCCGCCGCACCCCAGGCAAATGCCGGCAGCGATGCGCAGAACAACATGAGCAAGATAAACCAAGCTTTTCCCACGTACCCTCCGGCGTTCAAGAAGTGTGTCAAATTCGTGTATCAAATATCGGGACGAGAACGTCTCGTGCTCACCACCAGCGCCAAAGGGATTGGTACGAGAGGTCGCCCTTGATACTTTCGACGTGCACATCGCAGAAGGCGTAATTGCCCATCATGCTTCCGTGCGAGGCGCGGTTGTTCGTGATGGCGTCTCCCATGTATGTTGGCGCCGTTGTGCGTCCGAACGAGTATTCGGCGTTTGCGTTGATCTCGGCGATCATGATGGTTCCAGAAGGGCTTGGCGGGGCGTCGAGCCTGCCATTCCAGCTCCCTGCCGCCCAAATTGAGTTGTTCATCCCATGATGACGTGCATTGCCGGGGAGCCGCACGGCGGATGGGCACCAGAAAATCTGGATGTCCGCATAGGCGTACATCCAGGCTGGCTTGTCGACGCCGCCGCAGTAGGTGTTCAGTCGCCCCTGCCAGACATCGCTGCTATCGATAGTCCAGGGAGCCGTCAGGAAACCTTTGTTGTCGCTGGCGTAGTTCGTCTCGGCGAGAACGAGATTGCGCATCGCCGACTTGCAGGAGGTGCTTTTCCCCTGCTCGCGGGCGTTCTTGAGGGCGGGCAGGAGAAGGGAGGCCAGAATTGCGATGATGGCGATGACCACCAACAACTCGATGAGCGTGAAGTGGTGTCGTTCCTGGTTGCGTCGTCCGGCATGGTGCGCGGGGTGTGTCATGAGGGAGCCTCCATTCTCATTTAGTTAGCGAAACGCGCTCGACGATGAGCCACCCCCAGTAGGGGTTGGTCTGGTAGCCGCACTCGGCCGTCGCGGGAGTTCCTCCGGGGAGGAGCGACTCGGGCGTCACGTTCACGATCTCGACGGTGTTTCGTCCTGGCCGCAAGGCTCCCACCGGAATGGCGATCCGGCGCTCTCCCGTCTTCTTCCAGTCTCGTTCTCCTTCATACAGGTAAAATGGTTCGGAGGAAAGCTTCTTGAAGACAGTTTTCCCATTCAGGAGCACGTTGATTGCGCAATTCCGCTCCTCGGAGCCGCGGACGACGATTCTAACGGGCGGTGTGGCGGTGGCATCGAGGGCGAAGTCGCACACCACTCTCGACGAGCTGAAGCAAGCCCTCCGCGCCACGACATATCTGTTCTTTCTATCTCTTTCTCCACCTTTCAAGTCCTGTGGGGCGAGTGAGATACTTCCGTCGGCCGCGCGCTCTTGAGATGTTGGCTCCTCAGCTTGGAGCGTGGCGGTAGGCGAGGTGGACAGCTTGGCGAGTTTAGGATCGGCGTACCAGGGTGAACCGAGCGACAGTCCAGCCACGTTCCAGAACCAGAGCGCAGGGTCGGGGTATCGTGTGCTTAGGTAGTGGATTTTCAGCTTTGCGGCGGTTTGCGCGAACTCCGCGAGCTTTGCCGCGAACACCGCTGGATCGGTAGTTTTCACGCCAGAGTTCAAGTTGCGCTCACTTAAGTCGCTGAACAAAAGAAAGATCTTCTCGTCGCACACACGTTCGAGCAGTTTCGGCTGATTTTTGACCGCAACCTCCGACTTGTCGAACAGCTCATAGGCGCGCCGGGCGAACGGCTCGTCGACCAGTCCAGGATTGAGCAGTTCGCAGTTCATGTGGAGCTGTCGTTCCTTGACCTGCGCATAGATCAGATCGAAGTAGCTCCTCATGTGCGGGGCTGCCGCTCCGTAGTAGCGCGCCATGAAGTCGTCGACCGCTGCGTTGACATCAGTGTGCGGGTCCCACATCAGTCGCGACATAACATTGATGAAAAGAGCATTGAAGTTCACCGGCGTTCCGCAAAGGGTCAGCCCTCGCACCCCATTGCCCGCATAGAGGCGAATCTTCTCGGCGATGGCGTCGAACGAGGCGAAAATGCTGACGAGCTCCTGCGCTCCCTCAGGATAGTCGAAGACGTGTATTCGTCCGGGAAAGCGAGAAATCCACAGTCTTAGATCGTCGAGGCCGCGGGTATTGTAGCTGCAGAAGGCGTGGCTGTGGCACCACCACTTGGGGCGGAACGGACAGTACACCAGCTGCACTTGGGGCGCAGGCTCCAACCCTGGCGAACAGCGGTCTGCTCCCTCGTACAGCAGCATCAAAAACACCTTGTCTGGATAGCGCCGCGCCGCCTCCGCCGTAACTTCGTTGATGAATGTCATCACGCGGCGCGTGAAGTCGCCCGGTTCCGGATCCATTGCTCGGCACGACTCGCATTGGCAGGCGTATTCGTAGCAGTCACCCTGCCCGATATAGAAGTATTTGGCATAAGGTTCAGCCTCGATCCAGTGAAGGAGGTTTTTCGAGGCGATTCGCTTGACCTCTGGGCTCGACATGCACAAATGGACGTAGCCATCGTTGCCTTGTGGCTTTTCCCGGAGGCGCGCGGCATCTTTCTGCAGTGCGAAAAACTCGGGGTGCTCTTTTGCGTATTTGTCGAAACTCACAAGGAAGCCCATCGAATGGAGAGTGCTTCCTGAACCGCCGACCCTGCGAGGGGAGCCGAAAAGCAGTTCCGGGCTGAACTCGGGATTGAAAATACCGCCTCTTGAGCGTATGGCGAAAGACGGTGTGCGTGAGACGCGCATCGCGCCGATGGCAATCGGCTTTGTGGAGGGATACTCCACTTCCCGCGAGGAGAGGAACTCAACGCCAAGCGTTTTCAGCAGCCCGTACGCCCCGGCGACCTGTCCTGAGCCATCCTTGCCGACGATGCTTAGCACGCCACCCCGGCATTTCAGCTGATAGCCTCCCTCGCCCAGTTCGGCAATCTCATCTTTCGAGACGACGCCACGTTCCGCGGCGACCCGCCCAATAAGTATCGCACCTTTCAATTTTGGCAGTTGAGCGCCAGCCGCTAACGGGGCGATCGGCAGGAATTGCCCGCACATCTCGTAGACGTGCTTGCGGATTGTCTTTGCGGCGATGAGCTCATACTCATCGGCTGACGCCGACAGATAGATGCCGGAACATGGAATGGCGGTGGCAAACCAGGGAAAATCAACTGAAAGGACGCGGAGGGAGTCGTCTGCGATGATGAGCGTGCCTGCGTCAGGCTTGTTTCCCGGTTCGACCGCTCGTAATGAGATTGAGCTGATCATCGCCTCCGTCTCAGGATCGGAGGATATAAAGGCGATCTTCAGCTGGAATGGATATGCCACACCGTCTGGTATGGAAAGAACCATGCGGACCGCGCCAGCTTCATCGGCGACGGAACGGCGCGTTGAGCCTAACTCAAGATAAGTTTCACGCGTTTGAACCCCTGGCAGAAACGCTTGTGCGAATATTTGCATGGAACCATGGAGGATTTTCATGTTGACATTGAGAACGAAACGGTGCGAGGTCTCGCAGGAGACGTCGACCAATTGATCCACCGTGAAGAGTCCCTTGAGTTCCATCCCCTCTGCCACCGCGCGGGTCGCCTTTTCAGGGGTGGAAAGCCAGTTAAGAGGCCTGCCGGTCACAGGGAAGATCTGCTTGAAATCGCCGTTGCGAAGAAGTTCGCCTGACGCTGAAACCTCTCCGCTTACTCCGGCTGGCGTGACACCCAGACAGAAGAGGGTGGCCAGCAGACGTGTTAGCCACTGCGTCGAGGTGGAAGATCGTCTGTCGGAGCTTGCCGCAGTGTACGGAGTGATCATCATGATGTTCCTTCGCTACAAGGTTTTCAGCTTTGTCGTCGACTCCCGCTCCAGAATTTCATTATCCAGCAAAATGCGTCTTGGCTCAGTAGTGGTTGTGTTGATGAGTTCATGGAGAATATCCACGGCCTTTCCACCGAGCGCATGCAGGTTCTGCGAGATGGTCGTTTGTGGCGGGTGGAGGAATTCGGAGACGCCTGCGTATTCGTAGCCGACAAGGGAGATTGCCTCGGGAATTTGTATTCCCAGCACGTAAAGCGCATGGCTTGCCTCGAGTCCGTAGCGTTCTCCTGCGGCGATGATGGCGGTCGGTTTCTGGCGCAGGAGCCGGGCGGTGGCCTCAAAGATCGTGAGTCCACCGCAGAAGCAGGAAAGTTGCTCGTCGTATTCAATGGCATGGGAGGCGAGTGTGGACATGTAACCCGTCAATCTTTCCTGCGCACTCCAATTCTCGTTATGTGAAAGAAGGATGCCGATCCGACTGTGCCCCTTTCGCACAAGGTGGTCCACCGCCATTGCCGATCCTTGCCGGTGGTTAGAGGCGACGCAGTGGATGCCGGGTATGTCATTGTTGATGGCGACCACAGGAATGGCGATCCTTTGTATTGCCTCCTCGGCGGTTTTCGTGTAGGTGATGGCCACCGCACCCTTCGAAAAAAACTCGAATTGGCGGATGCCGCAGTCGTTGTCAAGCAACGGCACCACTTCGACGGAGTATCCCAGTTCGACGATGCGCGCCATTGCCGACGTGAATACCATGTTCTCGTAGGCTCCCTTGTTGAACGAGCGGGCGTGCTCTACGAGTATCGAAATGCAATTGCCGGTGGTGGTGAACTTGGGCGTGTAGTGCAGCTCTTTCGACGCCTGCAGCACCCGCTGGTTGACTGCCCCTTGGGCGTAGGGGTGCTTGTTGAAAACCCGTGAGACCGTGCATACAGAGACGCCTGCCCGCTGGGCAACTTCATAGATTGTCGCCTTCTTGCCACCATTTTGTTTCTGAGTTGTCTTCATTTGTTTTCACAAAATATGATATAGTAATCATACAAGTGTAGTGCAAGAGGAATGATTTGTCAAGAGAGTATCCGCTGGCTGTCAGCTTCGGAAAGTGCGCGCGTAAGATGGCCTCACTACCATACCGAATCGACATGGGGAGTGATTCGAGGCCACCCAGTTTGACAGACCTCAGGCGGTCCAGAGCGAAGCGTGTCGCAAATGGGACGCCCGCGTTTTGCGCCCCGGAACGGGGGCGTCCCGCCCGGCCACGTCTTGGCTTTCCCTTGAAAACGGGGGCGTTCCATTTGCGCATGGAGCTCTGGTTTTAAGGCGTGGGCATACTCGCCTCGGCGATTGTTAGAGTTTGCAATCAAGCATCTTGTAGTGCTGCCAATCTTTGTGGTTGTAGTGCCACCACTCGGTCTGACAGGAGGAGAATCCCTCGGCTTCCATCGCCGCCCTAAGGAGATCGCGGCGCATTCTTGTCGCCGACGGGCCGCCCGAGTAGTCGATCTTTGACGAAGGCCCAAACTCGTCGTAGCCGCTTGGCATCTCGACCAGTTTTCCCGTCGATAGCTCGTAGAGCGTGAGGTCGACGGCGCAGCCGTTGTTATGGATCGAACCCTTTGCGGGATCGGCGAAGTAGGCCTTCTTTTCCGTCGGCAAGGCCTGCCATAGCTCCTTCGTCGCCGACCATGGACGGTAGGCGTCAAGCACGGCGAGCCCGTAGCCCTTCGCTTTCAGGCGGACGTTCACCCGTGCGAGAGCTTCCGCCACTGGGCGTTGCAGCAAGGCGCGGGAATTTTTGTAAAGCGGCCGTCCCAAGACGTTCGCCGTCGTGGCGTAGCGTAGATCGATCTTGAACGTCGGATCGATGTGCCTCAGTTCGACGAGGTCGGGATTCCTGATGGACGGGTCTGTCGTCGCCGGGCGCGTGTGCCCCCTTGCCGCGGGGGTAGGCTCCGTCAGCGGCTGCCCGTCCGGATTGCTGGCGCATCCCATCAGCAGAAGGAGGGGGGATAGCAGCACTCTCCTCATGTCATTACCGGATTGCATCATTGGCAAAGATCTCATTGTTGGGTCGAAGCGGAGAATCAGGCCATCGTAACGAGCATTTCTTGGGTGACGGCGTAGCGGAGGGGACGTCCTGCCGCGTAGCTGTCGAACTCCTCGATCATGTAGTCGGCCATTCGCACCACCTCGTCGCCGAGCGAGCCGGCGATGTGCGAGCTGAGCTGGACGTTCGGCAGCGTGTAGAATGGGGAGTTCTTGTCGGGCGGCTCGGGGAAGGTGACGTCAAGGAGCGCGGTCAGATCAGGCCGCGCCTTGAGCACGTCGATCAAATCCTTCTCGACGACTTGCGCGCCGCGGCCGGTGTTGATGAAAGTCGCGCCAGGCCTCATCGAGGCGAAGAGTCTTCCGTCGAGCAGCCCCACCGTGCTGGGGATGTTGGGAAGATGGTTGCTGACGACATACGCCTCGGCGAACGCCCGCTCGAGCGTGACTTTAACCACACCCAGCTTTTCGGCCTCTTGGTCGGGAAGATAGGGGTCGACCACCATCACCTTCAGTTCGAACGCCTTGAGGAATCTAATCACATGGCGGGCGATCTGCCCCGCGCCGACAAGCGCGATGGTCTCGCCGAACACGCCTTTGCCGACATGCGCCTTCGCCGCAGAGCGGACTTCCGGATCGCGGCAGTCGCGGGCATTCTGAAAATAGCCTTTACAGGAAAGCAGAATTTGGGCGAGGGTGAATTCGGCGACGGGGATGCCGTTGGCCGTCCACGCGCTGACAACCTTCACGCCTCTGTCGAGGTAGGAGGGGGCGAACTCCTTGACACTCCCCGCCGCATAGAGAACGATCCTTAGCGACGGCAATTTGTCGAGCCGCGGTGCGGAGAGCTTCGGCATGCCCCATGTCGAGAAGACCACCTCCATGTCGGCGAGATTCTCCGCATGCGCGTCAAAGTTGTCCTCGCTGACGATTGTCGGGTACAGCTCGACCCGTTCCCGTACCTGCGCGAGCCGTCCCGCGGCGTAGACCCGGTTGACAAGATCTTCGGAGTTGCAAAGGATCAAAGCTTTTTTCTTCATGCGGGTGTCCCCTTATGCTATTTCCTAAAATATTCTGTAGTTTTTCCGGGTGCTCATTTCACGGGCATCCGTGAAATGAGAACCCGGAAAAACTATCAGGAGTTCAATCTGGGATCGAGGACGTCGCGGAGGGCGTCGCCGAGGATGTTGAAGGAGAGGACGAGGAAGAACATGAGGCCGGTGGCGCCGGTGATCTCCCACCAGACGCCGCGCCAGAGCCGTTGTTGCCCGTCGGAGATCATCACGCCCCAACTCGGCTCGCGGGTCACCCCCAGGCCGAGATAGCTGACAATCACCTCGGTCATGATGGCGTAGGCGAAGCGCAGGGCGAAGAAGACGATGACCAGATGCGCGAGATTGGGCAGGATGTGGCGGACGATGATGCGGGTGGGGTTGTAGCCGAGCGTTTTGGCGGCCTGGACATACGGTCGCTCGCGGAGGCTGGCGCACTCGGCGCGGACGACGCGGCAGAGGCTGACCCAGCCTGTGACGCCGATGGCGACGTAGACGGCGACAAGGCCAGGATCGGCGTGGAGGAACCCGCAGGCGTTGTTGATGACGGCGGCGATCGGCGGGAAAAGGAACCCTTTGCCGACAAGCAGCGAGAAGGCGAGAATGAACAGGAGCGTGGGCATGGAGGCGATCGTGCTGTAGATCCACACGACGAGGTCGTCGATCCATCCGCCGAAATAGCCGCCGAGCAACCCAAGTGTGACGCCGATGGCCACCGAGACGATCCCGGCGAAGAGCCCGACCTTCAGGGCGACCCGCGATCCGTT
>CAYTFM010000170.1:0-18728 GCA_964436735.1 uncultured Victivallales bacterium | reverse complement strand
GACTGGCTGATGAAAAAGGCGAACGAGGCTGGCCTCCCGCTCTCCAGCCGCGTCTACGGCCAGGCCGGCGGCGCCGACTGGAGCGCGCGCCGTTTCCCCGACCTCATGGAGAAGCCCGCCGACTTCATGATGACCGGCTGGCACGGCTTCGGCATGCATTGGATCACGCAGCCGCACTTCAGCTGGTATGACCTCGACGTGCACCGCTACATCACGGTCAAGACCATGGAGTTGATCAAGCCCTACGCCGCCGAGCCGCTCATGATGGGCTGGATGCATCCGCACGGCGAACTCGCCCACAACGAGTGGTACGACATCCACGACGACTATTCCGCCATGGCACGCAAAAACTGGCATGCCTATCTCCAGAAGCAGGGCGTCACGCTTCCCAAACTCTCGAAGATGTACGGCCGACCCGACCGCCCCTTCAACGACTGGGACGAGGTCACCATCCCCGAGTTCGCCACCTTCGCCGGACTCGGCGGACAGCTCCTCGACCTCAAAGGCCAGTGGTGGTCGCGCCCCGAGAACGGCGTCGACACCAAAATCGACGACGCCTGGCTCGCCAAATCGCCCGAGGACAAGTACCTCGGCGTCAAGGAGAAATGGTTCACCGGCGCGGTCGACGGCGCCGCATGGACGCTGCTCGACATGCCCGGCGACGAAGCCATCTACAAACTCAACGGCGACAAGAACAACCCTGGCATGACCTTCTGGTTCCGCCGCTCCTTCGACCTGACCCCCTCTCAATTAGCTTCCACCCTCAACACTCCACCTTCCACCCCGAATCCTGAACCCCGAACCCTGAACCCTGTTTTCCTCTACTGGTTCCCGATCAGCCATGGCGGCGTCCACCTCGGCAAGTACCAGCGCTACCACGAAGTGTACATCAACGGACAGAAGGCGGGGGAAGTCGGCTCGTGGGGCGCGCTCGACGTCTCGAAACTGCTGAAGGCCGGCGCCAACGAGATCGCGTTGCATCTGCACGGCGGGCTGTGGGATGGCAGAGTCTTCCTCTCGACCCAGGCTCCCAAGGTCTTCCCGTACCTCGGCAAGGAGATGAACCAGCTCTGGATCACGTGGCACGAGTGGCACAAGGAGGCGAAGTTCGACGCCTGGCGGCTCATGCTCGACGGTATGCGCCAAGTCGACCCCGACCGCCCGATCAAGTTCATGGCGCCGATCAAATTCGGCGAGGATCGCTGGCTCAAGCTCGCCACCCAGTACGGCGGCTTCGGACACTTCACCGGCGAAGGCATGTGGTACTTCCCCTGGTACAAGCGCTACAGCTACCTCTACGACCTGCCCGCCACCAGTGAGACCGCCGGCCCCGCCAACAACCTCGCCGACCAGTTCGACTCCTTCCGCCGCACCTTCCTCGCCGGACTCAACGGCCATGACGCCGTCTTCCAGGCCAACACCTACACCCGCGTCCCCGAACTCAGGAAATTCTGGGAGGACAACGACACCATCCTCAAGCAGATGGGCAAGTACGATCTGTACGGACCGCAGGTGCTCCTCTACCGCAGCTCGAAAATGACCACCGGACTGGTCGGCTGGTCTCCTTATCCCACCCTCGGCGAGGCGACCCGCGAAATCCAGTCGCCCTGGGACTGGGACATCGGACGCGGCACCCTCCAGACCATCGGCCAGTCCTACTGCTACCTCGACGACGGCGGCGTCGCCGACGGCAAGATGTACGGCTACAATGTGATGGTCGACTGCGGCAACGAGACCATGCCCGTCGACACCATCGACCAGGTCGAGGCGTGGGTCAAGGCCGGTGGCGTCTTCGTCACCTTCCCGTTCACCGGACGCAACAGCATGCTCGAGCCCGACACGTGGCCGATCAAAAAACTCACCGGCTGCGAGATCGCGAAAATCAGACCCGTCGGCGAGGGCACCGTCACCGTCAAGAAGGAGCAGAGCGTCTTTAAAGCGCTCGCCGGTAAAACGTTCCCCGACAAAGGCCGGTCGATGGACTGGCTCGGCGGCAACCATAACCTCATCAGCGTCGAGCTCAAACCCGGCGCCGACTCGGAGGTACTCGCCACCTTCGAGAACGGCACCCCCGCCATCGTCAAACGCAAACTCGGCAAGGGCGCCGTGATCGCCCTCGGCTCCGCCTTCTGGCGCGACTGCCAGGACCGTATGGGCGTCTGGTGGCCCGAGCCGATCGAGACCGACTTCTTCGCCGATCTCCTCGCCGGAGCGGGCTATCCCGCCGCCCCGTGCGTCGCCGACGACCGTCTCGTCTGGCCGCAGCCCTACCGCTCCAACAACGGACTCGACCTTGTCACCTGCCTCGTGAGCTGGAACAACGACAAGGACGTCGAGACCACGATCCGCATGCGCCTGCCCAAGAAACCGACCAGCCTCGTCTGCTATGGCGTTGACGGACAGAAGGATCTGCCGTTCGAATGGAAAGACGGCGAGGCCGTGGCGAAGGTCGCCATGCCCGCCAAGGAGGTCAAGGTCGTCCGCGCCACCGGTTGCCTCGAACCATCGGACGCCGTCGCGCACTGGTGGGGCTATCAGAAACGGATCTGGCACGAGCTGGCGAAGCCAGTCATCGACTTCACGCCTTACACCAAAGGCCGCTGGGCCGATCCCACTCTCGACCTACGCTACGGAGCGAAATTGACCGATGCCGCGCCAAGCGGCGACGCGTGGGCCAAACCGGGTTTCGACGACAAGGCGTGGAAAACCTACGACCTCGGCGTGTTCACGATCGAGGGCGCGCCGGCTGACAAGCCGCTTTGGATCCGCAAGAGCTTCATCGTCCCGAAATCATGGGGCGCCGAGGGCGGCAAAATCTATCTTGTCAACGGCTCGTGGTCGGGCCCGCACTACGTCGGCGAGGCGAAGTTCTCGCTCAACGGCGTCATGCTCCAGGACTTCCCGGGCGGCTCGTACGCCGAGTACGACGTCACCAAACTGCTGACCGAATCCGAAAACACGATCGCCTACGAGTTCAAGGGCAAGCCGGTCTCGGGCATCGTCGGCAACGTCTACCTCTACCACGCCGCGCCGCCGGTGAAATCCATCGCGCTCGCTGGCGCGTGGCACGGCATCGACGCCAAGGGTGCGGCCGCCGCCCTCATCCTGCCCGGCAAAGGTAAGCTGAAATGGCCGTCGCGGACGCTCTTCGTCCCGAAGGAGTGGGAGGGGCGGTACAACGTCCGGCTCCACCTGGAAGGCGCGTCGGGAAGCGTCCTCGGCGCATGGGTCAACGGCAAGATGGTCCGCCGCCATCACCACGGCATGGGCACGCGCTGCGACATCGACATCACCAACGAGCTCACGTTCGGCGCGGAGAACACGTTCACGCTCCCGGCGCACCACGAACAGAACGGCGCCGACATGACCCCCAACAAGGTGTTCGACTGGGACATCCGACAGATCAGCGTGGAACTCTACGAGTCGGGGAGGTAGGACTCGTCGGACGAGTCGGACCTGTCTGATTGGTCAGACTTGTCAGACTCATCCCCCACCTTCCGCGTCCCCCGGCACGCCGGATAGCCGGAGCATCCCCAGAAAGGATGCCCGGCATACTGTCCCTGCGTGGCTGTGCGGCGACTCATGGTCTTACCGCACCTATTAAGATTGCCCACGCCGTGTCGACTTCGCCGCAGAGCGGCGGTTTGATGGTAGCCGTGGGTTTAAACCCACGGTTACGGCCGCCCACCTCACCTACGCCGCGGAGCGGCGACTGAATCAATTCCACAGATACCGTTCTTCGTATTCGATCTCATGCCTCTTCAACAAGGCAACATATTCCTCTTGAAACGTCTGTGTGCGATGATGCTCGGCTTGACTTTCAATGTAGGTCTTCACATCCGAGATCTTCGATCTGCTCACCGTGAATGCGCCATACCCATCCTGCCATGCAAAGCCCAGCATTTTTGGAAATGTGTCATGTATCCAGGCCGATGATCCACCTTTGATCAGTTGCGCAATTTTGCATGGTGCCAACGAGGCGGGAGCGCCAGTCAAAACATGGACGTGGTCTTCAATGCCGCCGATTTGAATCGGAGTCATTTTGTTCTCGCTGGCAATGCCGCCAAGATAAGCCCATATGCGCGTTTTGACGTCCTGTGTGATCCATCGTTCACGATTCTTTGTGCTGAAAACAATGTGGTAGTGAAGCGATGTATAGGTGTTGCCCATGCATTATCTCCTTGAAGTGCTGGCCGATTTTCACCAACCATCTCAACCGCCGCTCCGCGGCGGAGATGGATTGTGGGATTCATACCGGGCGTTGAAACGCCCGGCTACCTTCAGCGGCCGCTCTGCGGCCCAATGAACATCACGGTCAACGTCGAGTGATTTGGCAATCCCGGTTTGAGCACTTACCGCTCCCGGGATACGCCAGAATTTACCGAGAACAAAACATTACCCGCCTCACGCCCAACTATCAGTCCTGAAAGGCGAGGCGGGCAGTCCGACGGCGTTGTAGAGGTTGCATCCCTCGGGATTGTCGGCCCAGGCGTAGCGAACGGCCATCGGCTTCTCGACTTCGGGACTCGACACGACGAGCGTGTCGCCCTCGATGATGGCGTCGGCACTCTTGAAGATCCTGTCGGCGCCGGCGATGTGGAAGGTCTTCAGCTTGCCATCTTTCGCCACAAGGCCACCAGCCACGTGCGCGAAGCGCAGGCGGACGCGGGAGCCCTCGATGGTCATCGACTGGTAGAGCGGTCCCGACGGGGCCATGTGCTTGTGGTAGGTTCTGCACAAGGCCCACTGGGCGAGACGTCCGCCGACGTCCTTCTTGTTCTTGGGATGAATGTCGAGCGCCTCGCCGATGTCGATGGCGACGGCCATGCCGGTCTCGGGCTCGGCAAGCGTCTGGAGCTGCGCCTCGCGCAGCCGCGCCCAGGTGCTCTCGTGCTGGTAGTCCATCTCTCCCATGTAGTTCGCCAGCTGAACCTGAAGGAAGGCGAGGTCGCCAACGCCGAAGTCGCGCCGCCAGCAGCGGATCATGTCGACGAGCAGGCTGCGATACTCGGAGGCCTTGGCGGCGTTGGACTCGCCCTGGTACCAGATGGCGCCGCGCAGAGCGCAGGGAACCAGCGGGGCGATCATCGAGTCGTAAAGGATGTACGGCGTGTTCGGGTTGCCGGGGCCGAGGATCTGGGCGGGAGGGCTGACCAGTCCGAGGTTGTGTTCGACCTTGTACAACCAGTTCCCCGCGAGCGAAAGCGATTGCTCGGAGTCATCGGCCTGCGAAACACTCATCGACGACGCCGGACCGATCATGCCACCATGGTAGACGAAGGAGTACGCCCTGATGGCAATCGTGTTCTTCCCCGCCTTGACGAGTTTGCCGGGGACGTGGTAGTCACGGACGACGCTCCAATGCTCCTGCTCGAATCCCGTGCCGGTGGCCCCCACCTGCGTTCCGTTGAAATAGGTGATGTCCTGCTTGTCGACCGCGCCGATCTCCAGCGAGAGGTCCTTGCCGGCCCAGGCGGCGGGGATGTCGATCGTCTTCCTGAACCAGAAGACGCCGCTGTAGTTGTGCCCGAAGCTCTGCCAGGCGCGCGGCAGCACAACCTCCTTCCAGTCATCTTCTTTGAGCCCTGGCTTCGCCCAACCCGCCGGCTCGCCCGTGTTGCCGGGATCGGCGGGAAATACATTGATTGAAAGCTTCTCGCCCATCTCGGCCCAGTATGCGGGGGAATTGACGTCCGCCTCGTAACTTGCGACCCAGTTGGCGGCGTACTCGTTACGGACAAGCCACTCGCGGCTCATCCACGCCTCGACGATGGTGCCACCCCAGGAGCTGTTGAGGATGCCGACGGGAACCCCCAGCTCGGCGCGCAGCCGCTGGGCGAAATAATAGCCGACCGCCGAAAAGGTCCCGGTGGCGGGCGGCGCGCAGAGTTTCCATGACGCCTTCACGTCCGACTGTCTGCCAAGACAAGCCATTTGAGGAACATTCAGCATTCGCAGCGCGGCGTCCTTGGCCGAAGCCGCCTCCTGCTCGCCCACGGCACCGCACTGGGTGACCGTCCACTGCATGTTCGACTGCCCCGAGGCGATCCAGACCTCTCCAACCAATATATCCGTCGACTTCGCGATGCCGCCGCCATCCGAGGCGCTCGCCTCAAGCTCGTACGGGCCACCGGCCTTCATCGGCGGCAGGCGCACAAGGAACTTGCCGTCGTCGCCCGACATGCCGCACGCCTCGTAGGGGCCAAGTTTGACCTTCACTCTCACCAACGGCTTGGTCCACCCCCAGACGGGGGCGGACATCTCTCGTTGCATCACTGCGTGGTCGCCAAAGATCGAAGCCAGTCTCATTGCCATCTCCTTAATAGTTATTCAGATAATTAATTTCTCGCACTGGCTTTCGCCAGTAGACGAGAAATGAATTATCTGAAAAACTATCAGGCGAGCTGTTTGAACTTCTTGGGGGAGAGGCCGGTTTTGCGCTTGAAGTAGTTGGAGAAGTAGTACTGGTCGGAGAACTTAAGGCGGGCGGCGATCTCCTTGACCGACAGCGCGGAGTGGCGCAGAAGAAGCCGGGCGGCGTCGACGCGCTTCTGCATGAGGTAGTCGTAGGGCGTCTCGCCGTAGACGACTTTGAAGCGGCGGATCATGTGGGCGCTCGAGCGGTGCATGCCGCGGCAGACGTCCTCCAGATTGATCCTCTGCTCGATGTTGTCGTCGAGCACTTTCTTCAGCGCGAGAATCTCCGACGTGACGTGCGGCTGGATCGGCTCGTGGAGGATCGAATACGCCTCGTCGAGCATGCGGTGGAAGACGATCGCCGCCTGCCGGTGGACCACCGAGCCACCCATGTCATGCCGCAGCTGCATCATCTCGTCGAAATATTTCCGGATCTGCGGACAGTAGGGGATGTGGCAGACCGTGTCGAGCCGGTAGACGCGGAACAACTGCTCCATGAAGTCGCCGTCGATGACGAAGAAGATCTTCTTCCACGGATTCTCTTTCTCGGGCCAGTAGCGGTGGTCGCTGTGCTTGTGCAGGATGTAGACGCTGTCAATCTCGGGCGCGCAGGAATGGCCATTGCTGTCAAGGAATCCCCTGCCTTCGTAGACGTATTCGACGGTGCAGCACTCGTAGTCGGCGCGCTGGATGGGCTGCGTCCGGGCGTCGGCGATGCCGTAGGACACGGCCAGAAGCCGGAAGGGGAAATCGGGAGCGGCGGCTTCCGGATAGATGCGTGATTTCAGATGAGTTGTCATTATCACACATCCTTTGTTGTATTTTGCATATCCAATCTCATACTTGCTCCTGTTTACGACAGATAAAATATACGTTAAAATAACACATATATATTGAAAGACCATTCCATTCCACAACCATGCAAGCAAAGGAGCTGGACTCGATGAAGGAGCTGAAGATCGGCGTGATCGGGGCGGGCGGCAGAGGCAACCTCGCGCGGAACGCGCACCTCCCGGAGGAGGGAGTCAGAATCGTCGCCGGGGCGGACGTCAACCCCAAGGCGCTCGAGTCCCTGCGCGAGTTCGCCGGGAAGGACATCTTCGTCACAGACGACTACAAGAAGCTTTTGAAGATCAAAGAGATCGACGCGGTGTTCGTGACCTCGCCGGACTTCATGCACGAGGAGCAGGGCGTGGCGGCGCTGCAGGCCGGCAAGGCGGTGTACCTCGAGAAGCCGATGGCGATCACGGTCGAAGGGGCCGACCGGCTGCTGAAGACGGCCTTCAAGACGGGCTCGAAGCTCTACCTCGGGCACAACATGCGCCACTTCCCCGTCGTGCTGAAGATGAAGGAGATCATCGACTCGGGGCTCATCGGCGACATCCAGGCGGGCTGGTGCCGCCATTTCGTCAACTACGGCGGCGACGCCTATTTCCGCGACTGGCACTCGGAGCGGAAGAACACGACCGGACTGCTCCTGCAGAAGGGCGCCCATGACATCGACGTCATGCACTGGCTGATGGGCGGCTACACGAAATCCGTCGTCGGCATGGGCATGCTCTCCGTCTACGACAAGTGCGGCCGCCGCAGTCCGAAGGAGCCCGGCAGCGCGAAGTGGAGCGACGCGCAGTGGCCGCCGCTCGAGCAGAAGGGTTTCTCCCCGGTCATCGACGTCGAGGACCACAACATGATCCTGATGCAGCTGGACAACGGCGCGCAGGCCTCCTACACGCAATGCCACTACACGCCGGATGGCGAGCGCAACTACACCTTCATCGGGACGCGCGGCAGAGTCGAGAACATCGGCGACTACGGCAAGTGCGAAGTCCACGTCTGGACGCAGCGCGGTCCGCGCCACACGCCGGACATCGTCTACAAGCTGAAGGAGCAGGCGGGCAGCCACGGCGGCTCGGATCCGGCGATCGTCCGCGAGTTTGTGAACTTCGTGCGCCACGGGATCAAGACGAACACGTCGCCGATCGCCGCCCGAAACTCGGTCGCCGTCGGCGTCCTGGGGCACAAGTCGATGCGCTCCGGCTGCAACGCCCAGAAGATCCCCGATCTGCCGAAGGAGCTTCTCGCCTACTTCGAGAACGGACAGAGGAAGAAATAGTCATTAAAATTAGAAAGCGGGCACTGCGCCCGCTTTCTAATTATACTAGCGCGGGATGTCCTCGTCGCTGATGCGGGCGGGCTCTTCGAAGGTGGTGATGGTGGGACGGAACCTGAGCGGGACGATTCCCGTGCTGCCGTTACGGTTCTTCTCGACGATGAGCTCGGCCTCGAGGCCAGTCTCCAGTGCCTCCTTCGTGGTGTCCTTCTGTGCGTCGCGGTCGCGGTGGAGGAAGGCGACGATGTCGGCGTCCTGCTCAATCGCGCCGGACTCGCGGAGGTGGCTGAGCTTCGGCCTGGCGCCGTCGCGCTCGGCCTGACGGTTGAGCTGGGCGAGGACGACGATGGGGATGTCAAGCTCCTTCGCAAGGGACTTGATGCCCACGGAGATTTTCGCCACCTCCTCTTGCCGGTTAGCCCCCTTGCTGACATCGGCACGGAGGAGCTGGAGATAGTCGATGAAGATCACCTCGATCTTCTCCTTTTTGTGGAGGCGCAGCGCCTTGGCCCTGAGCTGAAGGATGTTCATGCCCGGCGTCGGATCGATGAAGACGTTCGCCTTCTTCATCTCCGCGGCGGCTTTGGTGATCCGGCGCCACTTGTCCTGGAACTCCCGGTCGTTGCCGAAACGCCCCTCGTAAAAGTCCTTCTCGGAGACGCGGGCGATGCCGCAGAGCAGGCGGCGCGCCAACTGCTCGGCGGACATCTCAAGGCTGAAGAAGGCGGCTGAGTGGCTTTTGGTGACGGCGACATTGGAGAGGATGTTCATCGCAAGCGAAGTTTTACCGATCGACGGACGGGCGGCGATCACGATCATCTCCTGCTTTTTCAGCCCCATGATGATTTGGTCGAAACGGCTGTAGCCGGTCGGGATGCCAGTGACGGACTCGTCCTTGGTCTTCAGATTTTCCAAGTGCTTGACGGCCGGGTTGATGAGCTCGGCGATTTTGATCGGCTTGCCCTTCGACGTATCGACGGCGCGCACGTCGAGGATCGTCCGCTCGGTCTGATCGAACATCTCGCCGATGGCGCTGGACTCGGTCTCATAGCACTGATCGATCGTGGTGGCGCAGATGGCGATGAGCTTCCGGAGCGAATACAGGTTGCGGAGGGTGTCGCACCACGTCTCGATGTTGGCGGTGCTCGGCATGGAGCCTTGCAGCTCAAGCAGATACGCCTCGCCGCCGATCTCCTCGAGGCTGCCGTCCACCGACAGGGCGTGCGAGATGGTGAGAATGTCGATGCCCTTGCCTTTGGCCTCGTAGATGCGGACGATGACCGCGTAGATCCTCTGGTGGACGGGATAGTAGAAGGCCTCGGCCGTGCCAACCCGCTCGGCGGCGAGGGGGACGCAGGTTTCCGGCTCAAGCAGCATTGAGCCGAGGACGGCCTTCTCCATGCCGAGATCGTGCGGTGGCGGACGATCCTCTTTGAGGGCGGGCGGACGGCGATTCTCGTCAAAACGCTTCCCGCCGCTATTCGGATTCGAGGCGACGGCAGGTGGCATGGGAACGACTCCTGTTCACAGGCGGACACACGACTGACTACGGTGATTGTATGCCCGAAGGGCTCGCAATTCAAGCAGACTATCAGAGGACATACCTCATGCCGAAGAAAACTTCAGCCTCCAACCCGCGGAACACGGATTGAAGGCTGAGCTTCGGACATGGAACTCCGGCGCGCCGCGGGGACGCGTCAGGCCCGGACGATCCAAACCTTCAGCGTGGCGGTGACCTCGGGGTGCAGCTTGATGCCGACCTCGAAGGAGCCAAGCTCTTTCATGGGCTTGTCAAGATGGATCTTGTGCGAATCAACCTCGATACCCGCATTCTTCATGGCCTCGGCGATGGCGTGCGAGGTGACGGAGCCATACAGCTTGTCGTCCTCGCCGGCGTTCATCGCAATGGTGACCTCGGTGCCGGCGATCTTCGCCTGAAGCGCGGTCGCCTGCTCGAGGCGCTGCTGACGCTGGGCCTGGATTTTCTCCATGCGGGCCTGCAGCTGCCGCGAGGCGCCCGTCGAGGCGCGCAGCGCCATTTTGCGGGGCAGAAGGAAATTTCTGGCATAGCCAGATGCGACCGACACGGCGTCGCCTGCCTTGCCGAGATCGTCGACGTCCTCAAGCAATATTAGTTTCTCGTTCATGAAAGTCTCCGTTTAGTTGCTACCTTGTTCACGCCGCCGTGGCAGCCTCCCGCATTACGGAACGAGGGAGAGCATGCGGGCGCGCTTGATCGCCTGTCCCAGCATCTTCTGGTGGATAAGGCACGTCCCCGTGACGCGTCGCGGCAGGATTCTGCCGTTCTCGGTCTGAAACTTCCTCAGCAGGTCGGCGTCAAGGAAGTCGATGTATTTCGTCCTGTTCTCGCAGAAACGGCAAATCTTGGGTTTTCGTTCTTTCCTCGCTCTGCCTCCGGCTCTTCTGGGTCTCATCGCCATAACTTTAACTCGCTCCTATATTAATCTTTACACATGGCTCTTTGGTCAAAAAGGAATATCATCCTCTGTCTCGCCCTCGGGCGAGAAGGCCTCGGGCGGCGGCATGGAGGGCGGCTCGTCGAACTGCTGCGGAGCCGCGGGGTGCGTCGACGGCGGCGGTTGCTGCCGCTCGGCGACGAACTGCTGCGCCTGCCCTTGTTGCGAAGAAGGCTGCTGGTAGCCTCCCTGTTGTGGTGGACGCTGCTGCTGCGCGCGGGGTGGCGACTGCTGGTACGACCCGCCGCCATACTTCGGCTGCTGGCGCGGAGCCTGCTCGGAAGAGGACGAACTGTCGTCATACCCCTCGTCGCCTCCGCTTGTGCCGCCGCTCCGTCCACCCGGTCCACTCAGGAACTGGACGCGCTCGCCGACGATTCTCAGACGGCTGCGCTTGTTGCCATCCTTGTCCTGCCAGGAGTCGGTCCGCAGACGTCCCTCGACAAAGACAGGAGCCCCTTTCTGCAGGGACTTGCCGCAGTACTCGGCCTGCTTTCCCCAGACGTCGACGTCGAGGAAGCACACCTCCTCCTTCTGCTCACCGCTCTCGGTGGTGTAGCGGCGGTTGACGGCGACGCCGAACTCGCAGACGGCGGAGCCGCGCGGGGTGTACTTGAGGTTCGGATCCCTCGTCAGATTCCCCATCACGAATACTTTATTGAGCGATGGCATGTGCTATCCGTCCACGATTGTGTTTGCGTCACTCCGGCACCGTCCCGCCGTCAGGGGGCCAGAATCACCGGCTTCTCCGTCGTCTCGACTTTGGGAGCCCTCGGATCCTCCAGGCGGTCGTAGATGAACGACACCTGGCGCAGGACGCGCTCGTCGAGGCGGTATTTCTCCCTCAAGGGCTTGACGGACTTCTCCGTCATGTCGACGATGAAGTTCCAGTAGATGCCGTTCTTGCGTTTCTTGACCTCGCGGGCGAACTGCCTGCGGCCGAGGAAGCGGCTGCGGATCATCTCGCCGCCGAATCCCGACACTTGCGAGGTGTATTCCTCCGCGAACGATTTCCCCTCGTCCTGGACCTTCCTCTCGTCAAGGATGACCACTGTTTCGTAGGTTTTCAATTCCAACTCCTTCCGTTATGTATTTCCTGTAAGGTTTCTATGCCTTATTGGGCGTATCAAACAAACCGCTCCCGTGCCACGACGGAAATAAATGAAAAGAAAATTCCGACGAGAAATTTTCTTCACTTCCTATTTCCGCGACTCATGCCGAGACCGTCGACGTGCCAGCCTCTTGGCTTCCTTTCCCAGTTCCGCTTTTCGCCTCCTCAGGCGGCTTCGGCCTCGCATCCGTGGCGTTGTACGCATTCATGGCCACCGGAACGCCTCGGTGCAGCGCGAGCTTGACCGCGTCGACCGCGAGTCCGACAACCTTTTGCACAAGTTCGCGCTCGGACACGTCGAACCGTGAGAGCACATGCTCAATGGGATCCTTGCGGCCGACGGCCTTGCCGATGCCGATCCTCAGTCGAGCGAAATCAGCCGTTCCGAAGGCGTCGATCACGGACTGTGTCCCGTTGTGCCCTCCGCTGCTTCCACGCGACCGCAGCCTCAGGCGGCCCAGCTCGAGGTCCATGTCGTCGCAGACCACCAGCGTCTCGCCCGGCGCGATCCCTTCGGCGCGGCACAGCGATGAGACCGACGCCCCACTCACGTTCATACACGTCATAGGCTTGAGAAAGAACACCGGCCGACCCGCAAGCCGCCCGACCCAATACACTCCCTGATGTCCACGGCGCGGCTCGAAGCTGCCTCCGAGTTTCGCCAGCAGGGCGTCCAGCACGTCGAACCCGACATTGTGCCGTGTGCCGACATAGTCTGAGCCTGGATTTCCCAGACCCGCGACAAGTCTCACCTGGGACTCGACGACGACATCGCTCATTGGGCACATTCACCCCGCGCCGCGGCGCGTCGCATCCTGAAAAAACGGGACGGAAATCCCGGATTACTTCTTGTCCTTCTTCTCTTTTTTGTCGTCCTTCGGAGCTTCCTTGCCCGCGGCGGCGGCGGCACCCGCGGCAGGAGTGGCGCCAGCGGCAGGAGCGGCGCCAGCGGCACCCTCGGCGGCGACGGCGCCCTCGGCGCCCTCGGCGGCGGCCGGAGCAGCCTCTTCGACGACTTTCGGAATATAGACGTGGAAGACCGCCAGATCGGGATCCTCGATGGATTTCACGCCGTGCGGCAGCTGGATATCCTTGACGTGCAAGCAGGTGTCAAGCTCCATCGCGCTGATGTCGACCACGAGCGACTCGGGCAGGTCGGCGGGAAGACAGGCGATCCTCATCTCATGCAGCGACTGCTCATGGATACCGCCCTTCGAGATGCCCACCGGTATGCCGTGCGAGCGGATCTGAACCGCGGTGTGGATGATCTCGTCCATGTTGATCTCCTGGAAATCAACATGCATGGTCGCACCCGAGATGATGTCCTGCTGGAATTCTTTGACGAGCGCGTTGATCGACGAGCCGGTGTCGAGGGCGATCTCGACGAGATGGACGGCCTTGTGCCTCAGCGTCTCCCACTCCTTCAAGTCGATGAGCAGGCTCTTGTTCTCCTTGTCGTGCCCGTAGACGACGACCGGAACCTTGCCGGAACGGCGGTCCCTACGCGACGAACTCGTGCCGAAATTCTTCCTCATCACCGCTTTGATGACATTCTTTTTCGCTGCCATTGTCTCACATCCTCTGCTTGCCCGGGCCATCCAATGGACGGCGCTGTTACGTTATGAGTAATGCGGCCACGCCGCAGTGTCGAACACGATATTCCTCCACGCCTCTACCACCACCTCGCGAAACTTCGCCACACAACCATGCGCCATTCGCTGAAAAACATCACCTTAGAACAGCTTTCCCTGAATGATCCCTTCGATCTCGATGTCGAATAGAGTAGTCAGGGAGCCTCCCTCATGGATACGCCGAATGGCCTCGCCGAAGAGCGGAGCCACAGTGAAGATCTTGATGCGCCCGCCACTGTCGTCCTTCAGCGGCACGGCGTCGGTGGTGAGCAGCTCTTCGATGGCGCTGTTGCGCAGCTTGATGGCGCCCTCATCGGTCAAAAGGCAGTGGGAGACGGCGGCGATGACGCTTTTGGCTCCTCCCTCGCGCAGCAACTTCGCGGCGGCGACCAACGTCGAGGCGGTCGTCGTCAAGTCGTCGGTCATCACGCACACCTTTCCCGCGACATCGCCCACGAGCAGGTTGGCATCCACGGAGACGGCGCTGATCCTGCGCTTGGCGACGACCGCGAGTCCACAGCCGAGATAGTCGCAGAAGGCGTGGGCGCGCTTGACGCTGCCCGTGTCGGGGGCGACCACCACGGCGTCGGAGCCGAGGATGCGGCGCTTGATGTAAGGGACAAGGACGGGAGCGGCGTGCAGATGGTCGACGGGGATGTCGAAAAACCCCATGATCTGCTCGGAGTGCAGATCCATGGCGCAAATCCGCGACGCCCCGGCGGCCGTGATCAGATTGGCGACCAGTTTCGCCGTGATCGGCACGCGGGGACGGTCCTTGCGGTCCTGCCTCGCGTAGCCGAAGTAGGGAATGACCGCCGTGATCCGCCCCGCCGACGCCCGCTTGGCGGCGTCGAGCATGATGAGCAGTTCCATGATGTTCTCGTTCGGGGGATAGCAGGTCGGCTGGACGATGAAGACGTCTCCGCCGCGGATGTTCTGGCGGTACTGCACCATGATCTCCCCATCGGGGAACCGTTTGACCTCCACCTCACCCAACGGTATGTTGAGGAAGTCGGCGATCTTCTCCGCCAAGGTGGGGTTGGCGCTGCCTGAGAAAATAAATAGTTTTCGTGGCCCAAATGTCATAAAAAAAACACCATCCATCGGAACAGGTCTTTCCTGTCCGAATGACTTATGTGATTAGTCAAAAAGAGTTCCTACTATATAGTAAACGTCACAGAAATCAACAACGGTTTATTATTTTTACAGGACATATTCGCGGTTCAGCCATCGGTCATTACGGACAGCCCTGGCCAGGAAGGGCGGGGCGGGCGCGATGACAGTCGGCGCGGCGGGAGGCGGGAAGAAATAGATGGAGAGTGGAACACATGCCATCGCGGTGACGCGGGAAGGCGACGTCGTCTCGGTGGGAGGCCTCGGCTCCGCCCGGCTTCCGAAGGAGCAGGCGGGCGCGGCGTACGAGCGGATCACCACCCTTCTCGTCCACAAGCCCGCGGAACTGCGTTTCGCGCTGAAGGACGTCCAGCCCGACAACTACTACGCCCTCGCCCTCATCGACGCCTGCGAGAAGCTCGCCGAGCGCCGCGGTGTCCCCTTCTCGCTCGCGGAGGCGTCGCCCCAGCTGATCGACGCGGTCAAAAAGCTCGGCGACTCCGACGAGGACGCGAAGAAGGAGAGGCGCCGCGTGCTCAAAGGCATCTCCGCCTTCATCCTCGCCGGCGAGACGGCGCTCAAACTCGCCGAAGACGCCAAAAGCCTGCTCGGTTTCATCGGCGACCTCGCCGAGTCCACCTGGGACTCCCTCCGCCGACCGTCGAAGATCCGCTGGCGCGAGATATACTACTATATGGACAAGACGGGATCGGACGCCGTGCCGATCATCTCGCTGATCTGTTTCCTGATGGGGGTGATCCTCGCCTTCCAGGGGATCGTCCAGATGGGCAAGTTCGGCCTGAAGATCTTCGTTGCCGACCTGGTCGGCCTGGCGATCGTGAAGGAGCTCGGACCGCTGATGGTGGCCATGATCTGCACGGGGCGGGCGGGCTCGGCCTTCGCCGCGGAGATCGGGACGATGAAGGTCAACGAGGAGCTTGACGCCATGGAGACGATGGGGCTCAAAAGCGCCCGCTTCCTCGTGATCCCAAAAATCATCGCCCTCGTCGCCGTGATGCCGCTGCTGACGGTGATCGGCGACATCGTGGGCATTGTCGGCGGAATGGTCGTCGCCGTGGTGCGCGGTGGACTCGCCCTCCAGGAGTACTATCTGCGGACGCTCCACGCCATGACGCCGTGGACCATGACCGAGGGGCTCGTCAAGAGCGTCGTGTTCGCCGCGCTGATCGCGGCGATCGGCTGCTTCCGCGGCTTCCAGGCGGACAACGACGCGAAGGGAGTGGGACGGGCCGCCACCTCGGCGGTGGTCAGCGGGATTTTCCTCGTGGTCCTCGCCGACGCCTTCATCACTATGCTGTTCAACGGATAAGTTATTTCCGCTTCGAGGTTCACACGGCGTCGTGGGATAGGTTGCGTGTCACAAATAACGTCACATCCGCAGGACGGATTTCGGAAATAACTATACAAGGCGGGTTGCCCGCCTTGTCGATCGAAAGTTTACCGCATATATGAATACCGCACATTTTCCCGCGGCGGCCTCGCAGGGGGCCACGGGCGACGAGGCGCCACTCATCGAGGTCAAGGACCTGACCGTCGGCTACGGGGACACCATCGTCCTGCGGAACATCAACTTCTCCGTGCGTCGCCGCGAGGTTTTCGTGATCCTCGGCGGCTCGGGGTGTGGCAAGAGCACAATCCTCAAGCATATGATCGGGCTTCTAAAGCCGATCCGCGGCGACATCCTCATCAAAGGCCGAAGCATCGTGAACGCCGACGAGGTCGAACGGCAGCAGATCATGCGCCAGTGCGGCGTGCTCTACCAGTCGGGGGCGCTGTTCAGCTCGCTGACGCTCGAGGAGAACATCGCCCTGCCGCTGGAAGAGTTCTCCGGCCTGCCCCGCGAGGTGGCGTATTCGCTCGCCAGGGTCAGGCTCAGCCTCGTCGGCCTGCAGGGATTCGAGCGCTACTCGCCCTCCGAGCTCAGCGGCGGCATGCGCAAACGCGCGGCGTTGGCCCGCGCCCTCGCCCTCGACCCGGAGATCCTGTTCTTCGACGAACCCTCGGCGGGACTCGACCCGATCACCTCGGCGGGACTCGACCGCCTCATTCTGAGCATCCGCAACTCGCTCGACTCCACCATGGTCATCGTCACCCACGAGCTCGACAGCATCTTCACGGTGGCCGACCGGGTGATCATGCTCGACGCCCACCAGCGCGGCATCGTGGCGATGGGGGCCCCCAAGGAGCTCCGCGACCACAGTCCCAACCGCTGGGTCAGGGAGTTCCTCAGCCGCGCCTCCCTGCGGCAGACAAATTAGGCGCACCTACTTTAATATTCCCGGCTGAAGCCTGGAAGTTGTGAAATACGCAATTAGAGTTGATATTACGTATGCCAGATGGATCCTGCCCGCACTCACGTGGCGAGACGAAAAATTCCGAAGACAATTTCGTCGGCGAAATTGTCTTTTAAATTTATTTCCGTCGTCGAACCCGGACAGCTTCCACCCAGGAGCATCAGGCATTATCCGGTAAGGAAATAAATTATGGCCAACATCGCGAACAAATACAAACTCGGCGTCTTCGTCGTCTCCGGCGTCGCCTTGACGATCATCGTCTTCCTCCTGCTCGGCATCCTGAAGTACTTCGAGCCGAAGATCCAGTTCATGACGATCGCCAAGGACACCGTGCAGGGACTGGACGTGGGGTCGAAGGTCAAGTACCGCGGCGTGCCCATCGGGTCGGTCGTCAAAATCAAGATCAACCCCGAGGACGACACCATCCTCATCTACATGGAGGTCTTCCCGTCGGCGCTCGACTACAACATCAAGGACAACGGGGCGCGCGACGCCGCCTTCAACACCATCAACGACTTCCTTGAGGCCGAGATCAAGAAGGGGCTCCGCTGCCAGCTCCGCTACGAGGGGATCACCGGCAACCTCTATCAGGAGATCAGCTACTTCGACCCGGCCAAATGCCCCGTCCCCGACTACCGCCTGCCGGAGAGCCACCCGTTCTACATCCCCTCGGCCCCGTCGGTCTTCGTCGCCAACATCATGCTCACCATCAACGAGTCGCTCGTCAAGATATCGCGGATCAACTTCGACAAGATCTCGGCGGACCTCGAAGAGTCGCTGGCCGCCGTCAAAAAAATCCTCAACGGCCCCGAGATGCCGCGCATCCTCTCCGAGATCGAGAGCATCAGCAAGAATATCAACGACATCTCCAAGAGCATCAACGACACCCTCACCAAAGAGCGCATCACCAAGGTCGTGGACGACCTCAGCTCCACCATGACGCACATCCAGAACCTTTCCGAAGACTTCCAGAAGCGCCTCGACGAGGCCAAGATCCCGGAGCTATCCGCCGACGCCCGCACCCTCATGCGCACCTCCGACGAATCCATGAAGTCCCTCGTCGCGCTCCGCGGCCAGATCGAGGCCGCCCTCGAGAACCTCACCGACACACTCGACTCCGTCAAAAACCTCACCCAGTCCATCGAGAGGGATCCCACCTCCCTCATCCGCGGCAAGCAGGAGGAGGCCGTCGTCCCGCCCTGACGACCGCGTCGCTGCCGCACCCACAAAAATAGGCCATAATTTCCACGTCTATTTCGATCCAAACGCTTGCCTTCAGAATCCCGCCAGCTATGTTTGGCTCATCGTGTTATTACGCGGAAAACCGGGAGATCCAGTGATCGCAGCCTCCCATACTCGGTCCGTATTCCGATCTTTCTTTCCCCCTACCCTCCTGCCTGTTATAAATAAGCGAAACAGCCGTTTCGCTGTGCCGTCTCCACTTGTCAGCGCGCCCACCTTCATCGAGGCGATGTGCAACCATGAGAGAAAGATGCGCATCCCGAAATGGCGCGGGGAGCGCGCTCCCGTGGGCGCACTTAGGTCTTGTGGTGG
>CAYTFM010000169.1:10704-18856 GCA_964436735.1 uncultured Victivallales bacterium | reverse complement strand
CATATCCCGCAGCACGTAATCCAAAATATCGCGTGCGGTGTCGGCGTAGAACGTGTCATGGGTGGTCTGGAACCCTTCCAGGTACGAGCACGCCAGTTGCGCCTGGTCGTAGAGCATCTTCTCGAAGTGAGGCACGTGCCAAAATCCGTCCACGCTGTAGCGGTGGAAGCCGCCGCCGAGATGGTCGCGCATGCCTCCCGCAGCCATCTTGCGCAGGGTGGTGAGGCTCATGTCCAGGGCGTCCTCCGCGCCGGTGCGCGCATAGTAGCGCAGCAGAAAATTCAGTGTGACCGGCCTGGGGAATTTGGGGGCGGAGCCAAATCCTCCGTCGCGTGGATCATAGCTGTCTTTAAGTTGTCGGTACCCAAGGGTGAGCACGCCTTCCCCGATCTCGGTCTTTGTGCCGTCCGCTGTCGTCGCGAGCTGTTTCAACTGCTGCGTCACCGTATCTGCCGAAGCCACGATCTTGTCCGGGGCTTTTTCCCATGCCGCCGCGACGTGCGACAAAATGGTTGCGAAGCTTGGCAACCCCCACTGGTTTTTGGGTGGATAATAGGTTCCTCCCAGAAAAGGTTTGAGATCGGGCGTCAGCCACACGTTCATTGGCCAGCCGCCGCTGCCGGTCGCCGCCTGCACATAGTGCATATACACCTTGTCCACGTCGGGCCTTTCCTCGCGGTCCACCTTGATGGCGACAAAGTGGGCGTTCAATAGCGTGGCGATGCCCTCGTCCTCGAAAGACTCCCGCTCCATGACGTGGCACCAGTGGCATGTCGAGTAGCCCACCGAAAGAAATATCGGCTTGTGCTCATCCCGCGCCTTTTTGAATGCCTCCTCGCCCCAGGGATACCAGTCGACCGGATTGTGCGCATGCTGGAGGAGGTAAGGGCTTTTCTCGTTGATCAGGCGGTTCGTATGCTTGAACTTCCCCGCGTCTGAGCCCCTCGGACTCTGTTCTGGGGGGGGGGGAGGCTGTGACGAGAGTGGCATGACCATTGAACTTGAAAGGGCCACCGCGCAGGCTCCCATAGATATGATTCGTGTCTGTTTTTTCATAACAACGGCGGTGATTTTTTTGCTGTTGCCAAGGCGTTAGTGTCATGTCATTCTTTTATGGAGTATAAGCCCCCAGGCGATTCTTCGCTATGGGGTATAAACCTGCCTTGGCTTCCGGGGGGCAATTTAGGGAGAATTGAGGCATGCGGCTCCGCTGAGTGTCCACCGTCTTGGCGCGGAGCTCCGGCGGACATGGAGAGGTGGTGCCGTAGAGGTATTGTCAGTGCCTTTCGATGTCCAACTCGGGGACGAAGAAAGGTGTGTCCAATTGGGCGATCAGTTTTGTCGGCTTGCTCGAGGAGAAGAGCGCCTGCTCCCCCGAGTACACGCCGTCGCCTATCTTCGGATCGCCGTCCTTTCCGTTCCTGCCGTTGTAGATGAGCGTGATGCCGTGTTCGGTGAGGAGGGTGACGGGGCCGACCTCGGGGAACGAGCTGTGGTCAGATCCCGGGACGTTGCGACGGCGAGATGGGGCTTCCAGGTTGACGGCTTTACGGGTGATGGGGTGGCGTCACTACCGGCGTATTGCGGGTAGGTCAATATGTAGGTGCCGTCTTCGGTGGCGACAAGTCGCGGGTCCTCGCAGCCGCCGGTCCACTCGCGCTCCTTCCGGATCGGGGGATGATTGGGTTGACATTCTCGGGCCTGTTGAACGGGCCCAGAGCCCACGGGGGCAATTGCGGAGTCATGCGGGGATCCTTACTTTGGGATTAATCCCCCGCGCAGCGTGTCCACATGCCGCGGGGTTGAGTCATGGTGCCGCTTGGGCCGAAGGTGTCGAAAAGTGACAACATGGTGACGTGGCCGTCGCAGAAGAGCCAGTTGTTCAAGCGCTGGCTGCGGTGGTAGAGGAGGCCCGCGGTGTAGTCATTCGGATTCGTCAGGCAGTTGCCGTAGGGGAAGCCGAGCATGTTGACGGTGCAGAAACGCTCGCCCACCATGATGGTCCCTGAAGGATCCTGCAGCGCGGACAACCGCGGCGACCAAACGGATGTCGGAGCCCAGCCGTAGCCCATGCTGGCTTCATAGGCTGGCGTGCCGGTCCCCCATACGCTTGAGGGGCTGCCATCGGCAGGCGGGGAACCGCTGCCGCAATTCACGCCCCAGATCATGGCGTAGGACTTGGGGGCGTACGGCGGGGCGTAGTTGCGAGTCACTTTATCCAAAGGGCATTCAAAGATGGCGCAGCGGGTGGTCAGGATGTTGGTGTTGATTTGAGCGTCGGTGAGATTCCTTCCCAGCCCTGAGGCGATGAGATCATCCCAAGCTATTTCGATCCCGCTGGAGGTGGCCCAGCAAATGTAGGGCATGAAATCGCCGCTGTCGGTGCTGTACAGATGGAACCCTGTTCCTATCTGCTTGAGGTTGTTCGCGCAGGCGATGCCCTGCGCGGTCTCACGTGCGGATTTGAGGGCCGGCAGCAGCAGGGCGGCAAGGATCGCGATGATCGCGATGACGACCAACAACTCGATAAGGGTGAAATGCCTGCGAGATGAAAAGTTTGATCGCATGACGCAGCCTCCTCTGTTGTAGGTGATTATAACATCGTTGCTGGTGCAGTTCCTTTATGTTTCGGACTTTTATGCGCACTAAACGGACATGATGAATGCTACTGTGCGGGATCGTGCGACGTCAAGAAAACCATGGCATGCCGTCGGTTCCGGTGAAGGCGGTCGTGGCCCCGAACGCCCATGCGGAGACTATGTCGGCGTTTGGCCTGGGACGCAGCGTCGCCTTGAGTTCGCCAAAGAAGCCGTCGCAGCCGGCAGACAGGTTAAGCAATTGCAACGGCACCCGGCATGTCAATTCCCAGCCATTTTCCCGGCGTGCGACTGAGCCTGCGATCTCGGGAGCAGGCATGTTGCCGCGGCCTTCGCGGACAAGCGAGACGAGTTTCGTGACGGTGTCGTCAGGCATCAGGAAGAGCTGGCGGATGCCTGCGGCGTTTGTCGATTCCTTCGCCGCGATGAAGACTTCGAGGCAGGCTCCCTGCCACGGGCACGCTGATGGCTTGGGCTGTGGATCGTCGATCTCGACCCGCATCAGCAGGTGCTCTCCGGCGAGCGCCCAGCGGGCGCGGCCGTATGGCTTTCCCACCGCGGTGAGTGGAAACTCTGGGATGGCCATGAGGGTGGTTGCCGCCGCCTCAAGCTTACCAGGGGTGGTGAGACGGGCGATTTTCTTCTTCGCCGGCTTGGAGTTTCCAATGGCGGCGATGGGCACTGTCGCGTCGCTGGAGCGGGCCTCGATGCCCCACCAGCCTTCCGTTGCGGGGACGGCAATCGTTCGCTCCGTCTCGAAAAACTCTCCGGGGATGATACGTTTCCAGGCGACCAGAGGGGATCTTATTTTGACGCCAGTGGTGCCCTTGAGGCGCAGGCTTCCGGCGGGGGCGGCGGCAGGGCCGCGGTTCTCGATCTTGATCGCCAGTGTGGTGGCGGAGGGAAGACTGAGGCGGACGGCTAAGGCGGGGGCGGGCGACGCATCTGCGAAAAGCCGTCGCCAGGCGGACCAGGTGGCGGGCGGGGTGCCGCGCCAGCGAGGGCCCGATTGACCGCTCCGCGACGTCTTGACGCCGAGGCGGGCGGCGGGCGAGTCGGCACGCGGGGCGTAGCCGCCGTCGGTCGTCGGCACCAGCAGCGGATCGGCTTCGAAAGAGCCTTGTGCCTGCCCTTTCGCCTGCAGCGCCGCGAGGTCCAGGCCGTCGCCGAAGAGCGCGGGGCCATTCACGCGGCAGAAGAGGTTGCGCCCGATCGCCGAGGTGCGAGGTGTGAGTGTGTTGGGGGGGAAGGCGCGGCCATGCTCCCACACGACGACATTGTCCTCAAGGGATGCCGAGCGGATGCGGTCGACGCGCTGGCCGGGGCTGACCTGGGCTGCTCCGTTCCAGGCGAATATGTTGCCGCGCAGGAGGTTGGACCTTCCGTAGTGGGTGAAGAAGCCGGCGTCCTTACAGTGGTGGACCGTGTTGTCCTCGACACGGAAGAAGCTTGATCCCTCGTCGAGGTAGATGCCCCAGCCGCCGTAGCCGTAGGCCCCGACGTGATGGACGTGATTGCCGTTGATGGTCGATCCGTGATGCTCCCCAAGCGTGTAGATGCCGCCGTTGTCGCTGAGGTAGTTGTCGTGGTTGACGTGGTGGATATGATTGCCGTCGATGTGGTTGCAGATGGTCGCGCTTGGCGCGTAGCCCCAGGTCCAGCCCACCGATATGCCGGTGTAGCGTAGATAGTGGATATGGTTGTGGAGGATGCGGCAGTGCCCGGCGTTGCCGACGAAGATGCCGATCGAACTGGGGCTGACATGTCCGCCGTCATGGATCTCGCAGTCGCTGACCGTGGCGGCGCGGGGACGCGTCTCGCCTTCACCGGCGTAGAGATCCTTCACTGCGCTCTCATGTGGCGCGAGCCACTCGTGGTCGACGCGGACGCCGCCGGCGCCGAGATCGTGGAGGTGGCAGGCGACGACGCGGCAGTCGTGCGTGTTCCGTCCGATCTGGACGGCGTATTGCGCGGTGTGCGCGACCTCGCAGCAGTAGAGGACACAGCTCTCGGCATGCTCGAACAGCAGCGCGCCGGGAATCTTGAAACCCGCTTGGACCGACCCTGCGTAGTCTGCTGGCGGATGCCAGTCACAGTGCTGGAACGAGATCCCTTCGAAAATGATATTGTGGACAGGTTTTCCGGGGCGGCCGGCGATGCGCAGCAGTCGTTCCAGGCGTGGCGCCACCACATGCGCCTGTTCTAGCTCATCCCCCGGCTTCGGCAGGATTGAGAGGGTGCCGGCGGGGCGGTCAAGATACCATTCTCCGGGCTCGGTGAGTGCCTCGGCGACATTTTCAACCACATAGCGGGCGAACTTGCCGGTCTCGTCGCAGAGGCTGCCAAGACAGCGGTGATGGAAGTGGACGACACGTTTTTTCTCGTCGATGTTGACGATGCGCATGGGCATCTCAAACCATAGTTGCTGGGCGACAAGGAGCGTGTCCTCGAGATTACGGAATGCGCGCAGGTCGCCGGGTACGTATTCTGCATGGTCGGGGCCCTTCGTCCACTCGCTGCCGGTGTCAGTTTGCTCGCCTAAGCCGGCAAATCGAAAGAAGCCCTGCTTGGGAAGGCGCGGACGCGGACGGCGTGAACCGTCGATCCACAGCTGCGAGAAGCGCCATGCGCCCGACTTCACCTCGGGCAGGTCAAGCCGCCACAGCGAGCGATCGTCGACTGTCTTCTCGGAGAATCCCCTCAGACGCCTGCCGCCGCTGAGCACCGGCCGTTCGCCTTTCGCCGCGCGCCATACGGTCTCGCCGTCCTCGGGGCCGAGTTCGAGCGTTTGTGAAAGTTCATAGACGCCACCAGCGATGATGACTTCCGCAGGAATCGATTTGCCGTTTTTCTTGCGGAAGGCTCTGACGGCGTTTCTTGCGCGTTCGAGTGTGGCGAACGGGCCGTCGCCTTTTGATGCGAGGGGGAGCAATCCGCTCCAGCGGTCGCTGCCAAGCGGCGAGACGTGGAATCGAATTGCGCGGGATTTGGAAGGGGGTGTTTTTCGGGAGAGGATCTTCATTGCTGCTCATCGCTTTCTATTGTTGCATCACGTGTGTGTTCAAGATGGTTATTGCCTGTCGTGCCAGCTGCTGCAATGTGTGCGACGAGGTGGTGGAATCGCTTCATACCACCTCCCAGCGTCAATCATTTATTAACAGATCGTGGCACATACGTGTGCGGGATTGTGGCCCAAAGCTGAAAACTGGTCACTCGGAGGGCTTGTAGAGTTGGTAGCCGTAGCCGAGTCGCGCCGATCGCATGACGACGTCGAACGAGAGTTGGTTGATGACGATGCCGAGTAATTTCGCCTGATTCTTCTTCAGCGTCTGGATGGCGCGCAACAGGAGATGGCGGGAGGTGGTGTCGGACTGGTAGACGATGACCGTGCCGTCGACAACTGTGCTGATGATGCTGGAGTCGGAGACGGGAAGAGTTGGCGGGGTGTCGATGATGATAAAATCGTAGTTCTTGCGAAGGGAGTCGATAAGATCCTTGAACTCAGGCGAGAGGAGGAGTTCGCTGGGGTTGGGGGGGATGGTGCCGCATGGCAGTAGGTGCAAGTTGTCGATGCCATGGGTGTCGATGAGTTTGTCCCATTCCGAGCCACCAATAAGGATGTCGGTGAAGGTGCGGATGGCCGAATCGGGGGTGGCGGTGCCGATGAGGATGTCGCTGAGGCCGGGTTTCTCGTTGATCTTGAAAAGGAGCGCGATGCGGGGGCAGCGCATGTCGCCCTCGATGAGGAGGGTCATCTTGCCCATCTGCGCGAGCGCGATGGAGAGGTTGGTCGCCGTGAGGGTTTTTCCTTCGCGGGGGCTTGTGCTGGCGATGGCGATGACGTTGCCGGTGGTTTTCCGGGCTCCGATGGCGAACTGGATGTTGGTGCGCAGCGTCCGATATGCCTCGGAGGCGACGGAGAGGGGATCGAAGTTGAAGAGTATCTTCTTGTCGAGATCGACCGGTTTGGCTTTGCGCCTGATAGGGACGATGGCGAAGAAGAGGTTGACGGCGATGCGTTGGAGCAGCATGAGGGGTCTGATGTTGTATTTGGACTGTTCGCCAAGCTGGGGGATGTGGGCGATGACGGGAAGTTGGGTGATGCGTTCGACGTCCTCGATTTTTCCGATGGAGGTGTCGAGTCCCTCCCAAATGAAGGCGAGGAGGCAGCCGAGAATGACGCCAAAGAGGATGCCGGCGAACAGATTCATCGACATGTTAGGCTTCAGCTTCGAGGATCCTTGAGCCAGTGAGACGATCATGATCTCATCACGCGCCTTGAGGTGTTTGGCTTCGTAGTCGATTTCCGCTTTGAGGTAGTACTCGCCCAGACTCTTACGGAGGTTCTTCTTGAGCTCCATCTCCGCCATCGTGTCGTCGTACCGCAGTTTGGTCTTCGGGATCTTCGTCAACTCGGCCTCGACGGTCTCGATGATTTGCTTCTGCTTGATGACCCTCGGGTGGGTGTCCTTGTATTTCTCGCGGAGTTTCTCCAGGTCAACCTTCAGGGTGGCAAGTTCCTTCTGGTAGACCTCGGCCGATCCAATCGTCGTGTTCTCCTCCGAGCTTTTTTCCAGGTCATCTTTGGTGGTCTCGAGATCCTTCACGACCTTTTGAAGCTGGTCTTCGATGAATTTCTTCGTCTCGCGTGCGTCGAAGGTCTTCCCGCGCCAGAAGTCGGAGCGATAGACCATGGCGACCAAGTTGGCGACGGCGATGGCGACCTCGGGAAAGGGGCAGTTGGCCTTGATGGCGACGATGTTTGTCTGGGGTACCGGGATGAGTTCGATCATGCTGCGCAAATCACTTATTCGCAGCGTTTTGACGAAGTCTTCCTCGGCTGGTGAAAAGCGAAGGCTTTTGATGTACGACACGTCTTCGTCAAGGTAGTAGGGTTGGTCGGAAGAGGAGAGCGGCTCGCTTTTCTCCTTCTTTTTCAGGAAGTCGATGACTTGGCTCATGAGGTTGTCTTTGCTGGAGATCAGGTTGACCTCCGAGTTCAACTCGTTGCCATGGCTGCCATACCAGGTGATCTGCGCACCCTCGATAGTCGCCATCGGCTGCCGGGAGGATATCTTGATTTTGCATTCAGCTTGGTAGACAGGCGTCTGGCGCAGGGTGTAGATGTAGGTGCCGACGACCACGAGGATGAAAATGGAGAGGATGAAGAAGAGCCGCTTCTGGATTATCAGCCAGTAGTCGGTGAGGTCGATGTTCAGTATGTTGCTTTCAAGATCGTTTTTCACGCATGCCCGCTTGGGAATATGGCCTATCGACGAGCTCCCGAAGGTTGACGCTGAGCCCACCGTCGACTTGTCGTTGAGCCGGTAATATATCGTGCCAGCTTGCGCGCCGCAATTCTTTTATTTAGAAGGCATGCTTTGAAAATGTCGTTGAGTGGTGAGTCGACTGGCGCGGCGGTCATGGAACCACACTCCTTGCGAGAGCGTGACGCATGTGTTTGTTGCCTTTTCCTAGCTTGCCCTTGCGCGTCTGAGCGGCTACTGTAAGAGCCCAAGTTGTGGCATGCTTCCCCACGCTCTCGCAAAGGGTCC
>CAYTFM010000169.1:684-10658 GCA_964436735.1 uncultured Victivallales bacterium | reverse complement strand
ATGGAGCTCATCTATATGGCTGGCCGCAAGCCGAAAGAGGAAGTCGAGGACGAGGGCGAGGGCGACGTGGAGGTCGCGGACTCCTTTGCGGAACCCGAGGCGTTCACCGAGGAGGTTGTCGTTGAAGAGGAGGTGGCCGAGGACGTGTCCACCGCTGACCAGACCCATAGCTCGCTTGGCGCGTATTTCAGGCAGGTCTCCAAGACGACACTTTTAACGGCGGCGGACGAGGTCGTCACCGCCAAGGCCTACACGGAGAGTATGCAGGCCTTTCGGCGGTGCTTGTGCCGTTTCGGTTTTGTCGCCTTGGATCTTGTGCGGATCATCGACAAGGTCAGCAGCGGTGACGTGGATAAATACTTCATCACCTCCCTGAACGACGGAGGGAAGAACTCGTCTCAGGCGATCTTTCTTGATCTGGAGAAGTGGAAATCGCAAATCGTGTCCGCCCATGCTCAGGTGGCGGAGCAGTTCAGGGGTGGCAACAAGGATGCTGCGGTTGAGGCACGTGAGGTGATGGCCGATCTGCTCATCAAGCATTTGGTTTCCCTTGAGCAACTTGAGGAGTGGTATGAGGACATGCACGGGCTGGTCGTGATATCCGGTGGGGAAGACGGCGAGGGGGCCTCGTTGAGGCGTCTTATCAAAAAGAAAAGTGATCAGCCGCCTCCACCGCTTTCCCGTGAGAAGACCGACCTTATAGAGGGGAAGACGCTTGTCAGTGTGCAGGATTTCCTCCAGCTTTCCTCCGAAATTGAAGGTTTCAGATCCATCGCCGCCACCGCTCGTCAAAGGATTGTCGAGGGGAATCTGCGGCTGGTGGTGAGTATCGCCAAGAAATTCCAGGACAAGGGTGTTCCGTTCAGCGATCTGATCCAAGAGGGGAACATCGGCTTGATGAAGGCTGTTGACAAGGTCGATTATGAGCGTGGGCACAAGTTCTGCACCTACGCCAGTTGGTGGATAAAACTGTTTATCCGCCGGGCTATCGAGAAGCAGTCCCGCATCATCCGGATACCTGTCCACATGCTTGACACGATCAATAAGATGTTCTACAAGGAACAGGTGTTCATACGCGAGAACTGACGCGAGCCGACCATCGAGGAGCTCGCCGCGCTTCTGGAGATGCCCGTTGGACGCGTCAGGGCTCTCAAGAAGATGGCGTTGCAGCCTGTCTCGCTTCAGGCCCCTTCCGGCGGAGACGAGGAGGGCGGGAGCCTTGTGGACTTTCTCGCCGACGCCGATGCGATGGATCCGATGAAAATGGCCGCCTCGTCTCTGCTGAAGGAGAAGCTGGAGGAGGTGATCACCTCGCTCAAGGAGCGCGAGCAGCTCGTCCTCCGCATGCGCTATGCGATGTATGGCGACCCTCCGAAGACGCTTGACGAAATCGGCAAGCACCTGGGGTTGTCGCGGGAGCGCGTCCGTCAAATCGAAATCAGCGCCGTCAAGAAGCTTCGCATGTTGGCTGAAAAGTAAGCCTGTGTTTTAACTCCGACTTCTTCCCCATCTGTTTTGCACGACATGAAAAAGCCGTATTCGGTTGAATACGGCTGATAAGGGACTCGGTATTTTAGTAATTCCCAAGTCCCTAAGCTCGAACGTTGACCGCAGTACTATTTTGCGGCAGGCTGAGGCTTGACGAAGTATCCGTCGGGTTTCCAGGTCTTGGCGTCTTTCACGAGCACGACGGTCTCTACGACCGCGCCCCATCCATTCTCGAACACGGCGTCGAATGCGGTGTCGTAGTGGAGGATGATGAACTCGCGTCCCTCGTGCGCCAGGAACACCGGATGGCCGACGAGTTTGCGTGAGACGACTTTGACAGTGGAATTTCTGACGCTGCCGACTTGTCCACACCATTGCTCTTTTTGCACCGCCTTCTGGAAGACGGGCGACGCGAGATCCCACGCCTCCTGGAATTTGCCGGCATCGATGATCTTAAGCCATGAGCTGGAGGCGCCACTGGCTGCTTCCGCTTCTTCCCTGGAAGCGACCCTGAGGCTGCCGGACGAGCCAAACACCATTCCCGAGCTCGGATCGGACTTGGCCGCGGCCGTCCCCTCCTTGACGGGATTCTTGCCAGCTTCGTCAGACCACGCCGCCACCGCTGTCAGCATCACCGAGCAGATAACCACATTGACAGCCTTCATGCTGGATTCTCCTTTGTCTGTTTGGAAAGTGTGAGATATCATGTGGTAAATGTAATAGCCGAAGAGTGAAAAAACAAAAGCGGAGGGCAACTGCGAAGAACCGTCTGGCTCTTGAAAGCTTTATGCTTGTCGGTCATATTCCATTGGCCTTTTTGAGCTGAGGGGAGGTTTTGGTGGCACAGCCTGTTTCGATTGGTTTCTCTGCGGGCGTGATGGTTGGCGATTTTGACCGTTTCCTGTTAAGGACGATTGCCGCGTTCGGGCCTTGTGTCGACACTGTGCGCGTCGCATGGATCGGCCGGGATGCCCTGCGGCCAGCC
Source organism: uncultured Victivallales bacterium (assembly GCA_964436735.1). Lineage (GTDB taxonomy): Bacteria > Verrucomicrobiota > Lentisphaeria > Victivallales > GWF2-38-69 > CAYTFM01. Next base: position 8,185 of record CAYTFM010000169.1, on the reverse strand, counting down.
GCCCTGCGCACGTCAGAGACGAAGGCGCATTTCGCCGCATCCCCTTTTGCCTCGAAGATACGCGTTATGGATGAAGTTTTTGCCGATCGGAGCATGGCATTCGGCAAGATTGTCAAGGAGGCGCGGGCGGATGGAGACTCCATTCTCCTGACGCCGGAGGTGGACGAGGTGTTCGAGCCATGCGCCCTTGCGCGGAACCTCGAATCGATCCGGGCGAATCCCGGCAGACGGAGTTTCTGGGCACCCCGGCGTTCCTTCTGGCGGTGCCTCGACAATCTGATGACAGACGGAACCCGCGGTGTGTCGAACGGCACATCGCTCTTTGCCGTCAACACTGCCACGTGCGCTGATGCGGTTATTCCGTCGACGCCTTCTGGCGATGATCTCCTTCTTGATGGACTATGCCTCGACCTGTGCTATGCGTCGCTAGACGACTCCGCATATCAATCGGTTGTGAGGATGGCGTACGCGGATGTCGGCGGAGTCTCGTTATCCGGAGGCAAAGATTTCAGGGAGGATTTTTTCAAGCTTTACAAGCGCTTCAGGGAGCGGTCCCCCTTTGCCTTCTCCCGCTATGGCGACGGCGAGATGGCGATCATCAAGGGCGATTCGATCGACCTCTCCGCGAAGGGGCCAGGGGAGTTCAAATTCAATCCCGCCGACGGGGAGGATGTTTTTTTCCGCGACGCGCTTCTTGCATCCATGCGGTTCCGTCATCCCGACTATTTCGTGGGAATCAGCCCCCCCGCCGGCGTGGGGGAGGCGAACTGGCGGTTGCTCAAGGAGACATCAGGGCAGGACGACGAGCATCTGACGTGGGCGACGCTGTTCGTCAACGCCAACTATCCGATGTTTCTCGAGTATTTCGTCAAGGAGTTCGCGCGGAGGCAGGTCGTGCTGGTGTGCAACCGGCAGGCGGATCCGGCGCGGCTGCCGTTCAAAGTCGTGAAGGTGTTCACCGTTGGCGCAAACGCATGGCGAGCGGACTATCCGCTCGTCGAAGAGATGAAATCGTGGATGAGGGATGGGGCGGTTGAAGGGGGCGTCCTCCTGTTCGCGGCGGGGCCGTTTGGCGACATTCTGGCGCACCAGCTTTTTGAGGCGTTCCCCCGCAACACCTACCTTAACATTGGTTCCACGCTCGACCCGCAACTCGGTCTCGGCGCAAGTCGGGGCTATCTGCGGGGTGGACCCCCGTTGAACGAGATAACGCGCTGGGGATGAGGGAGAGGCGACACTCCATCCTCAGGTACGCAAGACGTGTCGCGTGTTCCCGTCTCAAGGGGGATGCTTATGTCTTGCCCGTGCTGCCGAATCCCCCTGCGCCGCGGCGCGTTTCTGAAAGCGATTCCGAGGTGATCATCTCGACTTCGGGGAGGCGGGTGACGACCATTTGCGCGATGCGGTCCCCGCGCTGGATGTGATATGTTTCCGCACCGGCGTTGAGCATGATCACGCCGACCTCGCCGCGGTAGCCGGCGTCAATGGTGCCGGGGCTGTTCGGGATGGTCAACGAGTGCTTGAGCGCCAGTCCGCTGCGCGGGCGCACCTGCGCCTCGCAGTGCGGTGGAAGCTCCAGAAAGAGGCCGGTGGGGACGAGTTTCGCCTTGCCTGGCTCGAGGATGGCCTCGTCACGAGAGCGGAGGTCGAATGCGGCGTCGTCATGGTGAGCCTTCGCCGGCGCAAGGTCCGCGCAGCCTTCCATCATTTTGAACCGAACACTAATTTTCTCCATGCGTCGTATGTCCTGGGCTGCTGTTGAGGTATGTTGAGGTATAAGTAAGATTCTGCGCGGCAAAATGTCACTTGTTGGTGAAGAACTGCTCAAGTTCGTCGAGGGAGGGACGGTCGGCGGGTTTCTTGTTGAGCATTTTGTGGACGATGTCGGAAAAGTCGACCGAGACGCCGGGGATCTTCTCCGCCAATGGCATCGGTTTTTCTGATATGTGCAGGAACATAGAACGGGCGGGATTCTCCGACTGGAAAGGGTTGGCTCCCGTGAGGGTTTGGTAGATGGTGATGCCGAGTGCGTAGATGTCGCTGCTGATGGTCAGTTCGTGCTGGTCGTTGGAGATGAGCTCGGGTGACAGATAGGCGGGGGTGCCCCAGAGCTTCTCGTCGAGGGGGGTGGTGGGCGCGTTGCCATGGACGGAGATGCCGATGTCGCCCAGTTTGTAGTCTGACTTGACGAGCAGGATGTTTTCCGGTTTCACATCCATATGGAGGATTCCCTTGCCTTCGTAGACCTTCAGGGCCTTGACGATGCTCAGAGCCAGTTTCCGGGCACCCGGCTCATCCAGTTTCTTGTGCTCCTGAAGATATTCGGCGAGGTTGCCTCCGTCAGCATATTCAAGCGTCATGAAATAGCGGCGGGCGTATTGGCCGTAGTCAAAGACCTTGACGATGTGGTCACAGTCGAGTTCCTTGAGGAGTTTAGCGGTATTGAGGAAGGCCTCGATGTACCCCTTGTCGCTGATGTTGTCGTTGAGCAGCTTCAAGGCGACATGCGCAGTGGCGCCTTTTTGCAAGTCGATGGTGAGGAACACTGTGGCATGGGTTCCAAATCCCAGAATCTTCTCGAGGCGGTAGCGTTCCGCGTAGACGGCGTGGTTCCTGGCAAGCTCAAAGTCCCGGTGGAAGCCGATGGCGGCTCCGAGGAAGGAGTTCACCTTGGCGAGAAGTTCCGAGTGTTTTATCGGTTTGAGGAGATAATCGTTGGCTCCGGCGTTGAGGCCGGACATGATCGTCCCCTCGTCGCCATAGGCCGACACCATGATGATCGGCGTGGTGAAGCCGTAGGGAAGTCGTCTGATCTCCTTGCACAGTTCGAAGCCGTCCATGCCGGGCATCTGGAAGTCGGCGATCACGAGGTCGGCCGATGAGGTCGTGAACTCATGCAGGGCCTTCTCCCCATCATCGAAGCAGACCACCTCGTATCCTCGGGAGCCGAGAACCTCCATGTAGACGCTCTGAATGAGCGGATCATCCTCGGCAATAATGATTTTCGCCATACGATGGGGGGCTTTCATTCGAAGTGAGACGGAAGCAGGCGGCCTCAACACGTTTCGGAATATATATCAGCGGGGGGGGATAGTCAACCGGACGGGTACCCCTTTGGCCGCAAGATGGCGTTTCACGTCGTCGACGGTATGCTGGCCGAAGTGGAAGATGCTGGCGGCGAGGACGGCGTCGGCCTTGCCCTCGCAGAGGACGTCGTAGAGGTGCTCAAGGGTTCCGGCTCCGCCCGAGGCGATGACGGGGACGGACACCGCCTCGGAGACGGCGCGGGTGAGCGCGATGTCGTATCCTTTTTTCGTGCCGTCGGCATCCATGCTGGTGAGCAGGATCTCTCCCGCTCCGAGTTCGACTCCTCTGCGGGCCCAGTTGACGGCATCAAGGGAGGTCGGGCGTCTGCCGCCGTGCGTGTGGACGATCCAGCGCCCCGGCGTGGCTGGATCGCGTTTGGCGTCGATTGCGAGGACGACGCATTGGCTGCCGAATTTATCCGCGCACTCCTTGATGAGTTCCGGCGTGTTGATGGCGGCGGTGTTCACGGAAACTTTGTCGGCTCCGGAAGAGAGCATGAGGCGCATGTCGTCAACCGTTCTGATCCCCCCGCCAACAGTGAGCGGTATAAAGACCCGCTCGGCGGTCTTTCTGACGACCTCCACCATGGTCTGACGTTCATCGCTGCTGGCGGTGATGTCGAGAAACACTAATTCATCTGCGGACTGGCGGTTGTATTCAATCGCGGCCTCCACCGGATCGCCGGCGTCGACGAGATTCAGGAATTTGGTGCCTTTGACCACCCGGCCACCGGTGACGTCAAGGCAGGGAATTATCCGTTTTGCGAGCATGTAAAGAATCCTTGTGAAGTGAATCGGTCAAGCTCCGTTTCGGTAGACGCATCGTCGACATGAGCATGACCACAAAAACGTGCCAGTAATGTGGCGTCTCCTTTTCTTGTTCACAAGTCGGAACTTGATTTTATTCCATGAAGGCAGATAGTAATCACTACTGTAGTGCGTAGAGCCTTATCTGCTCGACACCAGGGAGGGCGAACTATGAAAATGAGGAATTGCGGTTTCATCGGAGCCCTTTCCTGCCTCGCCTTATCCTCCTTCTTCCTGTCTTTTGACGCCTCAGCCCAAGAACAGCAAGGAAGCTCCCCAAGAAGGCAGAGCAATCCCGCCCGCATGACCACGGTGAAAGACATCGTAGATGAGCATCCTGATGATTTTGTAATTAGAATCAAGGATAAAGAGAAGAAAGAACCCCGGCAGCAGGTTCCGCCTAACTCGATCAAGGAGGAGGCGGCAGTTGAGCAAGCACCTGATCCCTCTCATGCGCCCTCGTTCATGCAAGCGGTTACAGCAGTTTACGCATCAACCGTTACGTGGGTCAAGGAAAAATGTGCCAAGACCCCGTCACCGGCGCAGAAGCCCACTCCTACGCCCTGCAAATAGTATTTCCGCCAGATAGCATGCGCCGCCTCTGGAAGTGTCCTTTGAGGAGAGGCACTCATCGCTTCTACGAGCAAGCGGAACCTTTGCCGGCGTCGAAGGCTTTGAGGTTGATCTCGGCCACATTCTTCTTCCCCGCGAAGCTTTCCCGTATGGTGGCCTTGAAGGCTTCGGTCGGGATGAAGGGGATGGCGTTGGACAGAGCTCCCAGCAGGACGGAGTTCGCGCAGCGGGGGGTGCCGAGGCCGTTCGCAATTTCTGAGGCGGCGTGCGGGCTGAGTTTGTGTGGGACGGACGTTGGGGGGGGCGGTTCTATCGTCGAGCTGTCGTAGATGAGGAGTCCGTCCTTGACAAGTTCGGGTGCGAATTTCTCCATCGATGGCTGATTCAGGATGAGGAGGATCTGGGGATGGTCGACGAACGGTGAGCCGACGGGCTTGTCGTTGATGACGACCGAGCAGTTGGCGGTTCCGCCGCGGACTTCGGGGCCGTAGGAGGGGAGCCAGGTGACCTGCAGACCGGTCTTATGGGCGGCGGTCGCGATCATGAGTCCGAGGCTGAGTATGCCTTGCCCGCCGAAGCCGGCGCATTTGATCTGCAGGCCGCCCGGGGGAAGGGCAGGGACGGTCAAAGCCGGGGCAGGAGTTTCGAGGCCTGTGAAAAGCAGTTCCCGCACCTTCTCCTTATCAAGTATGCGCTGAGGACGATTGATCGGTTGGCGTTGGTCGGCGATGTCCTTGAAGCACTTGAGCGGGAAATAGGGTATCATGTTCTCCTCGACCCACTTGTCGGCCTCGACGGGCGAGAGCTTCAGGTTTGTCGGGCAGGAGGTGAGGAACTCTATAAGGGAGAATCCTTTGCGTTCTTTCATGTAGCGGAGCCCCTTGTTGAGAGCTTTGCGGGCGGCCCGGATGTGCTTGATGGAGTTCAGGGCCACGCGCTCGACGTAGATGGGGGTGTCGAGGACCGAGACCATCTCGGAGACTCTGAGAGGGAGCCCGTCGTTCTCGATGTTGCGGCCGTAGGGCGAGGTCGTGGTCTTCTGGCCGGGCAGGGAGGTGGGGGCCATCTGTCCGCCGGTCATGCCGTAGACGGCGTTGTTGACGAAGAGGGCGCAGATGTTCTCCCCGCGGTTGGCGGCTTGGAGGAAATCGTTGAGTCCGATGGCGCCGAGATCGCCGTCGCCCTGGTAGGTGACGGTGTAGCAGTCGGGATTGCCGCGTGTCATGCCGGTGGCGACGGCGGGGGCGCGGCCGTGCGGCACGGAAATGGATCCGAGGTTGAAGTAGTAGTAGGCGAAGACGGAACAGCCGACGGGGCATACGAAGATGGTTTTCTCGCCGATGCCGAGCTCGTCGATCGCCTCGGCGACGAGTTTGTGTAGATTGCCATGCCCGCAGCCTGGGCAATAGTGCATGCTCTTCTTCAGTGGTCCCGGGCGGCGTTCGAAGGTGTTGAAGAAGGTGGACGGTTTTTTAAAGAGTGTGCGGGTCTGCGTGCTCATGCTGTCCTCTTCCATTTATCTGAGTTTGCCTGTATCTTGTTATCACAGCTTGACTTCGGTGGCGGTGTCGAAAAGGGCGACGATGTTTTCGGGCGGCGTTCCATCCTGAATCGCATGTGAGGGGCCGAGGATGTAGCCACCGTTCTTGCCGAGGACTCTGATCCGTTCCTCGACCTCGATGCGGACATCTTCTGGGGTGCCGAACGGCAGGGTGCTTTGGACGCTGACGCCGCCCTCGAAGCAGAGGCGGTCGCCATAGTTGCTTTTCAGCGCGGCGGGATCCATGCCAGCCGCGTCGAACTGCAGTGCCTGCAGGATGTCGATGCCCATGTCGATAAGTCCGGGGACGGCCTCCATCACGGCGCCGTCGGAGTGGTAGATCACCTTCGCGCCAAACTCGTGTATGGCCTTGTTGAGGCGGACATGGTAGGGCTTGATGTGCTCCTCCCACATCGCAAGCGACATGAGCAGTCCGTTCTGTCCCGCGATGTCGTCGGCGGTGAAGACAAGGTCGATCCGCCCCTTGCCCGCGCGGAGCACGTTGGAGAGGTGCTCGATGTAGAAGGAGGTGACCCGCTCGAAAATGGCGTGGGCGAGCTCCGGCTGGGTGGCGAGGTCGATGAAGATGTTTTCAAAGCCGCGCATGTACCAGGAGGATTCGAAGATGTTGCCGTTGGAGGCCATGAGGCAGTACTCCTGGTCGGCGTCGAGCGTTTTGATCTGCTCGGCGATGGCCTCGTAGTTGAACAGGGCGGTGGTGGGCCATACGTGGGCGGCGACGTCCGCGGGGGACGCGGCGCTGGATAGCGGGTAATGGTCGATCTCCTCGTAGGATCCCGGCCCATAGCTCACGGATCTGCGGCGCACGCCCCAGATGTCGACATGCTCGGGGAGGGGTGAGCCGATGTACGGGGCGCCGACGCCTTTGATGTCGATGAGCGGAGCTAAATAGTGGTCGACCGTGATACCGCGTGTGTTTTTGAGGTAGTCCTCGAGACGCCGTCTGGCGTCGGCGTTGATCCCAGAGCAGACCAGGGCGATGGGGATGCGGTCGAGTTCCTTGTGGTCGAGGGCAAGCTGAACACGCTCGCGGGGAGAGAGCCGATCTTTCATAAGAGCCTCAACTAAAGAAATGTGTGATTAATTGAGATGCGGAGACGAAAAATAGGGCGCACGGTCAACTCGTCTTGTTGCGCGCCGAGAAGATGGTTCTGACTTTCTGTGCCACCTCTTCGATCGAGTGGGTGTTGCCGCCCATTCTGAAGTGGCCGTGGACGGGGATGGAGCACTCGATGGCAAGGCGGATGTCGTCGATCAGTTGGCCTTCGCTCATCTCGACGCAGAGGAAGGAGGAGATGCGTTTCGCCAGGGCGCGGAGGTGGTCAACGGGCAGGGGGAACAGGGTGAGGGGGCGTAGCATGCCCACCTTGACGCCCTCCGCGCGGAGGAGTTCGACCGCTCCCTTGATGATCCTGCCGACGATGCCGTAGCCGACGAGGACGACTTCCGCGTCGTCACAGTGGTAGAGTTCAGC
>CAYTFM010000169.1:0-674 GCA_964436735.1 uncultured Victivallales bacterium | reverse complement strand
ATTTCTCGATCAGTTCCCAGTTGAGCTTCTCGAGCGTGTCATGGTCGAGATAACAGGAGGTGATGTAACGCCCCCTGCTTTCGGCGGTGCCGTTTAGGGCCCAATCGGGCGACGGTGGTGGGGCGAGGGGGTCTGGCAGCCGCACCGCCTCGATCAACTGGCCGATGACGCCGTCCGTCAAAACATACACAGGCGTCCTGTACTTCCAGGCGATCCTGAAGGCTTCCATCGTCAGGTCGCACATCTCTTGCGCCGAGTTGGGGGCGAGGACTGGACAGCGGTAGCAGCCATGACCGCCGCCTTTGACGACCTGTCGGTAGTCGGTCTGTTCGGGGCCGATATTGCCGAGGCCGGGGCCGCTACGCATGATGTCGACGATCACGGCCGGGAGTTCGCAGCGGGCGAGGTAGGAGACACCTTCCTGCTTGAGGCTGATGCCGAGGCCTGATGAGGCGGTCATGGACAGGCGCCCCACTGCGGCGGCTCCCATCACCATGTTGATCGCGGCGATCTCGGACTCCGCCTGGAGAAAGGGGCGCCCGAGTTTCGGGAAGAGCAGCGCGGCGGTGTGGGCGATTTCGCTGGCGGGGGTGATCGGATAGCCGAAATAGCATTCGCAACCGGCGAGCAACCCGCCGTAGATCACAGCCTCGTTGCCTTTCAAAATAATTTGC
>CAYTFM010000168.1:9968-18889 GCA_964436735.1 uncultured Victivallales bacterium | reverse complement strand
GCCCGCACAAGTAGCCGACTGATTTGATTCACCAACGGGACAAGCCCGTTGGGATCTTTCACGATCCCCATGGGCTTGTCCCATGGGTGAAGACGATCACAAGCGACCTCACGCTTCTTTCTCCACACTCTTCGGCCCCCACGGCCTCGCGCCGTGGGTGAAGAAGACCGACCAGCCACCACATTGAATTTCCTATGCATTAATTTAGTTGCGGAGCACGAAGAGCAGCGTAGAACTCAAGCTGTGTTATTTCACCGCCTTGACGACAAGCTCCGGGGGCTTCATGAGGCCGCAGGGGACGAGTTGATAACCGTCGACCCACTGCTCTCCGCCTGACACGAACTGTCCCGGCCCCGTCCAGTTTGGCCACTTCTCGAAGTAGTGGAACGGACCGTGGGAGTTGCGGCGGTGCCCGATGATCTCGATCGCCACCTCGGCGACTGTGCCGGACTTCACGAAGTCGGTGACGTCGACCTCGTTCGGCTCCCAGCCGATGAAGCCCGCCGCCTCGCCGTCGATCCAGACTTTCGCCGCGGTTCCCGCATAGGCGGGGATGCGCACGAAGATCCGTTCCTTGCCGGAGAATGACGGCTTAATCGTTGTCTGGTAGCTGACATGTCCGGAGTAGAAGGCGAGCCCTTGCCCGACCCAGTCGCCGACGCGCAACGCGCCGGGGGTAGTCGTAAGTTCGACGTTCGCGCCCTTGACTGTCACGCCAAATGCACCCAGCAGATAGATGATCTCAAGGCCGGGATGCTGCTCGGTGTAGTCGCAGACGAGTGTGATCTCGTTGCGTCCGCGCTTGATAAGCGCGGGATTGCCTTGAAGCATCCGCAACGAGCGACCGCACCACCAGCCGCATCCGGCATCAAGACTAAGCATCGAACCATTGACGCATATGTCGGCAAAGCTCGCTGGCTGTTCAAGAGCCAGAAACAGATCGCCCGAGGGGCGCGCGGAAGCTGCGAACTCGTAGCGCAACTCGATGCGCTTGTGGGGCGGATTCTTCTTTTTCTCTCTCGCCCACGGCTGTTTCATGCCGCCACCGCGGCTGGGAACGCCGAGCGCCTTGCGCACCTCGCGGTCGACCCTGAGGATCTCCTCGGGCTTCCGCCACTCACCACCTTCGATCCGCAGACTGGCACGGTCGAGTGGCAGGCAATTCGCCTCGGAGAGGGTGAGACCCCAGCGGGACGGCGCGATCTTCGTGGCTTTCACCTCGTTCAATGCGTTCAGCTTGGGGCAAGAGGCGGCCTTCGCGTCCTTCTTCTTTTCAATCACGAAGAGACGGCTTCCCAGTTTGGGGAAGGAGGTGCGGATCGCGACGCCACGCGGACCAATGGAGGCCGCGGCTACGGTGACCACGCCCGTCTCGGGATTGAGCTCAAGCACTCTGCCCGCGCATCCCGGAAGCCCGGTGATGGTGACGGACGGGAACTCAAGCGAGCGGTCACGCGCCATCACTGAATCCATCGGATTCTTCATCATGCGGTAATCCTCCCCTGTGTTGCAGAGGAAGAGGTAGAAATTGTCCTTGTCCTCGCGGAGCAGCTGCAGCACGGGAACGACCTCGCGGCCCTTCTCGTCGGCGATCGAGAGCCTGCGGCACATCCCAACCGCTTTGACGAGCTTCGCGTCGATGGACGCGATACACACGCTCTGCTTCGCAAGATCGGCGGCGGCGCGTGACGCCACGGCGTCGACGTGTGAGGCGGGCTCGCCCGCCAAGACCACCACGCCGCCGGCGGCTTTGAACTTCCTGAGCGGTTCGACCGTGCTGGCACGGATCGTCTTGAGCGGCGGCACGACGACGGCCTTGTAGTCGGCCAAGCCGAAGCGCAGGATCGTCCCGCCGGCGGACTTCACAATCGTGGCGTGCCGTGCCATCAGCTCCTCGCTGCCGTAGTCGAAGTCGATATGTTCGCCGAGCAGAAGATCCTGAAGACCGAGCAACGTTCTGTCGAGCTCCTCCACCGCCGCGTCATGCTGCAGCCAACCGCGGCGGACCATCGTCCACATGCTCTCGACGGGATGGACCACGAGGAGGTCGCGGATCTCCTCGCCCTTGGTCATCACGGAGATGATGCGGGCGAAGTAGTCCTCGACCTTGACATACTCCTCCCACCAGGGCGACTGGTAAAAGATGCCGGCGGGATAATCGCGTTTGGCCTCGCCTTCCATCGTGTACCACGAGAGGTGCTGGCAGCGCACATTGATACCGAGCGCCACCTGCCAGTCGCCGAGGGCCTTGTGTCCGAGGAACGGGAAGTCCCAGCCGGTGCAGCCGTAGGTCTCGGTGAGCCTCCACGTCCGTCCGAACTGCCGCGCGGCGGAGCTGACCTGCTTGGCGGTGAGGTAGATGCGCCAGTGCTCGGTCAGCAGATCCATGCCGGGAGCCTGCATGTGCTCGTAGAAGCGCATCGGATCGCCCACGACGTTGGTCTGGATCCGCAGCAGATCCTCCTCGAGCACATGCCCGGTGAACTGGAGGCCATGCTTCCCGCACCACTCGCCGATCTGCCGGCCGAAGGCGTCGACGAACAGGAACGTGACGCACTCGTGGTAGTGGTAGCGCGGCTGCGACATGCCGACGTCGTCGAGGTCGAGGTACAGTTCCGGCAGATGCGGGATGAGATCGTAGCCATAGCGTTTCTTGAAAACCTCGGGCAGCTTGGCGGTCCACGGAAGGCCAGCCGGCGCGCCGGTGTTGTTGTCATGGCCGATCTTGTGCCCGTGGTTCGGCTCGTCGGTGAAGATGCCGGGAATGGTCTTGCCGAAGTCCTTGCCGTGCTTCTTGAGATAGGTCTCGTGGGTGACTCTGATGAACTCCGCCACCGCATCGTGGCTGAGCGTGTCCAAATAGGTGAAGCCGTTGTACCAGTCGCTGTTGCCTTGGATTTTGACCTCGAAGACGAGCAGGCTCTCTCCGGCCGCAAGCTGTGGCGTTGCGCCCTTCGCGACCCGCAAGACGTTCGACGCCTTGTCCATCCCCTTCACCTTCGCAGTGAAGACGGCCAGGATGCCGGTGGTCCAGGCAAAACCTTTGACGGACTTCAACTCGGTCATCTGCAGCGAGCGCATGCGGTATTTCTCGTTCTTGGTGACAAGCCCGCCCGCCGCCCCGGAGGGCCAGCGGTCCTCGTCGTACAGCCACGCCTCCATGCCGAGTTTCTTCGCCTCGTCGACGCAGGCGTCCACGCAACTAAACCAGTCGTCGGAAAGATACGCCGTGTCAAGGCCGACTCGGGAATGCATGAAAAATCCGCCCAGTCCCATGCGGCGCATGATCCTGATCTGACGGCGCAACTCCTCCGGCTCAAGCTTGCCGTTCCAAGCCCAGAAGGGCTTGCCACGATACTGACTACCGGGGGCGGCGAACTCCTTGAGAAGACTTTCTTTCATTGCGGAAGCACTCCATGTTGTGTTTGCACTTAACCGGCCGTCGCGGCCGGAACTTCACGACATTACCTTAACGCCCCCAAGGGGCACCGCCATCGTAGCCTGGGGCACCCGCCCCAGGCTACGCATCCCTATTCCAACAACCCCTGATTGCACAACGACCGCCTGCCATAGATTGTGGAAGGCCTTCAGCCTTCAAACACTTTTGCCGACATATCCAGGGCGGCGCTTCGCTTGCCCTGGGCTACGATGGCTATCCCCGTTGGGGATGAAGTCCGGGATGAAAACACAAACGATTTCCACACACAATTTCATCATTCGATCATGGCGCGATGCGGTCGGCGACCGGGAATCTTAGACGGGGAGAAACCCGCATACTTCTTGAACATCTTCGAGAAGTGATAGGGGTCGGAGTAACCAACCATTGACGCGACCTCGCCGCATGCCAACTCAGTCGAGGCGAGGAGCGTCTTGGCCGCCTCGATCCGCAGCTTGTGCTGCAGACTCACCGGCGTGTCCCCATAGGCCTTCTTGAAGGTCCTGATGAAATGCGCACGGGACATGCCCGCGAGGCGGGACAACCGAGCGGTCGCGATTCGCTCGCGAAACCGGGAGCGCACGTGCTCCATCGCTCTGACGATCCGGCTTTGCGGCAAGGCGGAATTCCTGACCACGATCTCCACGATGAACGCCAGCATCCGCGCCAGCGTCTGCTGCGCCTTCAGCATCGACAGGGAACCGGGCGCTTCAAGCCAGTCCAACAACTCACGGTACAGCGAAGCCATCCCGGCCCCCGACTCCGCCCCCACGGCAAGCGGTTCCCGTGGCAGGGAGACTGTCATCCCCGCATACACCATCAATACCTTCTCCCACGGGAGGGAGAGAGCTTCCCCATCGGCCTTCGCGAAGACAAAGGTCACCTCGTGGTAGCGCACACGCCCCTTCTGGCATGGCGAGAAATGGTGCGACTCGCCGGGAGAGGTCAAGGCGAGAGTCCCCACTCCGACAGGGAACTTCTTGCCGTTGGCAGATATCTCATTGCCACCCTCGATATACAGCACGGCGTGGTAGACGTCGTGCCGATGCTCACGAGGAGACCATCGTCCGTCATTGACGACCACTTCGTCGAGCGCCGCATGCTGAATAGAGACCACATACGGACTTCCCTCAACCGGAAGGCACAACGCGCGGGGATTTTCTCCGCCTCCATCTGATCGAACGTATCGTCGCATTGAGCACTTTCACACAAATTAATGCGCATTACCCACATGGCTAATGGATATCATTCATGATACAATTATACATTATATCACATTCCGCAACCGGCAAGGAGGATTATCATGAGCGTCAATATCACACAGTCGCATATCGACAGGGCGGAACGGATCGCGGCCGAGGCGGCCGCGTCACCTGACGGACTCGCTCCCGTTGATTTCGAGCGGTTCTGGATGGAGCAGGCATTGTGCGACAAACATCCCTGGAATCCGCCGCAGATGCCACTGGGCATCCCCATGTCCCACGAGTGCGTGTTCGACGAACTGGGAATTCCCGAGGACTGGCATCGCCTGACGCACGACGAAGGGTGGCGTGTCTCCTTGTGCACACGCTACAACGACATCGCCGAGCGGGTCGTCGGGCGCCGTCTGCTCAACGAGAAGATGTCCGATCCTTCCCGCGCATGGCCCGGGACGAAAGGATTGCACGACATCTTCGAGGCGCAAAACGTCTGGCACAACGAGTCCTACTGGCTGAAGCAGTCGGCGGACACCCCGGAGGAGCTTTCCGCGCTGCTCGACCGCGTCGAGAAACGCCTCACCAATCTGCGCAGCTTCATCCTGCCGTCGAACTGGAACGAGGAGAAGAAGCGGCTGCGCGCGCTGGGAGTGCCCCCCCCGTTGTACCGCGGACAGCGCGGTCCGGTCACCTTCGCCACGTCGATCTATGGCGCGGAGAATCTGATCTTCCTGATCATCGACAACCCGGAGCTCGCTGGACGTCTGCGCGACCTGCTACTCAAAAGCATGCTGGAGCTGGCGCGGGTTCTCGACGAGGAGGCGGGACACACACCCGAAAGCGCCCCGCATGGTTTCTATTTCGCAGACGACAACTGCTGCCTGCTCAATCCTGAAATGTACGAGTTCTTCGGCTATCCGATCCTCAAGGGAATGTTCGAACGCTACAGCCCCTCCCCCGACGACATGCGCGGGCAGCACTCCGACTCGGCGATGGGACACCTGCTGCCGCTCCTTGGGAAACTGGGGATGACCAGCGTCAACCTCGGGCCAACGCTCAGCGCCGCGGAAATCAGACGACATCTGCCGAAGGCCGTGATCAACGGACAGCTCGCCCCGTTCACCTTCAGCAGGGACGAGAAAGTGAACACCATTGCCGAACTGCTCCGCGACTTCGAACTCTCGCGGGAACGCAAGGGAATCCGATTCGCCACCGCCGGAAGCATCAACAACGGCTCCCGACTCGCCACCCTCCGCCTGATCATGCACACAATCCAGCGCCATTGTCGGTACTAAAAAACAAGCTCCGTAAAACGTGAGACGTAAAACGTAAAGCGTGAGCGCGATGACGTAACTGCAGATACCTTACCCGTCCTCCGCACACGCCCGAACTGTGGGAAAAGTGTATGTGCCCTACTTCCGCGGCTCGGACAGGCCTCTCCCTCCACTTCAGGCGTGAAATCCATGCGTATGCTGGAGGGCGAGGTCGAAAAGATTCGCCGTGGTGAACTTGCCGAGCCGCGGTGGGCTACCAGGATTTTTTCCACAAACAGGAAGTCTGAACTGACGAGAGAGATCTTGTTACGTTTTACGTTTCACGCTTTACTGTTCCTACTTTTCTCAGAAACCACTATTGCGCCGCTACGCCGCATGCGATACACTATCTATAACGCTATTTGTGTATCACCAATCCGCGGAAAGAGTAGTCGCGGTGAACGACAGGCACGGTAGGTGGCGTGATGGGCTCATGGGACATCGATCATGGGAAACGGACGACCCGCCCTCCGGCGCAGCGGGAGCGCATCCTGGCGGACCTGCGCAGCCAGATCCTTTCGGGACACCTCGGCCCTGGCGACAGCGTTCCCTCCCGGGCAAAACTCCGGTCGCGCTACAAGGTCAGCCCGGTCACGATCCAGCGCGCCATGGACCGTCTGGCGACGGAAGGCTTCATCGTCGCCGGCCCTACGGGCACCACCGTCGCGCCGCGCCTTCCCCACCTCGCGCGCTACGGTGTGGTGCTCACCAACCGCGACACCAAGGATCATCCCTGGAGCCGTTTTCATCATGCGATTCTCCATGCCGCCGCGCTGTTGGAAAAGGAACTGGACATCGAAGTGCCGACCCACTATTCCGGTGGAGCGGGTGGCCAGGATGACCGTGGGTTCCAACTTCTTCAACACGCCGTCGCCTCACAATCGGTGGCAGGGCTGCTGCTGCTGCATCCTTTCTACTTGTTGAATACCACACTCTTGTCACAGAAAAATGTTCCGGTGGTGAAACTCGACTCGCCTCACGCGCCGGAAATTCCAGCGCTGAAGTTCGACACGACCGACTATATTCGCCGCGCGCTTGACCACTTCGCCTCGCTCGACCGTCGGAGGCTGGGCGTGCTCACCGCCGGATTCTTCTGGCGCGACAAAGGTGACGCCATCACGTCCGCCGCGACGCCGCGCGGCGCCCAACTCCGTCCGCAGTGGATCCATCGCCTGCCGCTCGAGCAACCCCAGTGGCCGCGGAATGTGACGCGACTTCTGTTCGCCAGTCGCGTCGACCGCCCCGACGCCCTGCTGATCGCCGACGACAATCTGGTCGAGGCGGCAGTCGACGGGTTACTCGACGCGGGAGTGCTCGTTCCGGAGGATGTGGCCGTCCTCGGGCACTGCAATTTCCCCGACCGTCCGAACCCGAGCGTGCCAATCGCATGGATAGGGTACGACGCCCGCGAGATACTCAGGCAGTTTATGGCCATGGCGGACGACATCCGCCACGGGAAAGCTGTACGTGATCGCCTCATACCGGCGCAAACAAACACTCCGAAGGTGTGCTGATGCGGGCGGTGAGATTGCCAAAGATGATCGATAGGCAGAAATGCGTGTCGGACGGATTGTTTATGGTGGGAACAATGAAAATCTGGGAGGATATAGTATGATGCGCACGAAAAACGGTACTCCGCACACGCGCGGGCTAAATCGGACGCGGTGCCAGATTTTCAGCCGGACAATTAATAATTCTATCAGGGTGAATGCGGCCGCATTCACCCTGATAGAATTATTAGTCGTGATCGCCATCATCGCGATTCTGGCGGCGATGCTGCTGCCCGCGCTGAAGAACGCGAAGGCGTCCGCCAAAAGCATCTCCTGCGCCAACAACCTGAAGCAACTGTACACCGGCGGCGTGATGGGGTACGTGGACGACTTCGACACCTGGCTGCCGACCGCCCGACACTCGGCATTCGACGAGGCGTCCGGCTTGGGAGCCACCTTCTACACGGCCAGAATACTCAAGGACTACATGAAAGTGCCGTTCAAGAGCAGAAGCCCCAGTCCTTACCTGTGTCCCGAAGAACCGATCGACGGGCTGCCAAACATCACCACAAGCGACCGATGGGCAGCGATGACCTATGGATTCAACCGCACCTCCGGGGCCGGCTACAGCAGCGGACCAGGGGACAGCGCACCCTTCTGTCCCGCCAAAAAAATCAGCCAGGTCGAGTATCCTTCTGAAAGCTCGTTGATGATCGACACGCAAAAGGACAACAGCGCATGGTACGCGGCCGGCAACTACTACAACGGTGACTATTGGCCAACCACCACCTGGGGCCCCCGTCACAACACCGGCCTGAACGTCCTTTTCGTAGAAGGGCACACCACCTATGTTCCTTTGTCCTCGATGCCTCGGACAGGTACCGACGTCATGATGGACTGGTCGAAGCCGTAAAGTCACCATACAAAATGGTTCAGGGTTCAGGGCAACCCTCTCAACAGCAATACGACTAATCATCTATAAAGGAGTGGGGCAATGAGATCCACAATCAGCACAGGAATGACGGCGATGGTGTTGGCATGCGCGGGGTGTGCCGCCGCCGGGTCGGAGACGGCCACCAACCAAACGGAAACGGCGCAGCCAGCGAAATGGAAGGCGCACTCCGACACATTGAAAAAAGATCCCTCCTTGGTCCGCTACTACCTTTTCGAAGAGGGAGCGGGATTCTCCGTCGCCAACAGCGTCGGGGACAAACAAGGCACGTTGGGCATCCTCTCGAACTCGCCTTATGGGCGCTCGCGGGAGCGGCGGTGGTGGATATGGAATTCTCCGCTGTTCCAGACGTTCCCCGAATGGACCGAGGGACGCTGGCAAGGAAAGAACGCCATGTCGAGCGGACTGGCGCACATCAACGCCGTCCGTTCGCAGTTCAGCGGCACGGAGGACGGCGTGTTCACCCTCGAGGCCTGGGTGCGCATGCACGGCGGCTCGGCCGGCGACGGATCAAGCCAGCTTTTCAACATCGGC
>CAYTFM010000168.1:843-9958 GCA_964436735.1 uncultured Victivallales bacterium | reverse complement strand
TGGGTTCCGCAGGGCATGGTCGAGTTCCGTCTCGGAGGAGCGAAGGGACCGGCGATCGTGTCGGCCA
This sequence comes from uncultured Victivallales bacterium, assembly GCA_964436735.1. Taxonomy (GTDB): domain Bacteria; phylum Verrucomicrobiota; class Lentisphaeria; order Victivallales; family GWF2-38-69; genus CAYTFM01. Next base: position 9,891 of record CAYTFM010000168.1, on the reverse strand, counting down.
ATCCGTTCACCGCCCGCGTCTGGCACCAGCTCGTCTGTCAATGGGACGGGAAGGCCGTCCGGATCTTCATCGACGGCGCGCCAGCGGCGGAGAAGGAGTGCGCGGGCCCTTATATAGGAATAGCGCGGAACGAGTCCTGGTCGCAGGCGTTCCCGGAACTGGATGTCGGCGGATTCCACTTCGGCGGCAAACCGGCCAACGAGCGCTTTGATGTCGACGAAGTGGCGATCTTCAGCCGCGCCCTCACTGCCGACGAGATCCGGACGCATTATGAGGCAGGGCGTCCCGCCACGAGCGCGGAGGAGCAGACGGTGGCGTTCGGGAAACTGCAGGAACGGCGCAAGGCTCTTGACGCCATCACGATGCGCATCCCCATCGACACGGAAGGAATCTTCCGCGTCGGGACGAAGATCCCCGCCACCATCGCGATCCCCGCGAACGCCGGATGGCAGGGCGAGTACGTGGGACACTTCCTGCTGCGCGACGTCCGCAACATGACCATCGCCGAGGAAACGCGGAAGCTGAGCGCCACCACCGACCGCGGCGCGGAGGCCATCTGCGAGCTGGCCCCTCCCCTGTGCGGCATCTACTTCCTCGACATGTGGCTGACCGACGCCGCCGGAGCCGTCGTCAAAAGGCTTCCCGAAGAATACTGCCTCGCCATCACCGTCCCGCTTCCGCCGGCGGACAAGATTCCGCTCTCGTCGCCGTTGCAGGCCCACAACATCAGCGGCGCGTATAGCGAGAACCGCTTCCTGGGCTTCGGGGTCGACCGTTGGATCAAAGGCAGCGAGGCGTACAAGAAGGTCGGCGAGATAGATCCTAAGACATTTGGGGCGGAAATGGACTTTGAAAAGCAATCCGGACTCAAGGTCATGTTCTGCCTGCACATGGGCATGCCCGCATGGGCCGAGCGCGCTCCGGGGAAGAAGTTCCTTCTCAAGGATATGAGCATATGGGCCGACTACTGTCGGCAGATGTTCCGCCAGTACAAGGACATGGTGGCCTACTGGGAGCTTGAGAACGAGCCGAACGCCGGCGATCTGATTCCCGCTGATGAGTACGTGGAGTTCCTCAAAATCGGCTACCGAACCATCAAGGCTGAAGATCCGAACGCCGTGGTGCTCGGCCTCTGCGGCTGCCCCGGATTCCTGAACTGGAACGAGAAGGTCTTCACCGCCGGAGGTGCCAAGGACTTCGACGTGCTGTCGCTCCACAACTACAACGCCTACCCAATCAAGACCCGTACGCAGGAACGGCAGATCGAGCGGGCCATCGAGCAGCTCGTGAAATTCCGGGGCGAGCGGGTGCCGGTGTGGAACAGCGAGACCGGCTTCCACCCGGCGGCGCGGGTCAACGGCCGTCCGGTGACGGCTGACGTCCTCACCCGCCAGTACGCGCGGGTGCAGCAGTCGCCAGGGCAGCCGCCATTCCTGCCCGCCGACATGCCAGTGCTGACCGAACGCGACACCGCCGCCTGGCAAGTGCAGTCCGCCCTGCTTGATCTCGGCGATGGCTGCCAGAAATTCTTCATCCTCTCCGGCGTGTCGCACTATCACCCCGACATGAACTCGTGCAACGGGCAGCCCAGCGAGATGGCGCCAGCCATCGCCGCGCTGCAGTCGCTGTTGATTCCGAGCACGTCGGTCGAGAAGTTTCCGCTCTCCTCCAGCTCCGACGCCGCCGTCATCATCACCCAGCAGGATGGCCGCCGAGTGGCCGCGCTCTTCCCCGACGAGACGCCGACGCTCTCCTTCAAGGTGGGGGACCGCACGACCATGGCAGGCATGGACATGATGGGCAACCCGTTGAAATGGGACGTCGCGCCGGGTGGCATACTGACTGTGCAGGCCGGCCGCGAGCCGGTGTATATCCTCGACGTGCCGAAGGACTTCGCGCAGGTGCAATTCATGAAAGTGGCGAACGCTCCGGCCAACCTCCCCGAGGATGGACAGATGGAAGGCGACCTCGTCGTGACCAATCAAAGCTCCAAGGATCTTTCCGCAACGATCAAACCTATTCCGCCGCTGCCAGGAACGACGCTCACGGTATCCGACGAAAAGATGTCTCTCGCTCCGGGAGAAAGCAAAAGCATGCGCTTCAAGCTCGACGGCCGCACCTTGGGACGTCGCATCTATGATCTGGGCTTCGTGCTCTTCGATGGAAACGCGCAGCTTGGCAAATTGAATTACGCGTTCAACTCGGAAGGCTGTGTCCGCAAGGTGACGGAGGCCGCGGCGTCTGCGAAAATCGGCGACGGACAGTGGTGGAAGTCAATCGAGCCCGAGACGTGCGACGAGGAGGCGAAAGTCGTGCACGGCAAGCCCATCGTCGGCGTGCCCTGGGCACCGCAATGGCGCGGCCCCAAAGACCTGTCGTTCACGCTGCGCACCGCATGGACTCACGACGGAGCGTTGCTGCTGCGCCTGGACGCCACCGACGACGTGCTGATGCCGGCGCCCAAGGAAAAGCGCGGCGTGGCCTTCCAGTACGACTGCATGGAATTGTTCTTCGATGGTCGCGCCGTGGCCGAACGCAAGGGCGTCGTCACCCCCGGCGTCGAGCAGATCCTGGTCATTCCCAACGCAACCGCCGAGGGCGGCCCCTGCGACTTCTGGTTTGGCAGATCGGGAGGAAAGGAGCCCAGCGTGCAGGTCGAGTTCATCGGCGGCAAAAGCGCCACCGGCTACTGGATCGAGGGGGCGCTCCGTCCGGCCCCGGCCGCCGCGTTCCGCGTCCGCGCCGGCTCCCAGTTCGCCTTTGACGTGTTGCTCGACGACACCGATTCGGAGAAGGAGCTGCGCAAGGAGGCGATGGCCCTCCACGGCGTCTTCAACAACAACGGCGAGCCGGACAAATGGGGCCGCTACCAACTTGAACCAGCGGCAAAAGGGAAATAATGCGAGTCCGCCTCCACGCGTCTGCGTTTCGATGGAGCGGAACGATAATCGCGCTGACCGTCTTGTTCGCATACGGGCTGTGTGCCGCCGAGGCGGCGGAAGTGGTCGACCTCGACTTCTCCCAGGCGCAGACCGGTTGCCTGCCGAACAAGATGGCCGCGGAGAAAATGCCGGCGGTGGTCGCCACGCTTTCGGTGTATGGCCGTCTGCGCGGAGAGAGCGCGATCCCTGAGGCCGGAACGCGCTACGCGGGCGCGGCGTTGGGGCGCGGCGGGGAGTTGAACGCCCTGCGCCTCGGGGACGGCGGACAGAAACTCGGCACCATCGGACACAGGTTTCAAAGTGGCATCACCTTCGCGCTGGAGTTGTGGGTGTACGTGTACGATGCGCGGCACTATTTTAGCGGTTCAATCTTGAGTATCAGCCAAAGCTACAAGCATGGTTTATCCCTTGGGTTCGACAAGCAGAAATGGTCGGTCAACGGCTGGCTCAATCTGAGCTGGGGAACGACGGAGGGAGCGGACTCAATCCACCTGCAGGAGTTTTTGCCGGAGAAATGGCATCATATTATCATCAACTATGACACGAAGAGCCTCTCGCTGTATGTCGATGGTAAACTGTCAGGACGGAAAGACGCGGCTCTTATATATAAGGAAGATCGGGGAGAACTCTTCGTCGGGCCCCTGGACTTCAAACTGGATCAACTGACCGTCCACACTGCCACATTATCCGAGGACGAGATTACGGCGAAGTATGCGAAAGGCAAGCCGGAACAGACGTTTTCGCCTGAACAGGAAGCGCGGTTGACGGCTCTGCAATTACAAATTCCCCATGAAACGTTCGGCTATTTTCAAACAGAGCAGAAAATTCCCGTTCTGATCGACGAAGCGGCCGAAGCCGATGAGCTGGTGGTCAACGGCGTAAAACATATTCTGCCACTCAAGGAACCGGTCATGCTCTCCTTCTCGGAACCGGGGATGCGGGAGATCACGCTGGCGTTGACCACGCGGGGAAAGATGCTGAAACAGGTGGCGTATCCGGTGGCCATCGTCCCCTTTGCCATGGAATCGTCAAAGCTCGGAGCGGGCGGACTTGCCTCCCGCCAACCGGAGGTCCGCGCCCTTGGCATAAGGCTGGCCCGGGTGGTGGTCGACTGGGCGGAACTGGAACCGCGCAAGCAAGACTATGAGTGGAAGCGCCTGGACGCGGTGATGGCAAGGAACCGTGAGCTTGGCGCGGAGACCATCCTGTGCCTGACGGGAATCCCGGGGTGGGCGAAACTGCCGAGGGACATGGCCTCATATGTCAAACTCTGGCGCCTGCTGGCCAATCGCTATGAGGGCGTCAAACTTTACGAACTGTGGAATGCCACCACCCCGGGCACCAGCATCGACCGGAAGGAGTATCTGCCACTGCTGCGCGCGGCGGCGGAAACGCTGCGCAAAGATGTTCCGGACGCGAAGATTCTGGCGGGGCGGATCGACATCGGAGACGGCGTCGAGAACGCGGCGTGGCTCCAGCAAAACGCCGCTGCATGGTATGACATCTTTTCAGCGGGAAAGTACTCCGTCGATCCCGCGAAAGAGTATGCGAAATCCCCCTGGAGCGCGAACATCATCAAGGCGGCCGGCAAGCCGGTGTGGAACACGGCCAGCGGCATCCAGCAACCCGCGCGGACCACGCTGGTGCCGTCAGAAAAACCGGCGGCTGCCGCTCCCACGCACAACAGCTGGCCCATCCCGACAGTTGACGAATCGACAGGCGCCGCATGGCAGATCCAGGATCTTGCGCTCCAGCTTGCCGATGGCATTGAGCGGGTGATTCTGGAATCCGGCCCGTCAGAATACAGTCCGATCAATAATCCGACGACAGGGCTGCCTGGGGCGAAAGGACTGGCGCTGGCGGTGTTCAACGGCCTGGTTGGTAAAGACGCCAGACTCAGCCGGCTGCCGGACGTCACCGAGGGTGTGTTCACGGTCTGTTTTAAAAATCCTGATGGCCGCAAAGGCCTCATCTTGTTTACCGCCGGCGGAGAGTCGGTGCTAAGGATGATCCCAGCGGCTCCCGGGGCACAGCTCATCGACCTGTTCGGGAAAACAATTCCCCTGCAATCGGGGGAAATAGCCGTTTCAGCGCGGCCAGTCTATGTGTTGAATGTTGAAACCATTACCAATAAGGAGAAACAATAATGCTGAAGCCCAAGATTTTGACGATTCTCATGGCGCTAATGGCGTCCGCCACGCTGTCCGCCGGCGAAGCGGAGGAACAGGCGCAGTTCCAGAAGCACAAGGAGGCGGTGAAACAAGATCCGGCACTGATCCGCTTCTACACCTTCGAGGAGGGACAGGGCGACGAGGTCTCCAATCAGGTCGCGCTCGGTGGCTCGCAGACGGCGGTGACGGGCGGACCGCTTGGCTCGCTGACCATTCAGCGTTACAGCACCTATGGCAGACATCCGGCCTTCCCGTGGAAGTTCAGCCCCGAGACGGTCTCCCCGGAATGGACCCGCGGCCGCTGGCCCTGGAAGGCGGCAATCGCCAGCGGCGTCGACACGATCGAATATCCCTGGGAGGCGACCTGCCTGTACCGCAGCGGCATCACCGGCGCGGAGTTCGCGGACGGAGGAACGTTCTCCGGCTGGCTACGCATTCCCGAGGCGTCGGCAAAAAGTAGCTGCAACATCCTGTCGCTCTTCCAAGACAGGGCGATCAACCCCAGGCACAGCGGCGGCTTCAACCTCTGGTACGCCAACGAAGCGCTGAGTTTCGCCGCCAGCTCGACGGACAAGGAGGCGAACGGAGCGACAGTGACCGCTACGTTCACACCGGCAGTCTGGCATCATTTCGCTGTGGTGTTCGACAAAACATCCCTCAAACTGTACCTCGACGGCGAACTGAAAAACGAGAAGCCCTTCGCGGGGGCAATTGTCCCGGTGACCTGGAAGGACACGCCGCTGGTCGGCCCCTTCCACGAGATGGGGTTTGGCTTCGGACATTTCATGATGGTCGGGGTCAACGTCCCAAAGGCGGGCGAGACGACCAGCCGTTTCAACATCGACGAACTGGCCATCTACAAACGCGCCCTGACGGCGGCGGAGGTCAAACGACAGGAGGAGACGGGGCGGCCTGCCATGACGCCGGCCGAACAGCTCGCAGCTGGCCGCGCGTTGGCGGCGGAGCAGGAACGGCTTGGGCAAATCAAGTTGGACATTCCCAAAGACACTGGCGGTTATTTCCGGATCAAGCAGCCGATCCCGGCCACGGTGTCCGCCCCCGCCGAGTTCGGCGCCGGCAAGGTGTTGTTCTCCCTCGAGTCCTTGGACGGCAAGCCGCTGCAGAAGTTGGAACGGAACCTGGAGGCGGGGAAAAGTCTGACCGAGAACATCCTGCCCCCCGAGTGCGGGGTTTTCCACTTGGAGATGGAACTGCGCAGGCCAGACGGCAAGCCGCTGAAGCGCCAGCGCTACTGTCTTGGCGTCGTGCCGCCCGCCCCGAAAGAGTTGACCATCAACAACCCCATGGCCTGCTGGGCCGACGACACGGAGCTCTTCCATTTCGACTCGCCGATGCGCCGTATGTTCTGCTATCCGTACAACGTCGATGACGGCCGCTTCCAAAAACAGTACGACTATTACAACAAGCTCATCCCCAACTTCCGCGCCTACGTCGGCTTCGGAGTGGACAAGAAGTTCTACCCCGAGGCGCTGCGGGTATTGAAGGGCAAGAACATCTTCGGCCTGGAGTTCACCAGCGAGCCGCACGACCCCTGCGACACGAAAGCCTATGTCGACGCCCTCAAGGCCGCCGATGAGCTTTTCCGCCCGGCGTTCCCCGGCATCCTCTTCTTTCCCCCCGGCATCGAGCCCGGCTCCCTCTCGGTGCTGGCCGGCATCCTGGAAAATGGCGGCATGGAGTACATGGACGGCGTTTCGTACCACCCCTATTCCGGGCTGCCTCTCCGCGACTACCTCTCTCCCGACAACGCCACCCAGCGGTTGAAAAAACTTCTGGCGAAACACCCGGGGAAGAAACTCTCGCTCTGGTGCACCGAGAGCGGCGTGATGTCGCTGCCGCGCCGCGGCGACGGCCGCCCGATGACCGGCAAGGCCGCCTTCGCCGCGGGCTTCGGCGGCGGCAACTACTCAGGAGTGGACTACTTCCCCTTCTTCGTCACCCTCATGCCGGAGGCCGACGCCGCCGCGCTGCAATGCCACGACATCCTCCTCAAGCTGGCCGACGGCTACAAGATGTACACCGTCATGAGCGGGCCTGGCGACGACGGAGCCGAGCCGGGACTGCGGGGCGTGGCGATCACCGCCATAGCCGGACAGGTGCTGAACAACCAAATGGAGGTGGTTCGGCTGCCGCTGGCCTCCGCCGAAAGCTTCTGCGCCCTGGTCAAAAACACCGATGGCACGACTACCGCCGCCGTCTTCGGCATGGAGCCGGCGACGGAGAACTTCAAAGTCCCCCCGAACGCCGAATACCGGACCATGGACATGCTGGGCAACTATGGCGCGATCCGGGCGGACGCCGACGGCCTGCTCGCCGTCAAGTGCGGCAGAGCGCCGCTCTATGTCTTCAACGTCCCCGCCAACCTGCAAGCGGTGGCTCCGCTCCGGCTGGCGCTTCCCGAGGCGTTGCCGGAGGATCGTATGCTCAAAGGGGAGCTGACAGTCTCCAACCAGCTCGCCATCCCGTTGGTGGGCACGCTCTCCGTCGCCGCCATTCCGGGCGCGTCGATCACGCTCTCAAAGACCGAGCTCAACCTCGCTCCGGGGCAGACCGAGAAGATCGCAATCGAACTGCGGGCGGACGCGCTCAAGCGCCGCCTCTATACCGTAACCATCGAACTACGCACTTCCGCCGGGAAGCTGGTTTCGTCCACGCAGGCCTCCTTCCAGTCCCCTGGCGTGATCCAGATGGTCCCGCAAGCCCGCGTCCCGTTCACGCTCGACGGTGACGAGGCGAAGTGGAAGGACATCCCGGTGGTGGCCTGCGACGACGCCGACGGCGTGGTGCATGGCAAGCCGAACACCGCCGAGATTTGGCTTCCCCAGTGGCGCGGCAAGGACGACCTCTCCTTCAGCGTCAAGACCGCCTGGCGGAAAGGCGACGGGGTGTACTTTCTCCTGAAGGCGACGGACAACACCCTCTGCCCCGCCCCTGATGACATGGTCAGCACGGCCTGGAAATATGACTGCCTGGAATTCTTCTTCGACAGCCGGGAACGCAGTAAACAGGGCACCGTGCTCTCCGACGGGATGGATCAGGTTATCGTCATCCCCCAGACGGGTGAGGTCACCGCCCCCTGCAAGCTGTGGTATGGACTGGATGGGCGCAACCAGGTGGACGTCCAATGCGTGGGGCGCAAGACCGCGGACGGGTATGTGCTCGAAGGCAAGATCACGCCGAACGCGAAAAGCGCGTTCCAGGTTCAGGGCGGCAGCCAGTTCCGCATGGACTTCATGCTGGACGACGCCGACAGCCTGGAGCCGAAGCTGCTGCGCAAGGCGGCGATGGCGCTGCACGGTAGCTTCGACAACAATCGCAACTCCGACGCCTGGGGACGCTACGAGCTTTCCTTGGATGAAAAATAAAAAAAATGAAAGAAAAACGTCGTATGAATCAAGAGCAGTTAGCACACGCGACCAAGGCCCCCGAACAAGCGGTGAAGCGTTTCCGGGACGCGCGGTTCGGCATGTTCATCCATTACGGCCTGTACTCACTGCTGAATCGCAGGGAATGGGCCATGTACCTGGAAAGGATTCCCGTCAACGAGTACCGGAAGCTGGCGGACCAGTTCAACCCCGACGCTCATGCCGTCGACACCTGGATCCGTCTGGCGAAGGACAGCGGCATGAAGTACGCCTGTCTGACGACCCGCCACCACGACGGCTTCTGCCTTTTCAAAACGGCGACAACCAGTTTCAACTCGGTGGACACCGCCGCCGGCCGCGATCTTGTGTGCGAATTCGTCGACGCCTGCCGCGCCCATGGGATCCGTCCGACCCTCTACTACTCCGTGGCCGACTGGTCCGATCCCGGCTACACGGCGGGGCCCCAGAAGGATCCCACAGGATGGGAGCGCTTTGTCGGGATTGCCCATTCCCAATTGAAGGAGTTGATGACCACCTACGGCCCGATAG
>CAYTFM010000168.1:0-833 GCA_964436735.1 uncultured Victivallales bacterium | reverse complement strand
ATAGATTACCTTTTCTATGATGGCTGCCCGCCGCCGGATTCTTGGAGGGCGGCGGAGATCAACCGCGAACTGCGCGGACTTCAGCCGGAGCTGCTGATAAGCGACCGCTGCCGTCTGGACGAGGACGTCGCCTCGTGCGAGCAGCATCTTCAGGCGCACGACAAGCCATGGGAGTGCTGCATGACCATGAGCGAGGCCTGGGGCTGCGACAAAGGGCAGATCCACTACAAAAGCGCCTACAACCTCGCCTGCGCGCTGGCGACCTGCATGCACAACGGAGGCAACTTCCTGCTCAATGTCGGCCCCTTGGGGGACGGCGGCATCCCTCCCGAGGAGCTCAGACTGCTGAAGGAATTTGGTGGATGGGTCAATCGGAACAAGGAGGCCGTCTACGGCACCACGAAAGCTCCTTTCGACAAACATGATTATCAACTCTCATGCGCGCGGGGCACCACCGCCTACATCGCATTCCATTCCTACCGCGGCCCGGAAACCGTGGTGTGCGGGATCGGCAACAAAGTCCTGAAAGTCAGACTGCTGGCCACGGGAAAAGAGATCGAATTCAGGCAGGAGGGCGACTGCGTCCGCTTCCCCGGATTTCCGGTTGAGTGGCCGGACCTCATGGTGGTCATCGCCCTGGAACTCGACGGCATCCCAAAAGGAATTAAAAACCCCTATCAACTGGACGAGTCCAAATTTGTGTTTTAATGTGCATCTTAATCTGTCACGGTTCAAAGTTCACGGTTCAAGGGTTCAACGGTTAGGGCTTCGCACACTCAACATCTCCCAACCGTTGAACCGCTGAACCGCTGAACCGCTGAACCGCTGAACCG
>CAYTFM010000167.1:0-18911 GCA_964436735.1 uncultured Victivallales bacterium | reverse complement strand
CTCGTTGCGCGAAATGCGTTTCTCCGTGCCGTCTTTCAGCCGTTGCGTTCGCTCCTCAACGCGGATGAAAGGAAATTTCAAGCCGGGCTCGCGGGTGACGGAGACGGTCACGGTTTTTCCGTCTTCAAGCGTTTTCGTCGTCGCGCTCTCCGTCTTGATCGTCAGCGGATCATTCGGCTCCTTCGTGGTTATCGAAGAAACCTTCTTCGACGAGCGCAGTGTGGTGGTGTCGGAGGAGCGGGCGGGCTCCTGCACCACTTCGCCTTTGCGGGAGGCTGTTGTGGACGGCGCAGCCTTCATCTTCTTGGGGAGCAGGTGCCCACCGCGACGATGATAAAGCACCCGACGAGGACGAGCCTTAAACGGGACTTTTCTTTCGAAGTTGTCCGCATGTCTGAGCTCCTGTTAATGAATGCCCGCAGAAGTCGGCTCCCACGGTGAAGCCATATCGTGACGCTCTCGCGCCACGTAGAGTGTGGGAGCCACCTCCGGGGGGCGATTGAGTTTCTTAGCGCAGTTGAGCCAATTCAGCCTGGACGCGGTCCTTGAGCGTGGTTGCGAGATTGTCGAGCGGGACGATCTCCGCGTCGCGGCTGCCGCGGCGCTTCAGTTCGGCCTTGCCGCCCGCCTCGAGCGTCTTCGGCGAGATCACCACGCGCAACGGCACGCCGATGAGGTCGGCGTCGCTGAAGGCGAAACCGGCTTTCTCGCCGCGGTCGTCGTAGAGCGTCTCCACTCCCAGCGTCAGCAGTTCGGCATAGAGCTTCTCGGCGGCCGCGCTCACCTCGGGCTTGTTGAGGTTCAGGGCGCAGATGTGGACGTGGAATGGTGCGACCGAGATCGGCCATAGCGGTCCCCACTCGTCGCTGTTCTGCTTGACGACCGAGGCGACGGTACGGCCGACGCCGATGTCATAGCATCCCATGATCATGGGGTGCGATTTTCCGTTGGCGTCGAGGAAGTTGCAATTCATGGCGCTCGAGTATTTCGTGCCGAGCTGGAAGATGTTGCCCACCTCGATGCCGCGTTTCTTGAGGAGCGGGGCGCCAGTGACGGGGCAGGGGTCGCCGTCTCGCACGGTGGCGATCTCGACAATCTCCGCACCGGGGGGCAGATCCCGCGAGAAATTGAAGTTTTTGAAATGGCAGTCGGCCTCGTTGGCGCCGACGACGAGGTTGGCCGTGCCGACGACCGAGGGGTCGACGATCACGCGGACTTTCTTCGGGTCGAGTCCGAGGGGCGAGGCGTAGCCGGGTTCGGCGCCTCCTTTGCGGATGCGGATGTCGTTTGCGAAGTTCAAGTCGTTGGTGTGGAGATGGTTTTTCAGTTTGCTCTCGTTCACTTCGAAGTCCCCGCGGATCATGGCGAAGATCAGCGTGTCCTGGTTGTCGACGTAGAACACGGCCTTGCCGGTCTGCTCCGCCCTGACGCCGAGGAACTCCGAAACCTCCTCGATGCTCTTCTTGCCGGGGGTGGCGACTTTCTCCAGGGGCTGCGGCTCGCCGCCGGGGAACTTCCACGCGGCGCGGGCGATCTCGCGGTTCGCCTTGTACTCACCGCCGGGCGACATGAAGATGGTGTCCTCGCCGCATTCCGCCAGGGCCATGAACTCGTGCGACACCGCGCCGCCCATGATCCCCGAGTTCGACTCGATGGAGGCGACGTCCCGCAGGCCGACCCGACGGAAGATCCGCTCATAGGCCTGGTGCGCCCGCTTGTAGTACGCCTCGAGGCACGGTTGCGAGACGTGGAAGGAGTAGCCGTCCTTCATGGTGAACTCGCGCACGCGGATCAGGCCGGCGCGCGGACGAGCCTCGTCGCGGTATTTCGTCTGGAACTGGTACAGCATCACGGGGAGCTGCTTGTAGCTGGTGACTTCGCCGCGGGTGAGGTGGGTGATCACCTCCTCATGGGTCATGGCCAGCAGCATCTCCTTGTCGTTGCGGTCCTTGAAGCGCAGCAGCTCGGGGCCGACGCTCTGGTAGCGTCCCGACTCCTCCCAGAGCTCCTTGGGAAGCACGACGGGCATGAGCAGTTCCTGTCCCTCGATGGCGTTCATCTCCTCGCGGATGATCTGCTCGACTTTCGCCGCGACCCGCAGGCCAAGGGGCAGAAGGGCGTAGATGCCCGCGGAGATCGGACGGGCGTACCCCCCGCGGATCAGGAATTTGTGGCTTGCGGTCTGGGCGTCCTTGGGCGTCTCTTTGATGCAGCGTCCGACGAGTTTCGTCATCCTCATGGCGTGTTAATCCTTTTCGAAAATTATTCGGCGTGGGTGAAAAAAAACGGCGGCCGCGTATTGTATACCCCACCGCGCCACCACACAGTGCAAGGCGGGCCGCCATTCAGAAATTTCGAAATCCGAATGTCGAAATCCGAAAACTGTTTCGAATTTCGTGTTTCGAGTTTCGGGTTTAACTCCGGCATGGCGGTCAATTGGGTGCGGACGAGTTTCACATTGCGTAATGTACTATCCACGACACGACCTTCAAGCGGACAGGGAGTCTCAGATGGCTCGGATGCGGCTGTGAGGTTTATGGGAGGGCATTCGGATCGATGAACATCAAGGCGTATATCCAGCGCGCTGAGGGCGTGTTGCTCGACTACCGGGTCGCGGCGGGAGCCTTCCTGATCGCCACCGTGGTCGCCAGCGTCCAGAAGTATTTGGTCGACGCGAAGGGGCTCGAGATCTACCGCATCTACACGCGGGCGTTCCACAATCTGATCGCCGGGAAGGATTTGTACACGCTGGTTCCGGGGTCGGACTATTTCCTCTACACGCCCACGGCAGCCCTGCTGATGGGCCCCTTCGCCGTTCTTCCTGACGCCAGTGGCTCGCTGCTGTGGAACATCGTGAACGCAGCCGCACTGGTCGCGGGCGTCCATTTGCTCCCGCTGATGGCAAAACAGAAAAGCGCCGTGCTGTGGATCGTCTTCTTCGAGGCGTTGACATGTCTGCAAAACTTCCAGAGCAACACCCTGATCGCCGGTTTGCTCGTACTGGCGTTCGTCTGTTTCGAGAGGCGGCGTCCCGTCTCCGCCGCCATCCTCATCTGCCTTGCCGCCTATGTGAAGATCTACGCCATCGGTTTTGTGGTCATCTGTCTTTTCTACGACCGCAAATGGCGGTTCGCCGGCGGGATGGTGATGGCGTTCGCGCTGGCGTTTCTCGCCCCGCTGCTGGTCGTCTCCCAGGAACACTACGAGTTTCTCTGCCGACGCTGGGTGTGGTCGCTCGGCCTCGACACCACCTCCGACCTCAACGCCATGGGCATTCTGCGCACCTGGTTCCATGTGGACGTGGGAAATGCGCCTGTCCAAGCTCTTTCGCTCGCGCTGCTTGCCGTTCCTTTGTTGCGCTTCTCCAGTTATAAGACCCCCTGCTTCAGGCTGTGGTTTTTCTGCTCGCTGCTGGTCTGGGTGGTGGTGTTCAGCCACAAGGCGGAATCGCCCTCGTATGTGATCGCGATGACGGGGATCGCCTTGTGGGCGGTGACTGACAAGCAATGCCCGGCGCTGTGGGCGCTGCTTGGGTTCGCCCTGCTGTTCACCTCACTTTCCTGCACAGATCTTTTTCCCAAATTTGTGCGCAGCGGCTTCTTCGCCCCCTACGCCATCAAGGCCGCGCCGTGCCTGCTGTGGTGGTTCGTCATGGAGGCCACGCTGATTCTACCGCTCTTTGTCAAGCAAGGCGGGACATTGACGGAAGAGCCTCCACAAACGCAAGAGACAGCAAGAGACAATACCACACCACGTGAGTAAGGGTAGGACGAGGGGGCTCAGGGCACGGCCGCTCGTCGGATTCCGGTACAGCTCCGCTTTGCGAGTTGACAGCGGCGTCCGGGAATGATATTTTCATACCTGTTTCCACTCCGCCGCGCATCTCGCTGGTTCTGGCGGATTGCGCGGACAATCTGTCAATCCGGAATAAACCGACACGGCAGAGGGAAGGTTTTCGGATATGCCAACTAAACGTGAGTCCGAACCCACATGGCTCCCCTTGAGCGACCTTCCGAAGTTCTCTGGCGATATTACGTGGATGCTGGCGGATAGCAGTGCGCAATTGGCCGGCCTCGAGAACTCAATCGAGCAACCCCAGGTGAGGGACGCCGCGCTGATGGAGCGTCTCGTGAAATACAACACCGAGATCATCGGCACTCTTGGTCTGTACCGCGAGCAGTTGGACATCTGGCTGAGCGGTGATGCCACGCCGGTGGAGAGGTTGGAGCTCGAAAGGCTTCAAAGGCAGTTGCCTGAGCTGAAGAATATTTTAGACAGGATTCTGTCCCTTTGCGCGGAAATGAGCGTAGGGGATGACGGCAAGGCGGGGGTCGGGAGCGACACCACCAAACTGCCGATCAGCGAACTCTACAAAATTGCCGGTCAAAGCGAGCCGAAGCGCACACGCGCCTGAGCGCCAGACTGCCACCTCGGTATGGCTGGTCACGCTAAGCCCCAACGGCATCTATGCGGCTCCTCATGTCGATTATTTCTCCGCACTCTTTTTCGTGGGGGATGGCGCCTTTTTCGCAGCTGCGGCTGATGTGGACTTTGAGACGGGAGGTGGGGAGGGGGCAATGGATGCGGCGGTGGCCTTGTCCAGCGTCGACGCGGGAACGAAACCGTTGGGCGTGAAAATAAAGAATTGGCCGTCCCGGAACAGAAGGCATGTCCCATCTTCGGTGATCGTGATCTCTGGGGACTGCTGATACCTACTGGGAAAGTGCTGCTGTGGGACTGCCACGACTGGTCGGGTGTCGATGATCAGGCTTGAGCCGTAATCCCACCAGTAGGGGCTTCCCCAGTAACCGCAGGCGCGTCCCCACCCACGTCCGCCCCCGCCACACCCCCAGCCCCAGGAGCCTGCGCCCCATCCTCCTCCACGCCAGGAGCCTCCGCCGCAGCCGCCTTGCCCGCCTCCATGGCCTCCGCCTCCGTGGCCGCCCCCCCCTCCGGCGAGCAGGACCAGCGAGAACTGTGCAAGCGTGATTCCTACCGTGAGGATGATGATCTTTTTCAGCATCTGGAACCTCGGCAAAACACGTTCGACGCGTTTCCGCCCCACCATCTATTTTATACCTTGGAAAGGCTTGAAAATCAACATCATCCCTTGGGGGTCGAGTCGTCAAGTTCGATGAAAAGCTGTTTGACCTGTTCAGGGAGATCCGCGCGCTCCGCCCATGATTTGGCCGCGGCGGGATCGGTTGTGAGCCATGTCGAGAAAAGGCTTTGATAGGTATCCTGACGGAGCGTCTCGTCATCAATCGTCGCAGCCATCTTGAAGGCGAGAGGGGAGTTCTGATAAAGGATGGACTGGGAGTAGCTCTGGGCGGCCATATCGCGGTTTTTCCCGCGGGGCATGCTGTCGACCCATTCACCGTAGGCCTCCATCGCGTACGGCGCGCCTGACGAGATGACGCTGTCAACCAAGTTGTCGCGAAGTTCTCCCTCGGGATAGTCGGAAACCCAGGCGATGGCGGCGAGGGGGTCTTCATCCGCCAACGAAGAGGCGACTTGCGGCAGGAGTTTCACGCGGAGCTCCTCGGGCTTGCCTTCCAGCCAGCCGGTCGCCGCCTTCCAGTCCTGGCGGATGAAATAGGAGGCGACGGCTTGCAGGATGGAGTCACGAGTATCATTCTTGGGGAGACGCTCCGCCCACTCGATGGCGGCGGCGGGGGCGGACTCCGCCCAGGTGCAGGCGATCGATGAGAGCCGAGTGCCGCGCGCGCTTTCGCCTACATTCTCCTCAACCCACTCGATGGCGGATCGGGGATCCTCCTCG
The DNA here is from genome assembly GCA_964436735.1 of uncultured Victivallales bacterium. Classification (GTDB taxonomy): domain Bacteria; phylum Verrucomicrobiota; class Lentisphaeria; order Victivallales; family GWF2-38-69; genus CAYTFM01. Next base: position 13,129 of record CAYTFM010000167.1, on the reverse strand, counting down.
GCCCACTGGAAGATGACGGTCGACAGCAGGGCGTCCCGCTCCTCCCCGGGGGGGCGTGCGACCACCCAGCGCCGCGCGGCCTCTGGGTCTTCCTCGCCCCATTTCGACACGATTGAGCTCAAGGCCAGCGTGTGGTCCTCCCGGCGGAGGCGGGAGGCCCATTCGAGGGCTCCGGGGACATCCTGATCGGCCAGGTTGTCGGCTATGGTGCAGATGCCGTTCGCCGCAAGGGTTCTGAGGGTGGAGGGGGAGTCGAGGAGCTGAGCCGCCCGCAAGGGATCTCGTTCCGCCCACTGGTAGAAGATGCTGTCCGCGAGTTCCTCACGTAACTGTGGATCCGTTATGGCGCGTGACTGTGACCAGGCGAAGACGTCTTCCGGGTTCTTCACCGCCCAGGCGCGGACTGCCGCCCTGATGGCCGCGTCGCGGTCCGGGCCGTTCCGCAGTTTGCCGGCGGCAAGGAACGCCTCCTCCCCGCATGCCGCGCCCAGCCGCTCGAAAATCGACTCCACAAATAAGAGACGATTCTCGACCGCCGGTGGATTGTTGCAGTGGGCGACCGCCTCATCTGGGGTGATCTCTCTGGTGTTCCGTATGAGCTCTCCCAGGAAATCGTCTCTCTGGGGGCTCTCCCTGAGGTGGCGGCCGTACGCCTCGGCTCCCTCTGGATCGGACTCCATCCATCCCTCCACCAGCCCTTTCAGGGCATCCGCCCGCAACGTGTGGGTGGCAAGCTTCTTGACGTGCGGCAAGGCCTTTTTCGGATCGAACCTGCCCCAGCGCTGGAAAAGCAGGCGAACGACTAAGCCGTCGGCGCGGCCACTTTTCACGCAGCTGTTGACGACGGTGGCGATTTGCGCATCGTCCAGAGAGGCGATGACGCGGTACAAATCCGCATTGTCGACAGTGCTGGAGCAACGGCGGAAGGTGGAGGTGAATTCAGCGAAGAGCGCGCGGCGTTCCTTGGGCGATTTCGGCGGAGCTTTGACTGGTTTGCTCTTCTGCCTGTTCTTGACCGTTTTGCCCGTGTTGGCGAGGGATGACTTCTGCGGCGCCGCGGCGGGGATGGGGGGCGGTGTCGGGAGACGTTGGGCGGATCTGCCGACAAAAAAACCGGCAAAGAAGACCAGAGGCAGCGCCGCGAGGAGCCCAATCGTTATGAGGCGTGTTGAGGGGGTAGTGGTCATTTCCGGAAAATCTTCGCAATGTGTTCAGGAAGGTGTTTCCCGTCGGCCCAGGCGTGCGCCGCGGCGGGGTCGACGGCGATCCACAAGACGGCGACTTTCTCTAGGGTCTCCGCCTTCAGGGTCTCGTCCGAGATGAGGTCGATGGCCTGCATGCTGGCACGTGGGGCGTCATTCGACGTGTTTTCGCTGAATAAGGCGAGCAGCGAGTCGCGTGACACCTCGCACGGTTGGGTGAGGAGCCAGTCGAGGGCCGCTTGCGGCTCTTTTGCCGCCCATGCTGAGGCGACCCCCATGGCGAGCTCGTCGTGGGGCGAGTCGTCGTGCAGCCGCTCCACCCATTCCTTCGCTCCAATGGGATCCTGACTGCCCCATATCGGGGCCAGCGTGCTGTAGAGTTCGTAGCGGGTGTCGTTGTCGGTGAGTTGTTCCAGCCACTCGGCCGCCTCCCGCGGCTCATACTTCGACCACTCAGGGATGATGATCTGCAGAAGGCGGTCGCGTTCCTCTTCCGATGGCAGATTCAACACCCATTGGCGGGCCGCCTCGGGGTCTTTGCAGCTCCACGTTTCGACGATATTCAACATGACGTCCTTTTTCATCCCTTCCTCCAGCCCCGCCGCCCATTGCAACGCGCCTCCCACATCCTGGCTGGCCCATTCCGTGGCGATCTGGCAATGAGCGAAATCAAGCAACTCCTTGACGTCGCCGAGCGCGCCGGCGGCCCCCTTGGGATCGAGCGCGGCCCAGTTGCTGAAAACCTGTTGAAGCAAGGTGCTCTTCTGCGACGAGTTGGTAAGTGCGCGGGCCCAGTTGAAGGCGTCTTGGGGATTCTTCTGAGACCAGCTGTCGACGCAGGCGGAGAGGGCTCTGTCGCGTAAGTAGCCTTTGGGCAGGTTCTGCGCGGCGGCGATGGCGTTCCTGCCTGATTTTGCCGCCAGGGCGTTGAAAAGCGGCTCGGTGAGAGACGACTGTTGATAGGCGGGAAACTCTTGAAGCAAGGCGATGGCGGCCTGCGAGTCGCGGTCCGCCACCTTCTCGATGAGCCCTCCCAGAAATTCGTTTTTCAGAAGGCCTCGGGGCATCGTCTTCCCGTATGCCGTCGCGGCGGTGGGGTCGGAGTCGGCCCAGCCTGAGGCGATCCCGCGCATGGCGACCGCTCGCTGATGTTGCGCGGGAAGGGCGTGGGCGCGGGCCAAGGCGGCGCGCGCGTCGGTCTTCCCCCAACGTCTGAAGAGCTCGCGAAGGACGGTGGATCCCATCGGCGATCTCTCTGAGACGCATAGTGAAACGGCGTCGGGAAGTTGGTTGTCGTGTAACGCCGAAACCGCCTTGAAGGCTCCAAGGTAGTCGATCTGCCCCCCGTTTTCCTGGAGGATGGTGATGAGATCGGTGAACGCCTCCCGTTCCTTTGCCGACCACGGCGACGAGCGGGCGGCCGCGGCCATTGAGGCGGCGGCCGCCGCTTGACTGGGGGTGGGGGTCGAGCGACTGCGGGCGTCCGCTGAGGACGTCGCCGCCGCGGTGCGTTGCGCCCTTTTGTCAAAAGGTTCCGCCCGTGTCGTCTTTCCCGTCAGATAGCCGGCTATGAAAAGGAGGAGCAGCACCGCCGCCGCGGCGGAAGCCCTCACATGCATCGAACTCAAGACGTCTCCGCGCCGCCATCCCTATGGTGGCGGCAATTCAATTATCATCCCCATGTGTTCTCCACAGCTGACAGGGGCGTTTCGTAAGCTGCGGCTGTCTGTTGGTGAATCAGAGCTTGCCAACTGGCGCAATGTACACCGTGAATTCATCTTCGCCATCGACTCCGAGAAGCCGGTCGCAGGCGTCCTGATCGTAGGCGGCGATCGCACAGGTTCCCGCTCCAAGGGCTTGGCAGACCAGATAAAGGTTTTGACAGACGTGTCCGGCATCAAGGGCGATCACCTTGTGGGCCGCCAAATCATATCGCCATTCCATGCGAGCGGGGACTGCCGTCCAAAAGAACGTCGCCGCGGCGGCGGCCACAAACTCCTGCCCCAAACAGGCGGATGCCGCCTTACTCCCTATCTGGTCATCGACCATCAGTTGCGCCAGTTGGTCGTCAAAGGGCAGGTAGCGGTACAACCCGGGCGGCAGCCCTTCCACCCGACTTGCGGCCACGTAGGTTTCGAACGCGTGGCGCGCGCCTGCGGAGGGCACGGCGCGGAGCGCGCATGCGGGGTGCAGCACTTTGCGCACGCCTTGGGTTGCCCAAAGAAGAGCGGCCAGTTCTTCAACGGTGAGTGGTGTCGCGGCATACTGGCGCGCGCTTTCGCGGCGGATGATCGCCTCGCAAAGTGACAGACGCCCCAGACGGGTCAATGCCGCGGGGCCATCGGGAAGGCGGACACGCGTGGTGTCTGGCGGACACGATTTCTGAAGGGGGGGAGCTGGCGCATGCCGACTCTGACCGGTTTGCGAGAAGTCTATCTGCTGCCGGATGGTGTCTTTCAGGAAAAAACGGTTTTTCGTGAAACGCGTGCTGGATGGGCTGGAAGTCACTTTCGAGTACCATGTGAGAAATTATGTTGCTGGGTGGATTTCATTGCCGATTCCTGTAAAAAGAGCCCCTGCCGGAGGAGGAGAGAAGAGAGTCAACTCCGGCAAGGGCGGGAGAGAGGGACACCTTCATTGTATCCTATATGGCAAGGGCCGTCAATAGCTATTGCCAAGATGTAGCCGAACCTGCGGATTATTGGGAGAATCCCCAGTCTCAACTAGTGGCCGCGATTGTTGTAAGCACCGTATGGATGGTGCTCAAAAGTGTGTCTCCCTGAAGTGGCTTGGAGATGTAGCCATCCATACCCGCCGCCAGGAACGCCTCCCTGTCGCCAGACATTGCGAAGGCGGTGAACGCGATGATTGGCAATCTGGCGCGTTTCCCGCGTGCGTCGGGCAGCGATCCAGCCGCTTCCAGCCGCCTGATCTCACGGACGGTTTCAATGCCATTCAGGCCAGGCATCCGAATGTCCAGAAGAACGATGTCGAAGAAATGGCGGGCCGCCATTTCGACAGCCTCCCCGCCTGAACCCACAACCGTCAGGTCGTGGCCGTGCTCAGCGAGGAGTATCGTAGCCAATTGTCTGGTCAAGGGGTCGTCGTCGGCCACAAGTATCCGCAGCCGTCGCGTTACTTCCTTCGAAGGCGCGGATTCGGCGTCCCCAAGGCTCTCCCCCGCTGCGGCGGTAGCCTCATGCAAGGATAGCGTGAAGAAGAACGTGGAGCCCTTGCCGGGCTCGCTTTCCACCCAGATGTCCCCTCCCATCTTCGCGACAAGACGCGTGCAGATCGCCAGCCCAAGTCCGGCCCCTCCAAAATTCCTCGTATAGGAGCTTTCGACCTGCGAGAACGCCTCGAAGATCATCTTCCGCTTGTCGGCTGGAATGCCGATGCCGGTGTCCGAGACGGAGAAAAGGAGCTTGTTCGTCGTGTGCTGTGTGTTGGCAGGCGGGGCGGACAAGCCAGACGAGCCGGAGGGCTGGCGCGTGACCGAGATGCGGATCTCGCCCCGTTCCGTGAACTTCACGGCGTTGCCGACGAGATTGATGATGATTTGCTTAAGGCGCAGGCTGTCGCCTTTGAGGACGCGGGGGATGTCGGGGGCGATGCTTGTCTGCACAGAGAGGTTCTTGCTCTTGGCGTCCAATTCGACCGTCTCGACGGCCTCCCGGATGATCCTGCCAATGTCAATCTCCTCGTCGGCGAATTCCATCTTGTCGGTCTCTATCTTGACGAGGTCCAGGATATCTTTGATGATGGCCAGCAGGTCAAGAGCCCTTTTGCTCACGATCTCGAGGTAGTTCCGCTGCTTGTCGGTGACTTCCGACGCCAGTGTCAGATTGGTGAACCCTATGATGGCGTTGAGGGGGGTGCGCAGCTCATGGCTCATGGTGGCGAGGAACTCGCTTTTGGCGTAGTTCGCGGCCTCGGCCTTGACGGTCAGCTCGTTGGCGTGGATGATCGACCGCTCCAGCTCGCGGTTGAGCGTCCGCAATGCCTCTTCCCCACGCTTCCGCTCTGCCAGCTCTTTTTGCAATGCCTCATAAAGCCGGGCGTTGGCCAGCGCGACCGAGACTTGCCCCGCAAGCGTTTCCAGGAACTTCCCCTGCGCCTCGAAATCCCGCTCCGCGCCGGATGCCAGTCCGATCACTCCGATGATTTCGTCCCCGCTGCGGAGAGGAAGGGCGGCGAAGGATTTTAGTCCGGCCTGTCTGCATTCCTCCCACGTGCAACGGGAGTCGTTGAAGATGTCGCGCGAGTAGAGCGGCCGCCCTTCGGACACCGCCAAGCCACACAGGCACTCACCGACCCGGTGTTCGGGTATCACGCCCAGACGTTGCCGGGCGGAGGCGGGTAATGCGTCCGTCAAAAACAGCCGATCGCCGTCGCGGAGAAAAATGAACGCCAGGTCGGGGCGAACGGCGTCCAACATGCCTTGCAGAGCCGCCGCCGTGGTCCGTTCCATGGTCAGGTTGGCGTTGACGATCCGACCCACGTCGTTGAGCGCGGCCAATTCGTCAGCCCGCTGCCGCAGCACCGCCGCCGCCCGTCTGCGCTCGGTGATGTCCGTGCCGACGCTCAGGATTTCGGCCACCTGTCCCCGGGAGTCCGAGACGATACGGTTGGTCCAGCTGATCCAGACGCGCTCCCCGTCGCGGCGCATGTTCTGGTTGACGTTCTGCTCGAACGCCTTCGGATCCGCGCAGATCCGCTCCATGAGCTGTCGCAAATCGCGTCCGTCGCTCTCGGTTGGCGGGACGATCGTGCCGATCACGTGGCGGCCGATGATCTCCTGGGCCGAATAGCCGAAGAACCGCTGGCCGAACTCGTTGAGGAAGGTGATCCGCCCATCGGACTTCCAGCGCAGAATAATGCTGTTGGCCTGCTCCACGAGCTCTCGATACTTCTGTTCGCTTTCCTGCAGCGCGCGCGTCCTGCGCTCCAGCAGCTGCTCGATCCGCATCAAGGAGCACTCGCGGTGCGCCTTGCGAGCCGACTCCAGCAGGTACCCGTGGTCAAACGGCTTTGTCAAATATCCCCGCACCCCCTTCCGGAGCCATTCGGCGGCGAGGGCGGGATTCGTCTCCGACGTCATCACGAGCACCGCGGTGTTGGGGTATGAGCGCCGCAGCGCCTCCAGCAGGCCGTAGTTCTCAAGATTCGAGACGCGGTGGTTGACGAGAGCGACGGCGGGACGGACGGCGGCGGCCTTCTCGAGGGCCTCCGAGGGACTGTGGGCGACAACGGGAGCGTAGCCGTTTTTCAAGAACACTTTCTCAAGCACTCCCGTCAACTCCACATCGTCGTCGACGATGAGCACCCCGGCCTTGCGGGCGGGCAGCCCGCCCGCCACGAGCCGCCTGACAAGCCCCTTGAGCTCCGCGGCGTCCGCGGGCATGGGCATGAAGGCGTTGGCCCCCGCCTCCATGGTCAGATCATCCACGTCGACGCCGGTATAGGTCGCCGACGCGACCAGAATCGGGACATTGTTGCACTGCTCGTGCTCCGGCGACCTGAGCATCCGGCACAGCGTCCAGCCATCCACCTCCGTCATGTAGAGATCCGTGATGATCACGGCGGGGGGAGGGTGCGAGCGCAGAAACGCCAAGGCGTCGGCCGCGGCGCAGAAGGACGCCGTCTCGAATCCATCGGAGGCGAGCACCGTGGACAGAAGCTTCAACTGCGTCCGGTCGTCGTTGATGAGGACTGCCGCCAATCCGGGGGCGTCGGAGGATCGGGAGGATTTCTTGTCAAGTTCCAAGCTCATGCGACCGTCTCCACATCATAGACAGGCAGTGCGAAGAAATGGAGGCCAATGATCACGGAGTCACCCTGCTTGCCGCTGAATTGTGACAATGCTAAGATAATTCGGCGGGAGGTGGAAGGCAAACGCCTTGGGGATGCTCAAAAACAAATCATCTCCGCCACGGCCACCACTCGGGCTCGGTGGCATTTGACTTTTGGGCACGCCTCTGTCATAATAAACGCGAATGGTCGGTTGTCTCACGGTGTTGTTGCGTGAGCATCATCCATCAAACTTACGATAGCATCCATCGGCGAACGCCACGCAACCGCGGGGTGAACACAAACAAGGAGGTCACCAGTGAAAGTCGCCCTCTGTCTGCTCTTGACGATTGCGTCGGCGGTCTGCGCGTCGGCGAAAGACCTGGACAGGAATGACGGCACGTCGTACAAGGACGTGGAGATCACCGAACGGACGCCTATCGGGCTTTCGTTCATCTGCCACGGAAAGGCGGGATGGCTCGACTTCAGAGACATGGCGCCCGAGATGCAGCGGGAGTACGGCTACGATCCCGCGAAGGCCGACGAGTTCGAGCGTGAACTCGACAAAAAAGGAGGAGATCTTGTGCCCGCAGGCGGCGCGCCGGACATGCAGGCGATTCCCGCCGAGGCGAATCTCGACCCGCAGACGGTTCCGCAAAACGACCAGAACACGACCGTCGTCGCGCCGGGACAGCAGGTGCTGTACGATCCGGCGTTCTTCACCGCCGAGGGGCCTGTCTACAACAACCGCTGGGTCCTTTGGAACGGACACCACTATCCCTATTACTGGTGGCACAACTGGTACTGGGGACACCACTGGGTCTATAGCCACGGCAGATATTATCCGTGGCACTACTTCCATGGACATGGCACCTGGTATCATGGGAAGTATTATCCTTACCACCACGGACTTCTCGATCGGCACGCCCAATGCCACGAGAGGGAAGCGCACGGGGCCGCGCACCACCCTCAAGCAAAGGATGGCGAGCGCGAAGGGCATGCGGAGCGGAGCCATAAGGGCGGGGGCGAACATCATGGCGGCGGCCACGCCGGGGGCGGAAAGGCGCGCTAAACCTCGGAGCGCACAGACGTGAGAGAGGGGACGGAACGTGCCGGGAAAAGACCGCTGAGGATGAAAAGTGGCGGCAAGGGCCGGAATTGAACCGGCGACACAAGGATTTTCAGTCTACCTGTTTCTCCTCGTAAAAGGGACAAAATGTATGCGATAGTCGTTTTCTGCGTCTTTGGTCCCTGTCCCGGAATTGTGTGCCACCGCGTCTCCTGTCTGCCTTGGATGCCCCTCCCAAACTGGTAGATTAGAAAGTCCCGTGTCCCTTAGTGATCCGAGCCAGTGTTCGCCTCCATCGGTATCCGTACACAATCGACGCGGAGGCGAAGAAAACCGCACCGAGCGCGCAGGAGAGGCGCGCGTATTTGGCCAGTCTCAATTGCGATCTCCCTTGCCGCAACTCCGTCTCGTCTTCCTCAATGCGTTTTTCCCCAGCGTACACCGCATCCACGCCTTGGGCAATCAGTTTGTCGCCTGCGGCGATCCGCCCTCTCCCCTCCTTGTAGCTTTTTCTACCATGGAGAAGCAAATCACCTACCACTAACAGCAAGTTGTCTTCAGCTTGCTCGTATTCCTTCTTCCCCTCTGACGACTCTCGCTTTCCGTCTTCCAACTTAGCTTTGCCCTTCATGAGCGCGAGCCGTCCTTGCGCAAGCTGGCTTTGACCATCAGCCAATTCCCTTTCCCCGGCGGCAATCTTCTTGTCAAGAAAGAAAAAAACGGCCACCGACGCCAGAGTCAACAGAAGTACGAGCAGCAGTGTAAGCGCCTTGCCCATGATGTTTACCTCTCGCATTTCCCGACCTAAGCTAAATGTAACTGCTGACGTTTCGTACGGCATCTATGGCGAGGAAAAGCGTCCCCTTTTTGATGGGTTTGGCGACATAGCCATCCATCCCCACCGCCATGAAAGCCTCTTTGTCGCCGGCAAGCGCATGTGCCGTCAATGCGATGATCACCGTGTGCCTTCCAGTCCGCTGGTCGCGCTCACGAATAGCCCGTGTGGCCTCGACTCCACCCATACGAGGCATCCGAACGTCCATCAGCACCACATCGAATGCCTCGGTATCGAAAAGCTTCAACGCCTGCGCTCCGTCCTCTGCGAGGTAGACCTCGTCGCCGCGCGTGCAAAGCATTTTTTCCACCAGTAGGCGGCTTGCGGGATCGTCGTCAACGACAAGAATTCTCAATGTGTGGCGGGAACTGAGAACGGTTGCACGCGATTTTCTCTCTGCTCCCGCACCCGCATGATGAGTGCCTACGATGGCCGTAAAGGCGAACGTGCTGCCCTTCCCAACCGCGCTCTCCACCCATATCGTGCCATCCATCAGTTTCACGAGACTCGATACGATCGCCAGTCCCAGCCCCGTGCCTCCAAATTCCACCGCATGGCAGATGTCAGCTTGCTCGAACGCCTCGAAGATCTTGGCCCGTTTGTCTTCGGGAATGCCGATTCCCGTGTCCCGCACACTGAACTGCAAGGCTGTCTCTCCAGTGCCCAGTGGGTGTCCTACGCAGGAGGAGCCATCCTCGACGCTTACGATAATACCGCCCTTCGCCGTGAACTTGATGGCGTTGACCAGCAGATTAAGGAGAATCTGCCGGAGCCGGAGACCGTCCGCGCGTATCGCATCCGGCAGCTCCGACGCCACGTGCGATTCCAGCTCCAGTCCTTTCTTGGCGGCCGCGGGTTTGATCGAAGATATCATGTCCTCCATCATCCGGCGAAGGCTTATGGACTGCGGGTCAAGGACTGCTTTTCCCGCCTCGATCTTGGAGAGGTCCAGGATGTCGCCGATCAGCGTCAGCAGATCCTGTCCGCGCTGGCTGACAATACCGAGCCACTGCCGCTGCTCCTCCGTCAGGTTTGGGGCATCGGCCAGAAGATCCGAGAACCCGATGATCGGGTTAAGCGGTGTGCGTAGCTCATGGCTCATGTTGGCCAGAAACTGACTTTTCGCGGTGTTCGCGGCGTCCGCCGCCGCCTTGGCCCGCACCAACTCGTCCTCCACCCGCTTGCGCTCGGTGATGTCGCTGATCACCGTGCGACACACGAGCGCGCCGTCGGCATCCCGCGCGGCAGTCGCTTCAAACCGCACCCAGTTTGCCGTTCCATCTTGTTTCAGCAACCGCAGCTCGCACGCCTGCGACGCGTCCGCTTCAAGGAGTCGTCGTCGGTGTTGGTAGTAGACGTCCTGATCCTCGGAGAGGATGAATCGGGTCAGCGGTTGTGCGACCAGCGCGCCCCTCTCCACTCCCAGCAGAGTGGCGAGGGTGAGATTGGCCTCCAGGACCACCCCTGTTTCGCTGACGGTGACATAGCCGATGGGTGCCAGATCGTAAAGGTCGAAGTAGCGCTCCCGCGAGGCTCCGAGCTCAGACTGCGTCAGCCGCAGCTCCTCATTCTGCAGCTCCAGCTCGATCTGATGCACCCGCAGCTCATGAAGCCGCAGGTACGCCTCCTTGAGCGAAGACGATTCCTTGCCGCTGGCATCGTTCGCCAAGGCTTTCGCCTCCGCCCGCCTGCGTAGATCGGTGGAATCCTCGTGTTCGTAGGTTGTGTTCATTGTGCGCCTGATGGTTGTCTACTCATAAGAACAGGATGCCGCATTGTCCGAGCTACGCGCCAGTTCCGCTTAATTCCCTCTCCGTTGTCGCGATAGCATACATACCTCCGGCCTCATTCACCAATGCGGTGGCGGTCAGCCACACCTTGATGGTCCTGCCGTCTTTGGCAATCCGCTGAGTCTGGTACGGTTCCAGTGTCTCGGATTGGCCAAGCCGCTTCACGGTGGCCAGCTCCTCCGCGCGCCGGCTCTCCGGAGTCCGGTCGCTAATGTTCATCGCTATCGCCTCGGTCTCGCTCCAGCCGTAGAGCCGTTCCGCTCCCGGGTTCCATGCCACAATGCGGCCGTCGAGATCCTGCACCGTGATGGCGTCGCGGGCGTCGCGCACGACCACGGCCAGGCGCCGCAGCGTCTCGGATTCCCGCAGGGCCTCCTGAGCCTTTCTCATCTCCGTGACGTCAGTGAAGGTGATCACCGCTCCTTCGACGACATTCTCCAGGGTGCGATAGGGGCGGGTGCGCAGCAGATACCATGATCCGGCTTTGGTTTGGACTTCGATCTCTCTGGGGACCAGGTCGTCAAGCACCGCCCGCACATCCGCCGCCAGGTTGTCATAGCCCACAAGATTGGAGACGATGTGACTGACCGGCCGCCCCACGTCGGTCAGGATCAGGTTGATCACCTGGGTGACGGGTGGGGTGAAGCGCAGGATGCGCAGTTGATGGTCCACAAAGATGGTGCCGATGCCCGTGCCCGCCAGGAGGTTGTTCATGTCGTTGTTGGCCCGGGACAGGTCGGCCACCTTCTGTTGAAGCTCGGCGTTGACCGTGGATAGTTCCTCGTTGACCGACTGCAGCTCCTCCTTGGAGGTCTCCAATTCCTCGTTGGTGGATTGCAGTTCCTCGTTGATGGACTGCATCTCCTCGTTGGATGACGTGAGCTCCTCGTTGGTGGTCTCCAGTTCCTCGTTCGTGCTTTGGAGGTAGTCCTCCTTAGCCCGCAACTCCCGCTGCAACTCCGCGACGCGCTCGTCGACTTCCGCATCGGGCCCGCCCGCTCTCTCGGTGGCATCCTCAGGGGAAGTTCCATGTCTATGGGATGGTTCCAGACTCGGCGCCTCCTCAAGGATGACCACGAACAGGTTCGAATCCGTGGTGGCCGAGGCTGCGGCCACCGGGCGGACGGTTAGGTTCACGGGGGTGTAGTCGCCGTTGGTTTTCACCCGTAGTCCCGGATGAGTCACCGGCTCTTTACGCTCCGCCGCGTCGCGCAGGGCGATGATCAACTCCTGCCGCAACCCCTTGCGGGCCATTTTGAGGATGTTCATTCCGGCTTCGCCCGGCGCCGGTTCCAGGTAGAGGCCGGTGCGGCCGTAGAGATAGAGGATCTCGCCGCGGTCGTTGACAAGCGCGGCGGCCAGGGCGCAGTGCTGCAGCAGGGCCCGCTCAGTCAACTCGCGCAGAGGCAGGCCGTTTTTACCGGGATGTTTTCCCGTCATCCGTGAGGTGCCCGATCCTTCTAGGTTTTGGGAAAGAAACCTTCTCATTCCCGCGCGGCCCGCGCCGCTGTCATCTTTGCGCCGATAGAGCTTCGATGTGCGGTCCAGGGTGTCGAAAAGATCCGCGAACTCCCCCACGGTCTCCGAGGTGCCAAGGAACAGCATGCCGCCTGGATTCAGTGCGTAGTGGAACAGGGGAATGAGTTTCTTCTGCAGTTTCCCGCTCAAATAAATCAAAAGGTTGCGGCAGCTGATGAGGTCGAGCTTCGAGAATGGCGGATCCTTGATCACGTCCTGCTCGGAGAAGATCAGCATGTCGCGGATGTGTTTGTTGATGCGGTAGGCGTTGCCGTCCGGATCAGGAATGAAATAGCGCTCGAGCCGTTCCGGCGCGATGTCGACGGCGATGCTTGCCGGGTAGACGCCGGCGCGGGCATGCTCGATGGCCCGCTTGTCGATGTCGGTGGCGAACAGTTGCACTCTGAACTGCTGCTGCTGGGCCTCAAGGCGCTCTTGGAGCAGAATCGCGATGGAGTAGGCCTCCTCGCCGGTGGAGCAGCCGGGCACCCATATGCGGAGCGGTGCGCCTTTGGAGGTGGAGAAAAGGTGTGGAATGGCGTGTTCCTCGAGGTGGGCGAAGGCTTCTGGATCACGGAAGAAGCTGGTGACGCCGATCAGCAGGTCGCGGAAGAGTGCCTGCACCTCCTCCGAGTCCTGCTGCAGATAGTGGACATACTCGTCCGGGCGCTCGATCTGATGGACTGCCATGCGCCGCTCGATGCGGCGGATGATGGTGTTTTGTTTGTAATGAGAGAAGTCGTGGCTGGTCTGGCCGCGCAGCAGGATGAAGATTTTACGCAGCGCGTCCTCGGTGCTGGGAGCCGGGAGGGAAGGGCGTGAGGCCCTCCCGAACGCGTGGCTGGTATAGGCGATGAGTTGCGCGGCCATCTCGGCCGGCGGCAGCACGAAGTCCACTTGGCCGGTGGCGATGGCACTGCGCGGC
>CAYTFM010000166.1:0-18977 GCA_964436735.1 uncultured Victivallales bacterium | reverse complement strand
CTCAAGGAGATCCGCGAGCGCCTGCAGTTCCTCGCCGACGTCGGCCTCGGCTACCTGACCCTCGAGCGCGAGGCGGCCTCGCTCTCCGGCGGCGAGGGGCAGCGCATTCGCCTCGCGACCCAGATCGGCTCGCGCCTTGTCGGCGTGCTCTACGTGCTGGACGAGCCGAGCATCGGGTTGCACCAGCGCGACAACGACCGGCTCCTGGGCACGCTCAAAGGGCTGCGGGACCTGGGCAACTCCGTGCTGGTCGTAGAACACGACGAGGCGACGATTTCGGCGGCGGACTACGTCATCGATCTCGGCCCCGGCGCCGGCGAGAAGGGCGGTCACCTCGTTGCGGCGGGGACTCCCGGGGAGATTGTGCGCCACCCGGAATCGCTCACGGGCAAGTACCTCTCCGGGAGGCTCTCGATCCCGATCCCGGAGAAGCGGCGCCCCGGCGTGAAGTCGCTCAGCCTGATCGGCGCACGAGGCAACAACCTTAAGGGGATCGATTTGGAGATCCCGCTCGGGACGTTGACCTGCGTCACCGGCGTCTCCGGATCGGGCAAGAGCACGCTGGTCATCGAGACGCTCTTCAAGGCGCTCGCTCATGCGATGTACCGCGCCAAGGAGCGCCCGGCGCCGTTTGCGAAGCTGATGGGGCTGGAGAATGTCGACAAGGTGATCGACGGCGTCAAGAATCTCCTCGACAAGTCGGAGAGCGTGGTGGAGCAGGTGGCGTCGAAATGCGGCCTGCTGCCCAAGGAGGAGTTTGTCCGGGACTTTTTTCTCGCGCAGATTGACAAGGCGGGACTCAGGCGGGAGTTCGCCGAGCTCTCAAAAGACAAGGTTCTTTTCGGGACCGTATGGAAGGAGATCAACACGCGGGAGTGGGAGAAGGGCTGCGTCCCTTCCGGGAACTATGACACCGCCCCCTACCAGCCACTCATCAAAAAAACAAAAGAGGATGCGGCTCTCAACCGCGCGGTGCAGGGGGTCGCTGAGTTCTGCTTCCCGAAGCTCTATCTGCTCCGGGCGCTGGCGCTGGGGGTGACGGCCTCCGACGAGGACTGGCTCGCACGGGCGAGGCTCAACAGCTTCAGGACGTTCTTTCTACGGCTTGCGCTGCCCGGCAGGAACTACGACAAGTTCATCAATTATTACGTCATTATCACGGGGCAGAAGGACATCTGGGACGATTTTTGGCATGGACAAGACGGTAAACTTGATCTTGCCGTCGAGTCCGTGGTGAACCTTGCGAGCACCCAACTCGCCGGCTATTTCGAGAGCACTTTCGAAGACCTCTTGGGAAAGGCCTACGACAAGGTTCTTGCATCGGCAGGGAATCGATTTATGGTATTATGATGCAATACCAATCATCCCTTTTGCGAGGTTGATAACGATGGACACTCCACGACGATTGTTCAGGCTGGCGGAGACGCGGGTCGGCAGAGTCTACACGGGCGGGGCACTGCTTGACAAGTTTCTGGGAAGACGCGTGTGCGAGGACTCCTATTGCCCCGAGAACTGGATCGGATCCGACACGGAGGCGCTCGGCGGGCGGTCGCCGGGGGAGGGGCTTTCCCTTGTCGGCTGGGAAGGTAGGCGCGTGCCTTTGCGGGATCTGCTTGCCGCGCATCCGAAAGAATTTCTCGGTGAGGAGCATATCGCCCGTTTCGGGTCGCGGACAGGCATCTTGGTGAAGGAGCTTGACTCGCTGGTGCGACTTCCGATTCAGGCGCATCCTGACCGCGCCTTCTCCCGTGCCCGTCTCGGCTCGCCGTTCGGCAAGACCGAAACGTGGTACGTGGTGGACTGCCGCGAGGTCGACGGTATGCGGGCGCACATCTATCTCGGGTTCTCGGAGACCGCCTCGCCGGCGGCGTTCCGTCGGTGCTACGACGCGCAGGACGTGCCAGGCATGCTGGCCATGCTCAACAAAGTCGAGATACGTCCTGGCGACTTTTTTGTGATTCCCGGTCGCGTGCCGCATGCCATCGGGCCGGGGGTCTTCTGCGTCGAGACGCAGGAACCGACCGATTTTGTGTTCCAATTGGACAAGAAAGGGCCGTGCTGGGATTTGACGCCCGCCCAGGTGCACATGGGGCTCGGCGATGACGCCATGTTCGATTCATTCGAGTTCGACGGCCCGCGCGGGGCCGCCGCGCTCGCGGAGCTCCACCGTCATATCGACGCGGCCGAAGGCAGTGTCGACCTGCTTGGCGGATCGTTCCGCGAGTTCTTCCGCTGCGACCTTGTCGCCGCCGAGTCGGAGCGGGCGATCCCCAACGACTCGTTCGCCATCGCCATCATTCTTGAGGGAGAGGGCGTCATCAGTTTCGACGGAGGGAGCGAGAAGGCTCGGAAAGGCGACGCCTTCGCCATTCCCCGCTCGTTGGAAAGGCTTTTTCTCGCGCCGGCTGGCTCCCGTCGCCTCGTCGTGCATGTCTCGCGTCCGGCGGCGCAGGAGACGAAGCCGACCCGATATGCTCAAGTAGGGTGAAAAATAAAGTTCACGCTTAGGTGGGTAAATCCGAAATCCGAATCTCGAAATCCGAAGTAAATCAGAATTTCGAATGAATGAAACAAAACAGTTCAACAGCGTTTTCGCTGTTTCGGATTTCGTGCTTCGATTTTCGGATTTAAGTTGCGGCGGTGGGGCGTCGTGTTTTGAAGCGCAGGAGAACGAGGGTTCCGTGGCCGGCGAGGCTCTCGTCCTTGTCTCTTGAGACCACCTCGATGCTCCCGCCGTAGAGCGTCATGAACTTTCTGACGAGTGGCATGCCGAAGCCGGTGCCTTGTTCGCCGAAGGTGCCCTCGCGCGTGTTCCTCGCTCCGAGGTCGAAAAGCCTGTCGACCACTTTCTCGGGGATGCCGATGCCGAAGTCCCTAACGCTCACCACGACCTCGCGCTCGGCCATTTGCGCGTCGATGAGTATTCTTGTTTCGGGGTAGGAGAATTTGATGGCGTTCGTGAGGACGTTGTTGAAGACGGAGTTGACGAGCGAGACGCTCTCGGCGAGAACCTCGAGTTCGGCGTCGACGTTCATCTCGACGGAGATATTCTTGTGCTTCATCATCTGGTCCACCAACTGCAGCGACTTGCGGAGCGCGTCGGCAAGCGGGAGGAAGCCAAGTTCGAATTTACGCTCCTCGATGGAGCGCATATTGCGGATAAGTTCGACCACGGAAAGGCCATTCTTCGCCGCGGTGTTGATGATGCGCCGCAGTTCTTCGGGGTCTTTGATGGAGGAGAACATCGCAGGCTCGGTCAGCCCCTCGATGCCGCCGAGGGTGACGACAAGGTCATGGCAGACGATATGGAGGAGTTCTTTGCGCTCCTCGCTGATCTTTTCGAGTTCCCGGCGCGACCGTCTGAGATCAAGGTGGGTTCGGGTGCGGGCCTGAAGTTCCGCCGACTTGAAGGGTTTTGCCACATAGTCGACGCCACCGGCCTTGAAGCCCTTGAGCACCGCCTCGGTCTCGACGAAAGCGGTGATGAAGATCACGGGGATCTCCGCAGTGGCGGGATCCTTTTTGAGGTGTTCGCAGACGGTGAAGCCGTTGATGTCGGGCATGAGCACGTCGAGCAGGACAAGGTCGGGGAGCTCCTCCTTTGCGATGGCCAGCGCTTCGGTCCCGCTGGTGGCGAAGACAAGATCGTATCCTTCACTCTTCAGTGATCCGCCAATGATCTGGATGTTCTCGGGGATGTCGTCCACGATCAGCACCAGCGGCGGTTTCGTCAAGTTGTGTGAGTCGATGCTTGGCATAAGGTTTCAGGTTTCAGGGTCGCAGCGAAGCGGAGATTCGCCGCGGCGAATTCGGGGTGCCTATCCCTTCACTGCGCCCTCGGTCAAGCCCTTGGTGAAAAGCTTCATAGTGAAAACGAAGAGGATGATGACGGGGATGCTGGCGAGGGCGTAGCCGGCCATCAGCGGCCCCCAGAGTTTGATGTACTCGCCCGCCATGCGGAGCAACTGCACCATCACGGGAAGTCGCGCATGGTCGCGGATGACGATCAGGGGCAGGATGAAGTCATTCCACTGCGATATGAAATTCATGACGCCGACCGTGCCGAGGATGGGGCCGGCAAGTGGGAACACCACCACGCGCATCTGCTGGAAGTGGTTCGCCCCGTCGATGTCCGCCGCTTCGAAGAGGTCGTGGGGGATGTCCTCGACGAAGGAGCGCAGCACGAAGATGGCGAAGATCTGCCCGCTCGAGGCGCCGACGATGATGAGGGCGGTGATGGTGTTGAGCAGGTTGATGTCGCGCAGGAGTTGGAAGAGGGGGATGAGGTTCGCGATGGCGGGCATCATCATCAGTACCAGGATGGCGTTCCAGAGGAAGCCTGACAGCGGCAGGCGGTAGCGGGCGAAGAAGTAGGCGGCGCAGAGGGCGACGAAGAGGGTGATGAAGGTGGCGCTGATCGAGATGACGAGGCTGTTCGCCAGACAGGGGGTGATCATCTCCCAGGCGTAGTTCCAGTTCTCCCAGAACATCGGCTTGGTCAGCGTCGCCGGTTTGGAGTAGAACTGCTCGTTGTTCTTCACGCTCACCACCATCATCAGGTAGAGCGGGAGGAAGGCCATGCCGAGGACGCCGAAGATCGTCAAATGCTTGGACAGGCGCAGGCACAGGGCCACGAACTTGTCAACCGGCCCCGGCGGGACGACGGGACGCTGGTCGGGAGCCCGCTCGTCGTCACCGGTGAAGAGTCTCTTGATGGCGTTGACGGGCAGGGCCAGGAGATCATAGGGGAACGCGAAGATGAAGAGCCCCGCTCCCACGGCGATGAAATGTCCGGAGAAGCAAATGGCGACGGACGCCACAAGGGCGGCGGTCCGGAGCGCGAGCTTCTGCCACGATTTCATGTCGGGCCAATGCGTCAGAAGGTTGCTCATCTTCTGCAGCGACATGACCACGACGGTGAGGATGATACCGACGGCGCAGGCGAAGCCCATGTCCTGGTCGATGAAGGCCTTGCGCAGCATGAACAGCGCAGGAACGGTGGCGTTGCCGCCGGGGCCGCCCTCGATGCCCGCCAAGGCGAGGATCATGCCGGCGTCCTTCAGGGTGTCGATGATCACCAGCACGAGCAGGAGTTTGATGGACGAGGTGATGAGCGGCAGTTCGATCTTCGTGAACTTCGACCACCAGTTTACCCCGTCGACGTCGGCCGCCTCGTAGACGTCCTTCGGAATGCTCTGTAGTTTGGCCAGATAGGTGAGGACGGCGAAGGAGCCGACCCAGGGAAAGCCCCAGACGATGCAGGCCACGATGATCAGTTTGGGATCGCCGAGCCACGCCGGGCACTGGCCATGAACGAAGACGCCGCCCCAGTGGAAGAAGGCGTCCAGCTTCACGAGGATGTCGAAGATGCCTGTTGAGAAGAGGAACTTGTTGAGGTAGCCAGCGGTCGCCTCGAAGAAGAAGGAGCGCCAGATGAGGACGACGACGAGTCCCGGGATGACCATCGGGATTACGAAGAGGATACGGTAGAGGAACTGCATCTTCTCGCTGCGGCAGCGGTGGATGCAGACCGCCACAAGCAGCGCCGGGATCATCTTGACCACGTTGAACACGCCCAGCGTGAACGCCAAGTCGAACGAACGCCAGAAGTCGGTGTTCGAGAGAAGCTTAATATAGTTCCGCCATCCCACGTATTCCGAGATGTCGGAGCCGTTCCAGCGATAGAAGCTGTGGAAGACGCCGCTCAGCGCCGGATAGTACTGGAACATCGCCATGAGGACGACCGTCGGCAGCACGAAGAGATAGATCTCCCAGTGGTACCGCACGAAACTCCATGGTACTTTCTTGCCCGCCATCGCATCCTCTCGTCAGGTCAGAAACTCAGATTTCAGGTTTCAGGTTTCAGGTTTCAGGCTGTTCGCTGTTTACGATTTACGTTTTACGATTCACTTCTTCGCTTTCGCCAACTCGGCCTTGATCCGCTCCCGCGCTTTCGGGGTGTACTCATACGGTCCCGGGGTTTCCTTGGCGACACCCTTCTCGACTCTGTCCATCTGCATCGCATGGATAAGCTCGGGGATGATTTGGTTGTCACGTGTCAGTGCCCGGTATTTGACCCAGAAGGAGGTCGCCGCGTCCGGGGTGGCGGCGGTGAACATCGCCTGTGAGCGGATGCCGGCGAGAAGCTGCTCGTTGAGGGTCATGCTCCGGCGCCAGTCGCGCTGCTGCTCGAGGAAGTCGATGTAGCCGCGCTCCTTGTAGAACGGTTCGAACTGCGCGACCAAGTCGTCGTAGCTGATCTGATTGACCTGGTACAGCGAGTAGAGCTGCAGCCATTTGATCCATGTCTCACCGCCGAGGTTGACGTTGAAATTGCCGTAGACGCCATCGAGGCAGGGTTTGAAGTCGGCCAGCAGGGGATCGGTCTCGGTTCCGACGATCGCCGGAATCCAGCCGATGATCTTGTTGAGGCGCTCGTTTTGTTTTTGCGAGGCGAGGAAGAGCATGAAGTCCTGGGCGACTTCGGGATCCTGTCCCGAGCGGACCACGGCGAAGCCGAACCCGGTGCCGGGATTCTCGTAGCGGGGGCCGACCACCAGATCGCCGAACTCGGGATCGTCCTTGAACGGGAGCGGGAAGTCCATGAGCGCGACCTCGAACTTGCCTTTCGCCTGCTCCTGGAGGCTGCGGGCGTCCCAGGTGCCAGTGGTCATGAACACCGCCCGCTGCTGGGCGAAGAGGAAGACGCCTTCATCGCGTGACAGTCCGGTGAACCCCGCCTGGCACTGGCTGGTGATCTCGCGGACCATCTTGAACTTCCCTTCGATCGGCCGGTCGCGGAAGCTGACCAGTCCTGACTTCACCGCCACGTACAGTTCGTCGCTACCCACAAAGCCGTCACGGTTGAAGTCGGCCTTCTCGATGAGCCGGTAGGTCATCACGTCGCACAGCCCCGTCTCCCAGATGCCGAAGTGGTATTTCGAGCCGACGATGGGGGTGTACGGCTGCCCCATCGGATTCGTCTGGGCGGCGATCTGCTTGCACAGGGCCATGAAGTCCCGGAAGTCCTTCGGGGGAGTGTCGCGGCCGCACAGCTTCTTCAGAAGATCCTTATTATAGAAGACGCGGGTGGCGAAACGTGAGAGCGGAACCGTCATGTACTCCTGCATCTCGTAGATGTAGCCGGTGATCATGCCGTCACGATAGGTCTCACGCAGCGGCGTGTGCTCCAGTTCGGTGCCTTTGTTGTAGGGGTTGGGGCGGTTGACGCAGGGGGTGATCGGTACGCAGTAGCGGTTGTAGTAGGAAAGCAGAACCTGGTAGGGCAGTCCGAGGCCCATCTCCACCATGTCGGACATGGTGCCGCCGAGGAACTGCGTGCTCATCCATTGTCCGTAGACGCTCTCCGGGATGGCGTCCTGGATGATCCGCACGTTCGGATGCAGTTTCTGGTATTCCTTGGCCAGTTCGTAGAAGCCGTCGCGGACGCCTGTCTCGAGCTGCCAATGTCCAATGCGCAGGGTGGTGGTACCGGGCGGGCTTTCCTGAAACCGGTAGGACGCCACTTGGTAGAGTGCCCACAGGAAGACCGCGGCGACGACCCCAAGCGCATAGTATTTTTTAAATAATTCCATTATGAACAATGCGGAGCTTGACCGCAACCCAATTTGTCGCCACGCCTTTCAGCGTTAGGCGTCCGGTTGACCGGGCGCTCGGCCCGCCTTGTGTAAGGTGTGGTGTTGTTTGTTTCTTGTTGTTTCCAGGGATGTTGAGATTTAAGTCCTAATGACTAACGACTTCTCTACTCGACCTTCTCCTCGCCCTTCTCGATCTTGTCGATTCTCTCAAGCGCCCGGCGGGCGGCGAAGTTGCGCATGTCGCGGGGGTATTCGGCGCGCAGCTTCTGATAGTACTCCTTGGCGGTGGCGAGATCACCCACCTCGAACTGGGCGATGGTCGCGATCTCCCAGTAGAGGATGGAGTTGTCCATGCGGGGATTCGTCGGATCCAGTTCCTTGGTTTTCAGCACCATGAGCTTGTCCTTGAGCTGCTCGTCGCCTTCGTTGAGGATTTTGTGGGCGCGTGAGAGCAGATCCCAAGCCCAGCAGGCGAAGCGCGGGTCGGGGGTCTTATCGAGGAACGCCCGCATCGCCGTCACGGTCATTCGGGCGTCCTCGGGTTTGAACGAGATCATGCGGGCCTCTTGCGCGTAGGCGAACGCCTCCATGCCCGCCGGATGGTCGGGATAGGCCGCATAGAGCTTTTCGTACTCGACGCACAAACCGGGATAGTCGGGCGTTTCACCGACAGGAACGACGTGCTTCATCCTCACTAAGGCGAGTTTGCTCCACACGGCCAGTTCGTGCGCGGGGGCCTCCTTAATGAGTTGCTCAAAGAGCTTCTTGGCCTTGGGCTTGTCGGCGTCGGGCGTCCGCAGCCAGTTGACAACCGCCAAGGCGTACAACGCCTTCGTCATCGCCTCGGAGCCGGGTTTCGCCGCGCGGCGCGCCCGTTCGAACTCCTTTTCGGAAGGACTGTACTCCGCCATCCGGAATTTCTTCCATCCTTGGACGAGCGGGTCGGCGGCGGGGTTTTCCGCTCCCGCCTTTCCTGGAAGGAGACGCATCGACGCCGTCGTCAGCGCGACGATTAGTGCCGACGCAAGCAGGATAATATTCGATTTCCTCATGAGTGCGGATCGATTCCCGTGGGATGTGGCAATGAAGGGGATACTATAGTTTTTCAGGAGGATAATTGCACGGTCGACCGTGCAATTATTCTTCTGAAAAACTAGGGCGGTTGCGCTCGACGGCGGCGATAAGCCCTTTGGCGAGTACTGGCTTCGAGATGTAGTCGTCCATTCCCGCCGCGAGGAAACGCTCCTTGTCGCCCGTCATGGCAAGGGCGGTGAAGGCGATGATCGGCAGATGGCCGTCAGGGGGGCGCCCGGGAAGACTCCCCTCAGTCTCCATTTTCCGTATGGCGGCGGTGGCGTCGGTCCCCGCCATGTCGGGCATGCGGATATCCATGAAGACGAGGTCGAACTGCTCGTGGGCGGCGGCCTCGACCGCCTCTTTGCCGGTGTTCACTTGGCGCACGCTGTGCCCGGCGAGCGAGAGAATCTTCGCCGTGAGGACCGATGAGGCGGGATCGTCCTCGGCGAGGAGAATTCGCAGTGGCGGGGTGGACGACTGGCGTGGATCGTGTGAGGTCTTCTTCTCAAGGTGCGTTTCTGGTGGTGGCGTTTGTTTGAACGGAAGCTCGAAGCTGAAGGTCGTTCCTTTCCCGAACTCGCTTTCGACCCAGATCCTGCCGCCCATCTTTTTGATCAGGCGCTGGCAGATGGCGAGGCCGAGACCGGCGCCGCCGAATTTCCGCGTGTTGGAGCCGTCGACTTGGACGAATGGCGCGAAGATGGTGCCGAGCTTGTCCGCGGGGATGCCGATGCCGGTGTCGCTGACTGAGAAAAGAAGAACGTCGGTTGGTGGTTGTTTGATGTCGGTGGTTGGTTGCCCGTGGGCAGACGAGTCGGAGACGTGACGAGCGATCGAGATGTGGATTTCGCCTTGCTCGGTGAATTTGACGGCGTTGCCGAGGAGGTTGACGAGGATTTGCTTCAGGCGCAGGCTGTCGCCTTTGAGAAGACGGGGGACGTTGGCGTCGAGAGAGGTGCGGAGGGCGAGTCCCTTCTGTTTCGAGGCGATCTGGATCGTTTCGACGGCGTCGGAGACGATCTTTGTCACATCGAGCTCGGTGTTGAGGATCTCAATCTTCTCCGCCTCGATCTTCGCCAAGTCGAGGATGTCGCCGATGAGGGAGAGGAGATCGCAGGCGCGCTTGTAGACGATGTCGCCATAATGTCGCTGGTCTTTGTCCAGATTCGAACTGAGAAGCAGGTCGGTGAAGCCGATGACGGCGGTGAGGGGGGTGCGCAGCTCGTGGCTCATGTTGGCGAGGAACTCGCTTTTCGCCCGGCTCGCGGCCTCGGCCTCCTCCTTGGCCAGGCGCATCTGCTCCTCGGCCTGCTTGCGCTC
This sequence comes from uncultured Victivallales bacterium, assembly GCA_964436735.1. Lineage (GTDB taxonomy): Bacteria > Verrucomicrobiota > Lentisphaeria > Victivallales > GWF2-38-69 > CAYTFM01. Next base: position 8,982 of record CAYTFM010000166.1, on the reverse strand, counting down.
GGTGATGTCGCTCATGATGTGGACCGCCCCGCACAAGTTCCCGTCAGCGTCGACGACGGGATCCACCGAGATGCCCAGCCATTTCCCGCCGAAGAGCATTTCGACGGTCTCGCGGCAGAGGGTCTTCTTCATGCGGAGGAAGGGACAATTGTCGATCGGGGTGGTGGTGTGGTGGACCAATTCGCAGCAGACTTTTCCTATGATGTCGTTCTCGGGCATCCCGAGCATGAAATTCGTCGCTTCGTTGCAGCGCAGAATCCTGCCATCGATGTCTTGGGTCATGATCGAGTCGCTGACGGCGTCGAACGTGCCCTGCCATTCCTTGCTCGCCGTGCGGAGCGCCTCCTCGATCTTCTTGCGTTCAGTGATGTCGCGGACGATCGCCCACATGGCCGTCGGATGACCATTTTTGTCTCGGATCAACGAGGTGCGCAATTCGACGGGGAACACCGATCCATCCTTCCGGATGTATTCCTTCTCGTAGACGTCCGAGTAGCCACGGGCCACGATCTGTTCTGCGACAATCTTGTCCTCAAACTCACGCCAACGGGCTGGGGTGATGTCGGTATAGGTCAGCCGGAGCAGTTCCTCGTCGGAATAGCCAAGCATTTCACGATAGGATCTATTGTACTGCAAAATCCGTCCCGACATGTCCACGCTGATAAACGCGTCGATCATGCTTTCGTACAGTTGACGATACTTGATCTCGCTTTGCCGAAGGGCTTCCGCCGTATGGACACGTTCGTTGCGGATCTTCGCCTGCGCCAACTCGCGCTCGACGGCGGGGGGGAGGCGCAGGAGGTTGTCCTTGAGCATGTAGTCGGAGGCTCCCGACTTCATCAAGCCCACGGCGGTCTCCTCGCCGATGGTGCCGGACATGACGAGGAAGGGGATGTCCTTGCCGCTTTCCTTGAGGATTTCGAGGGCGGCGGTGGCGTTGAAGCCAGGCAGGCTGAAGTCGGAGATGATGACGTCCCAGTCTGGCTCAGAGAGGGCGTTTCGCAGTTGGGCGGCGGTCTCGACGCGCTTCCAGTCGAGGTGGTAGCCGTGCTTCTCAAGGAGGCGGACGGCCAGAGAGGTGTCGGTCTCCGAGTCCTCGACGAACAGCGCGCGCAGCGGAATGGGCATGATCAGCCTCGTGGTTTCGGCGGTGGTTCGTTCAATACCAGCCAGTATAGGCCGAGATGCGTGATCGCCTCGGCGAACTGGATGAAGTCGACCGGTTTCTGGATGTAGCTGTTGACGCCAAGGTCGTAGCTGGTGGCGATGTCGCGCTCCTCCTTGGAGGTGGTGAGGATCACCACCGGGAGGCGGCGCGTCAGTTCATTCCCGCGGATCCGGCGCAGCACTTCGAGTCCGTCGACTTTCGGCAGCTTGAGGTCGAGCAGGACGAGCGCCGGCAGTTCCTTGATGTCTCTTTCCGCATACCCCTCAAGGCCGAAGAGGTAGTCTATCGCCTCTTTGCCGTCCTCGATGACGACCAGCTCGTTCGAGATGCGGCTTTTGCCAAGCGCCCGGCGCGTCAGATCGATGTCGCTCGCATTGTCCTCGACGAGAAGAATGACCTTATGTTTCGGCATTGTCGAACCTCCTGCTCATACTTATAGCCCCGATGGTTTTCCCGAACACCGAGCTACTTGTTTACTTCATACCCGCTTTCTTATGACGATTCAAGGACGAAATAAAAGACGGCGCCCTCGTCAATTTTGGCTTTGGCCCAGACTCTGCCGCCGTGGCGGAGCATGATGCGCTGGACGGTCGCGAGGCCGACGCCCGTGCCGGGGAATTCCGACGCACGGTGCATGCGTTGAAAGGCGCCGAAGAGCTTCTGGGCGTAGCTCATGTCGAAGCCGACGCCGTTGTCGCGGACGAAGAAAACGGCCGCACCGTCTATGGTTGTCTGGCCGAATTCGATTTCCGCGGCGGCACGGGTTTTAGTGAATTTAAAGGCGTTGAGGAGGAGGTTGGTCAGGGCGATCTCGATGAGGCGGGGATCGCAGTCCGCCGTGAGGTCGGGCTGGATGACGACCTCGATCACGCGTCCCGTGTTCGCCTCGCGGAGCCGCTCGACGATCTCCGTCGCCAGCGCGGAGAGGTTTGTCGGCGAGCGGCGCAGTTCGCCTCGCGAGACCCGCGAAAGCTGCAGGAGGTCGTCGATGAGGTGTCCCATCCGCTGCGTCTCGGCGCGGACTTTCCCCAGATACTGACGCCCCTGTTCGTCAAGCGCGGCGGCGCAGTCCTCAAGCAGCGCCTGGCTCCAGCCGTCGATGCCGCGCAGCGGCGTTCTGAGGTCGTGCGAGACGGAATAGGCGAACGCTTCAAGCTCCCGGTTGGCGGTCTCGAGCTGGACGGTGCGGTCTTTGACGCGCTGTTCGAGTTCGGCGTTGAGGGTGCGGATCTCCTCCTCGGCCTTCTTGCGGTCGGTGATGTCTTCGAACACTGTGGCGAACAATCCCTTCTGGTGCGAGAAGACGCCGACGCGGAAGTGCCGCTCGAGTGGTTCGAAATACCTCTCGAACGATTGCGGGATGCCGGTGTCAGCCACCTCGGCGAAGAGGTCGAGGAACGGCGGGGATTCGGTTCCATACAGCTCACTGGCGAGGGCGCCGCGGGCGCGGGCGGTCTCGATGCCGGTGTGCCGTGAGTATGCCGGATTGATGTCGAGGATGCGGTAGTCGACGGCTTTCCCTGTCGACGGATCTCTGACAAGCTCGTGGAGGGCAACCCCCTCCGTCATCGAGTCGAACAGTAACCGGAAGCGCTCCTCGTCCTGCAGTTGCTGTTTGAGCATCAAGGAGCCGCGGTGGTGCCAGACCATGCCGACGAACGAGACGACGGTGAGCAGCAGCACCAGGATAAGCGCGGCGGTGGTGGTCGCATGCTCGCGGAGGGAGGCGTAAACCTCATTTTGGTCGATTTTCGCCACGATGCCCCATGGCGTGCCCGGGATAAGCTTGGTGGCGGACAACACAGGCACGCCGCGGTAGTCGATCCCCTCGAAGACGCCTTCCTCTCCCTTGGCGACTCTGGCCGCGGGGAGATCGGGCTTCTCGGCGATCTTGAACCGCAGCTTCATGGCGGTGTCCTTGCGGTGGCGCAGTTCGTTCAGATACACAACATCGTCGCCCTCGCGGCGGATCAGCAGCGTCTCGGCGCTGGCGCTGGCCGTGGGCCACTGCAGGATCGTCGGGAAGAGGTAGTCGTGAGCGTTGAGCTCGTACTGGAGGACGCCGATCGCCTCGCGCGCGGCTGCGGGATCGGAGGGGTGCGTCAGCACGGGGATGAAGATGTCCATGTCGACGGTGCCCGGCGCCATCTTGCTCGGATGCAGATCGGAGACAAGCAGCTTTTTTTCAATGAGTGTTCGTTCCGCGAACCTTTTCGAGGTGGGGCCGACCCAGTTTTTCTCGACGGGGACGGCGAAGAGGAGTTCCGCCTTGTCGTCAAACAGCAGCACCCTGCCATAGCGGAAGTTCTTCTGCGCCGAGGTCATCATACTGAGGATTTGATTCTTCGGCTCGGGATCGTTGGGATTCTCACGCAAGTCGGAGAGCGAGTGCTGCAGCCACGTGAGATCGAGGAAGAAGTTTGAGTCGTCGATGCGCTCATGATACCAGCGGGAAATCTGCTTCGCCTTCAGGTCGGCGATGGCGGCGAGCTCGTCTTGCGCCGCCTTGCGGTACGAGTCGATCTGATGCTTGAGGAAAAACGCGCCGATGGCGGCGATGCCGATGATCAGCAGGGCGCAGACGGCCAACAGGGCTTTCAGATGCCAGGATGACGAGGATGAGGATTGCTTGGATGGGTTCTCCGAACTCATGCGGATCTCCTCGCGGGGTTGTCCGGGATGGCCGACGGGCCAGACTCCCTCCCTCCTCATACCGAATATAGCCCCGTTCCCACGTTAAGGCAATCACGTCCGGAGTTCGGCGCGCCGAACTCCGGACGTGAGTGCCTACACCATCCGCTCCGGCGCCGCGATGCGGTCGAAGTCGGCGGCGGAGAGGTGTCCGAGGGCGAGGCAGGCCTCACGGAGGGTGGTGCCGTCCTCGTGGGCCTTCTTGGCGATGGCGGCGGCCTTGTCGTAGCCCACCGCCGGCGCGATGGCGGTCACGAGCATCAGCGAATTATCGAGGTGCTGGCGTATGCGGCGGCTGTCGGCTTGGAGACCGCTGACGGCGTTGTCGGCGAAGGAGCGGCAGGCGTCGGTGAGCAGCGTGGCCGAGTGAAGGAAGTTTTTGATGATGAGCGGTTTGTAGACGTTTAGTTCGAAGTTTCCCTGCGAGCCGGCGATGGCGATGGCCGTGTCATTGCCGATGACCTGCACGCACACCATGGCGAGGGCCTCGCACTGGGTGGGGTTGACCTTGCCAGGCATGATGGAGGAGCCGGGCTCGTTGGCGGGGAGGATCAGTTCGCCGATGCCGCAGCGGGGGCCGGAGGCCAGCCAGCGGATGTCGTTGGCGATCTTCAGGAGCGAGGCGGCGAGCGTGCGCAGGGAGGAACTGGCCCGGAGGATGGCGTCGTGCCCAGCGAGGGCGGCGAACTTGTTGGCGGCGGTCCTGAAGGGAAGGCCGGTCAGTTCGGCGATCTTGGCGGCGACCGTGACGTCGAATTTGCTCGGGGCGTTGAGCCCCGTGCCCACCGCCGTCCCCCCCAGCGCGAGCTCGAGGAGCCCCGAGAGGCTGGACTCCACATCCTCGAGCCCCTGGTACAGGTGCGTGGTGTAGCCGGAAAACTCCTGCCCGAGCGTCAGCGGGACGGCGTCCTGCAGGTGAGTCCGCCCGATTTTGATGATGTCCTTGAACGCCATGCTCTTGCGGTGGAGCTCGTCGCGCAGGAGCGCCACCGCCGGGGCGAGGTGGCGCGTGATGGCGAGGACGGCGGCGAGGTGCATCGCCGTCGGGAAGGCGTCGTTGGACGACTGGGACATGTTGACGTGGTCGTTGGGGTGGATGGGTGATTTGCCGCCGAGGCCCCTGCCGCCCAGTTCGTTGGCGCGGTTGGCGATCACCTCGTTGACGTTCATGTTCGTCTGCGTGCCGCTGCCCGTCTGCCAGACCGACAACGGGAAGTGGTCGTCGAGCTTGCCCGAGATGACTTCGTCCGCCGCGGCCACGACGAGGCCGCCAAGCTTCTTGTCCAGGACGTCGAGTTCCATGTTGGCCATGGCGGATGCCCGCTTCACGATGGCGAGGGCATGGACCACCTCAAGCGGCATGCGGTCGGCGCCGATCGAGAAGTAGCGCAGCGAGCGCTGGGTCTGAGCTCCCCAATAGCGGTCGGCGGGGACCTCGACCGGGCCCATGCTGTCGGTCTCGAGCCGGAAGGCGGTCGTGTCGCATTCGATGGTTGTTTTCTTATGTGTCACAGGTTAAGTATCCTCATATTGAAGCTCCGGTGTCCGGGAAAACGGCGGCGCTGTGGACGGACAAGTCTCCTATGAAACTAACCACCACAAGACCTAATATCAATAAATCAAAAAGGCGAAATAACAACCCCGGCCTTGATACTTCGCATTCTGAAATTAGAATCTTCTGAGGGATCGGAATCTGCATCGATTACGAATAAGAATAAGATCTGAGGTGGTGCCATGTACCGGATCGACGCTCCCGCGGTGTACGCTCATGAAACGGTGATGTCCAATCCGACGTATCGGGCTCGGGTGGAATCGGTGGTCCGCGCGCTCGCGCGGCCTCGAGAGATCATCACCTACCGCGACGCCGACCTGCCACGGATGATCCGTGAACAGGGACTGCTCGCTCGGCGCGTGGCGATGGGAACGCTCGCCAACGTCGATGATCCGATCCTGCTCTTCAACACGTTCCGCTTCGACGGCGAGGAGGATCGGGCCCGCCGGATCGAGGCCTTGAAGGCGGAGGGGATCGAGCCGGGAACGTATCCGCAGTCGCTGCTGGGCTCCGGGGCCTTCCACTGGGCGTGCTATAACCTCAAGGACGATCCCTCGCGCAACGACAAGGTCTGCCGGCCCTGCTGGCGCATCCACCTCGAGGAAGGCTGTCTGCACAAGTGCAAGTACTGCGGACTCGGCGGGATGCTCGCCTGCATGGTCAACGTCGAGGACTACTGCCGTGAGCTGGCGAAAATCATCGAGCTGCATCCGTGGCAGCGCACCTTCCTGCTCGACGACGACGCCGATCCGCCGTGCCTCGAGCCGGAGCTCGGCTGCCTTGGGAAGATCATCGAATTCTTCGGCACGCTCAAGGACCGCTACCTCATCATCCACACCAAGACGTGGAACACCGAGTGGATGCGGAATCTCAAACACAACGGCAACACCATCATCGTCTGGAGTCTGAGCGGCCCCACGCAGAGCCGTCTCATCGAGCCGAACACCGGCACGACCGAGGAGCGGATCGAGGCGGCGCGTGTCGCCGAGGAGGCCGGCTACCCGATCCGCTACAAATTCAAACCCATCATTCCGGTGCGGAACTGGCGCAAGGAGGCCGCCGACACGATCGAGTTGGCCCTCTCGAAAACCCATCCCGACATCATCAGCATGTGTGTCTTCATGTGGATGAACGTGGACGATATGCGGACGCGCTTGGCATCGGTGCTCGACCTGCTCGATCCCGAGTTCCTCAAGGCGGCGGACGAGGCGAAGGTCGAGATGGTCGACACGGCGGCGAAGCCGTTCCCCGAGCCTGTGCGGACGGCCATCTACGCGCACTACCTCGACGAGATCCGGAAGCACGACGCCGACATTCCCGTCTCGCTCTCCACGGAGAACTGGACCATGTGGAAACACTTCGGCAAGCGGCTGGGAATGACGGCGACGAACTACATCTGCGCCTGCGGCCCCATGGCGTCGCCCGGCGCGAAAAAACTCAAGAAAAATCCCTTCACGAGCGCCGTCAGGAACGACGTCGACGTCGCGGACACCACGCTGGAGAAGTAGCTCAGTATCATTGCGGGTGGGATGCGAGCTCGGGCTTCAACCGCCACTCCGTGGCGGAAATCACTCTTGCCCCGTGTTCCGGGCGTTGAAACGCCCGGCTACCTTCGGCTGCCGCTTTGCGGCAAATCTTCGCCGCGGAGCGGCTGGATGATGGTAGCCGTGGGTTTCAACCCACGGTTCTGGGGCAAGCATTATCCACGTCGCGGAGCGACGATTGAGATGTCGGGCACTCAGGATATTTTGAACGTTGAGTCCTACATTTGTGATAGTGAATAGTCTGAACCACGATTCACCATTCACTATTCACCCTCTTATTTCCGCGCTTTGCGCGCGATCTCCAGCAGCGTCTTCATCAGGGCATGGTGGTCGAACTTCTCCCCTTTGACGCCGAAGCTGTCGTGCAGTTCAGAATAGAGCTTGTAGAGTGCGGCGTAGGCGGCGACGTTTGCGGGCTTCGGCTTGTAGACGAGGCTTTTGAAACGGCAGAGTTTCTTCTGCGCCTCCTCGACGGTGGCGTACCCTCCCGCCTTCTTGCCCGCCACGACGGCGCCGCAGATGGCCGCGCCGAGGGCGCAGGTCTGGGACGAGGCGGAGATGCGCATCGGACGGTTCAGGACGTCGGCGTAGATCTGCATGAAGAGCGGGTTCTTCTCGGCGATGCCGCCGCAGGCGACGACTTCTTTGATGTGGACCTTGTACTCCTCGAGGCGGTCGATGATTTTCCTCGCGCCGAAGGCCGTGCCCTCGATCAATGCGCGGAAGATCTCAGCCTGGCTGCTGTGAAGCGTGAGGCCGACGAGCAGGCCTGTCAGACGGGCGTCGGTCAGGATCGTGCGGTTGCCGTTGTTCCAATCGAGCGCGAGCAGACCGCTTTCGCCGACCGCGAGTTTCTCCGCCGCGGCGGTGAGCTCGGCGAACTTCTTGTCACCGCCCTGGCACACCTTGTCCACGAACCAGTTGAAGATGTCGCCCACGGCGGACTGTCCGGCCTCGATGCCGTAGCTGCCCGGAATGACCGAGCCGTCGACGATGCCGCAGACGCCGGGGATGTCCGGCAGTTTGGTTGTGGCGGGGGCGACCATGATGTCGCAGGTCGAGGTGCCGATGATCTTGACCAGGCGGCCGTGGCCGACTCCCGCGCCGACCGCGCCGAGGTGGGCGTCGAAGGCGCCGACGGCGATCGGGATGCCCTTCGGGAGGCCAAGCTTCTTCGCCCACGCGTCGCAGAGCTGGCCGACGGCCTCGTTCGAGGCGTGTGCCTTCTTGAAAAGCCGTGGCAGAAGGGCGGTGAGCCGTTTGTCGAGCTTGCCGAGAAACTCGGCGTCGGGTAGTCCGCCCCACTGCGCGCAGTACATCGCCTTGTGTCCGGCGGCGCAGACGCCACGCTTGATCAGCTCCGGCTTCTTGATTCCCGCGAGAACCGCCGGGATGAAGTCGGCGAACTCGACCCAGCTGTACGCCTTCTCGAAGACTTTCTTGTCGGCGTTGAGGCAGTGCCACAGCTTCGAGAAGAACCACTCGGAGGAGTAGGTGCCGCCGCATTTCGCGAGGAACTGCGGACGGATCTTGGCAGCGAGCGCGGTGATCTTCTCCGCCTCCTCCATGCCGGAGTGGTCCTTCCACATCCACGCCTGGGCGTTGAGGTTTTTCTTGAACTCGGGCAGGTCGGCCAGCGGCGTCATGTCGGCGGTCACGGGGATCGGGGTCGAGCCGGTGGTGTCGACGCCGACGCCGATGACGGCGTCGGGTGAAAAGCCCCTTACCTTCTTCGCCTGCGCGAGGGCCTTGACCGTCGCCTCGCGGAGGCTTTCCAGATAGTCGGCGGGCGACTGCCGCGCCACGTGCGGGTTCTTCGGATCGGTCAACACGCCCTTGTCGCCGCACGCGTACCCGACGGTGGCGACGCCCGCCTCCGCGCCCGTCTGGGCGTCGATGATGAGCACGCGCACCGAGTTGCTGCCGAAATCCGCGCCGACGACGAAACGACCTGATCCCATAATGACACTCCTTATGCTATTTCCTTCTATGTGATATGTCAATACCCGTTACATCATTGAATCCCA
>CAYTFM010000165.1:0-19041 GCA_964436735.1 uncultured Victivallales bacterium | reverse complement strand
TTCATTTCGAGAAGGGGAGCAGGATGTTCCTCATCCTTGACCGCGAGTTGCCGGAGGACTTGAAACGGCTTGCGATACTCTGGCGTTGCCGTGTCATTCATGGGGAACGGAGCCAGATGGAGGCGCTTGTGAGAAACGCCCGGGACGCATGGGGACGGGAGTTGGGGAGGCATCGCAGGGCCGATGCCGACGCATTCGCCGATGCCGAGCGCCTGCTCAAGGAGCTGAAAGGTGAGCCCCCTGACGAGGTTTATCGCAAGGTGCCATATGCGGTTCTGGCGTGCCTCCGCGTGTTGCTGATGGATCCAGACCATGTTCCCCCTCCTCTGCGCCTGAACCAGATGAACGCCGAAAACGAGAATGATCTATACTACAAGAAATACGAGGAGGAGGTGAAGGCCGAGAAGCGTAAAGGCATCTACCGTTCCGGAACGTTTGAGTCTTACCCTATCCCCGAGACGTTGTGGGATGCCATGCGGAAACGGGCCGAAGCCGATCCCAAGGAGATATCCGACTTCAACAGGAAGTTGTGCGCGGCCTACCTGAGATACGACTTATGCATGGGGGAAGGGGTGGTGCAGTCATTCATGGACGATGAGAGTCTTGCGGAGTCGTTCGCGGAGATTGGTTCCTCGCGCGGGTGTGGTTTTAGCGTCCCCCAAGGGTCGAAGAATGAGAGGCCCCTGCGTACACTCGCTTTTCTTGCAGAATTGGACGATGATGAGTCTGACAGGGGGGCATGGGGTTTTCCTGGGAGCAAAAGCGAGAAACCCGATCTCGACGCCGATATGCTTGCGCACTACCTTGAGACGCACATGGAGCGGGGCTTTTACGAGTGGGGCAGATTGCGGCTTTTGCTTGAAGTGCCTCATCCGAAAGTCGCGGCGGTGATCAAGAAGGTTTTGGCGCATGCTCAGAACATGTATCGGGCTGACAGTTACATACGGTATTTCATTGCGCTCGGGGATGTCGACGGGGTGGAGAAAGTCCTTGAGGCGATGCGGTCGCATTGGACGGATGCGATGATGGGCGGACTGACGGAAGAGGAGAGGAAGACACTTCAAGAGTACGCCGGCGGAATTCTTGCTGATGTCAAAAAGACGCTTGCCGACAGCGAGTATGCGGGGGGCAAAATTCCGGCGATGCTGAAGGAGCTTGACGTGGTCGTCCAAACCTTCCAACGGAAGATTCCGGCGGAGGGGCAAAGCTCTGCGCCTCCTGCGGCGGAAAACAAGTAGGGAGACGTTGTGTCCGTCAGATGGTAGGCGTGACGGCGTCGGCTTCGAGCTCGAAGAGGAGGTCGTGCCGGCAGATGTCGGTCTGCGCCATTGCCATCGGAAAGGGGGGGAGGTTGAGATGCCTGCGGATCGTGCCGAAAAGCTCCACGTCTCCGAAGTTCTTGAAATAGGCGATGGAGCGGCTGACGTCGCTCCAGGTCATGCCGCGCGACTCAAGCAACGCGTCAACAACCTGCAGCGTCAGTTCTATTTGTTTGGCGACATCGCCGATGTGAACGCTTTTCCCCTCTTTGTCGATGCTGGCGGATCCGGAGATGAGTAGGCTGCGGTGCGTCGGAAAGCTGAGTTCGACGGCGCGGCTGAAGGAGCTGCGATAACTTAACGCTGAGCCCTGCAGCGGTGAGGCGACCGCCTGGATCGTGGTGGTGGCCTTTTTCGGCTGGACGGCGAGGGCGTCGGCGATGAGAGCGGATCCGAGGGAGTTGGCCGCGCCGATGCCGGTGCTTGCCGGGACGAGTTTGTCGAACATCCCCACCTTCTCGAAGAACGCCGTCCGCACGGTGTTGAACTCTTTATACCACTCCAGCAGTCTGTCAAGGTAGAACCAGGTGCGCACGGTGTCGGTGAAGGCGAATCCACAGCTTCCCAGGGCCTCGGATATCCTTTCGAAGACCTCCTGTGTCTGAGCTTCCCTGCTGGAGGCGCGGTTTGCCGCGGCGACGCCGCTCAGACGGCAGTAGCGCGCATGCTCGTCCTCATACACATACCCGATGGGGTGTCCGTTCAGCGTCACGGGGTGGCATTGTAGCCCTTTGAGCGAGAAGGACTGCACGGAGTAGACCCGCCCACCAGCCTCGGCGTCGCCCTCGAGCCAGACAGGACGCAGGCCACGCGCGGCGATAATCCCCCGGAATTTACCGGCGGACCCTTTGTCGCCAAAGACGAATTGGGAGACGAGCGATTTGTGGTCGGTTGAACGCAGGGCGTTCGCCAGCGAGTCCACCTCGCAAAGATTGCGTGATTCGCAATTCCCGCTGGTAGTATGCGAACCACTGCCGCATCCCGCATACGCACCGCGCGCGTCCTTGACTCCAATGTGTTTCGATGTGCTGCCCATCTCCTCCTCCTCGTCATCTATCGTGAATCTAATCGTATAAGTTGCTTTTGTATAGCTGTGGAGCGCATGCAAGTTGTGCATTCTCGCGTAATAATCAGTCCTTCTTGCCTGCGGGTGTTGGAACGGTTTTGACAGGTAGCGCCGGTGCTGTCACTACGATCTTATCCCTCATCTTCTTTCCTTTCGCGTTCGCTTCGCCCGTCTCGATTGCGATCGTTCCTGTGAGAATGAGGTTCTCCACAATACCAGACGCGGTTTTACTCTCAGCTCTCAAGATGAGATGTGACTTTTTCTTATCCATGGGGACAAATACCCGTCTGAGGGTTATCCCCTGGGGAGGTTCGATCAGTTGCAGTTGTATGGGGCCGTCGTATCCTGGGTGCCGGAGCACTGTCAAGGGCAATGACGTCTCCTTGCCGCACGGCAATTCCAGGAAACCTTGCTTCGGGATGGAGTAACTGATGGTGAAAGGCGCGGGTTCGACGATCAGCGCGGCCAGAGTTGTTGCAGGGACAAGGTGGCGGTAGATGAAGGCCTGCATGCAATCATCGGCGGGAACTGCGGGACGGATTATCGCCTTGCCGTCTATCACCGACGTTCCCGTGATTTTCAAAGAGGCGAGGCCGACGGCTGTTTGTGGTGACGCGCTAACCGTCAAACGGATTTTGTCCATCTTTTCAGGCACGGTCGTGCCGACAAGCGAAAGCCCGGCGTTCTCGTCTTGTAGCGCGAGAGTCACCGCGTCATTGAAGCCATCCCTGCGCAGCACATGGACCGTCAAGGCGGCGGAGCCTCCCTGCGGAATGGTGAGGCTTGAAGGGACCACTCGCAGTTCGAAGTCGGGTGAGGGGGCGGCGATCTTGAGCCGGTAGGCGTACTCGGGCCCGCCCTTGCCCTGCGTCTCGCCAAGGGCCACCGTGTACGTTCCATCCTCAGGCAGTTCGACTGTCAGGCCGGAATCCGCCTGATGGGTGATGAGCCCTTCGCCAGGATCCTTCTGGTCGTCATTCTCCTTCACGAGTTCTCCACGGCAGTTCAAGATGGCAAGTTTCGAGTCGAGTGGCGAGCCAAGGCGGCGGGCCGAGACGTCAACGGCGACGCTCTGTCCTTTCCTGCCCTCGAATGAGTAGAAGCGCGTCTCGCCTGGCGCGAGAAGGCGGCCGTTGACAATTGTCGGCAGTTCGACCTTCAACGCATGGGGCGCATCGGTGTTTGATCCATATTCGGCAACCTCCGGCAGATCGCCGACGGCGAACGGTACGCTATTCGATTGCACACCGTTTTTCGTTAGGGAAACACTTTTGAGGGAAGGGGTGTCGTCGCGCAGGGCGATCTCCATGGTGTCCTGCGGCAGATTCACGCCCGTGATTTTTGTGAGAACGGTTTTTCCACGGCGGCCGCCGAGAGGGAACACGCTGGTGATGAAGGGGCGTTCACCGAGTGCCAGGCGATAGACGAAGTCGTCCCTCCCTCGGTAGATCGCGTCACGAACCTCGATGAGATAGTCTCCGTCCTCGGGCGCCTCGAAGATCAGCACGGGGTCGGGGGCGCATTTATAGTCGTCGACGAATGCGAGCTCTTTGCCCTGCGCGTCGAGAAGCGTTATGGTCCCTTGGAACCAGCCCGGCACGGCGTCGGCGAGGTAGGGAATGAGTGAGCGGGCGGAGAGCTCCGCCACGATGCGCTGTCCTTTCTTGGCCGGGAACCTGAACCAGTCCACATCTCCAGGCATGATCCTGCCGTTGATGAGTGTCGGCACGGTGGTGATTTTGGTCGCTCCCTCCTTCCGCTCGTTTGGTTCGACTTCGGCGACTTCCGGGAGTTGTCCGACGTGGAAGACAAGTGGATTGGATATCCCGGTCTTGGTGATCAGACGCAGTTCCCGGGCGCCTGGTTCCGCATCAGCGGAAATGACGACTTTCAACTTCACGGAGCCGTTGATCACCGTCTTCCGTTTCTTCTGATTGCCCTTGCCTTTGTCCTCGCCGAGGTCTTTGACGTCGGCGACGACGACCTCCACGCCTGTTCCTGTCACCTGAGCCGACGTCGCCAAGTTTACGCTCTGCCCCCCGAGCACCGCCTCGAAGGACGTTCCTTGACGTCCCCCCGCCGGGAAGACGTAGGCGATATGCGGGGGGGCCGCGGCAGTGACTGCGGCGGCGACGCGCGGACAGCTGGAAAATGCGGAGAGGAAGGCGCACAAGGCTGTGGCGAGTGTTAGGTTCCACAGTATGAGCGATGGACATGTGCAGGTTCGTGCCGTCATCAGGTGATCTCCTTCAAGAGGCCGCCGGTCTCTTTTGCGGGGATCTCGCCCGAGGCGAATGGTGAGACTGTGACGACACGCCCCTGCGGATGCGGTAGTTTCGCCTGTGGGTCGATGCCGAGCAGTTCGTACATGGTTCCAACGAGATCCCACGGATAGCTTGGTCGCTCGGTGACCGTTTCGCCACGCTCGTCGGTGGCGCCCAGGACTTTGCCGCCACGGAATCCCCCGCCCGCGACCAGATGCGTGAAGGCTTTCCCGTAATGGCCGCGGCCGCCATTCCAGGGAGGCTCCCATTGGATCTTCGGCGTCCGCGCGAAGTCGCCGCCGCACCAGACGATCGTGCTGTCCAGCAGGCCGTGATCGGAGAGATCCTGAAGCAGCGCGGCGAGCCCCTTGTCGAGTTCGGGAAGCTTCTTGTTCATCTGCTCGAAGTGCTGTTTGTGCGTGTCCCAGCCCCGATGGTTGATGGTGATGAATGGGACGCCGCGCTCCACGAGTCTTCGGGCCAGCAGGCACGACTGCCCGAAGGTGGAGCGTCCGTATAGCTCTCGGGTTGCCTGTGTCTCGGAGGAGAGGGAGAACGCTTTCCCGGCGTCGCCGAGGATCATGCCGTACGCCTGCTCCTGGTTGTCGGCGATGGCCTTCACGAGCGGGTTGCTGCTCATCCTCCGGGCGAAGGTGTCAAGCTCCCCGAGCAGGGTCCGGCGGTCGATCTGCCGCGCCTCGTTGACGTTCTCCGCGACGATTCCCTCCACGGCGAAGGGATCCTTGTTCGGATCGCCGCCCGTGGAGAATGGCTTGTAGCGCGCTCCGAGGAAGCCCGCTTCCGAGAAGCGTCCTTGAGGTACCGTCACGGTGATGTAGGGCGGCAGCACGCCTTGGTAGCCGCCGGCGTATCCTTTGAACAGGCTGACCACTGCGCCAACTCCGGGAAAGACGAGTCCCTCGACTGGTTTCCTGCCCGTTTGCACGAGGTAGGAGGCGGTCTCGTGCCCATTCACGCCGTGGGTCATGCCGCGGAGGAGGACGTACTTGTCCGCCTGCTTCGCGAGAAGTGGAAGCATCTGGCAGACCTGGATGCCATCGACGTTGGTGCCGATCGGCTTTCCATAGGGTCCGCAGTAATCGCGGCCGGCGCCGGGATTGGGGTCGAAGGTGTCCAGGTGCGATGGACCGCCCCACAGCCAGATCTGTATGACGGCCTTCGCCTTAGCCTTGATGGGGCTTCCCATGGGATCGGCCGCCACGAGATCCGCGCAGCGGGCGAACATCGCCCCGGCCGCGCCGCAGGCGCTGAGTCGCAGAAATTCCCGACGTGTGAGGTGATAGGTCATGGGGGCCTTAGTGCAGGTTGCAAATAGGGTTCGGGGTTCAGGTGCATTGTCACATCCTCATTTTTCTGGGTGATGCCCAGGGCTAAGTTGAATCCGCCCACTTCGGGGCAGAGTCAGGTAATGAACGTTGGCTCCTCGATCTCTGTCAGTGTTTGAGAATGAACTCCTTTGAGTTGAGCAAGGCCCAGGCGACATCGCAGACGGACTCGTTCAATTTCCGCTTCGGCGATGCCATATACGCCACTGCGGTCTTTTTCTCGTCCTCGGTGGGAAAACGTGAGAGGATGCGCAGATACAGCTCTTCGGCGATCTGGGCGGGCTTCTTCTTCTGGTTCACCATCTGCTTGAGTGGCCAGCTTTGCTCGAGCTTTTTCTGAACGTGACTCGAGTTGAGCAGGTGCTGGGCCTGGAGCACGGAGGGGGTGGAGCTTCTTTCGGATTCGTAGGAACTGTTCCGGGACGGGCGGCCGAACAGTTCGAGGAAGGGGGAGTCGATACTGCCGTCGGCGATGGTGACGGCCTTCTGGTCGTTCGGCAGGAAGGTGAATGGCTCGGGGATGTTGCTGCTGTATTTCTCGGTGGTGTTGGTGATCTGGCAGATGGCGTCGATGAGCGGTTCAGCGTCGATCCTCCTGATCCGGTAGTGGGTGAATCCCGCCTCGTCCGAGGCGTTCCATCTGTTTGTCTCCGAGGATAGTTGGTAGGCGGTGGAGGTCAGGATGAGCCGGTAGATGTGGCGGAGATCGAACTTGCTGTTGACGACTTCCTTCTCCAGGTACGCCAAGAGTTCGGGGTTCCAAGGGGCGTTTGTGGGGCGCATGTCGTCGGCCTCATGCACGATGCCGCGCCCCATCAGCCAGAACCAGATACGGTTTGCGATGTTTCGGGAGAACCACGGATTCTCCGGGGCCGTGAGCCAGTTGGCGAACACCATGCGCGGATCGGTTCCGCCCAGGATGTCGAGGGCTTTGCCGTCGAGCGTGCGAGGGATGGCCGGTTTTTCCGTTTTCGGGTCGAGCAGTTTGCCCTCGGGGTTGAAGTAGACGATCTCCTCCTTCCACTCATCGGTGTTCTTGTAACCCACCTTGGCGAAGAAGGCGGACATCCCGAGTATCCGTTCCTCGTCAATCGAGCCGTCGCAGAGACGGATTCCCATGAAGACCAAGGCGACGTTCTCCGATGTTTGCTGAGGGGTGCGTTCTTGGAACGCCCGATAGAAGTTGACCTGGGGAACACGGAAGTTGCTGCCGCAGGAGGTGAGTAGTTCACGAACGAACTGGTCATAGGGCATGCGTGAGCGGATGCTGTCGCGGACCCAGCGGTGGTAGGCTTGCGCGGCGTTCGGCCAAAGATTGCTGGGAAACTCGGCCTTGATCCTGAGCAGGTCGCCCCACTTGAGCGCCCAGTAGTCGGCGAACTCGTCACGGGCGAGGAGGCGGTCGACAAGTTTGTCCCTTTTGGCGGGATCCGTGTCGGCGAGAAAACTCCGTACCTCCTGCGGCGTGGGCAGGGTGCCGATGGCGTCCACGTGGACGCGGCGGACGAACACCTCGTCCGAGCAGCGCTCCGAGGGGGGGATCATCTGCTCTTCGAGCGTGGCGATGACCAGTTCGTCGATCTTGTTGTGTTTGGGGAAGTCCTGGAAGAGTTTTTGCGGTGGCGGATCGACTGCGCCCGCGCGTTTTGCGGTGGAGCAGCCGCAGAAGGCCAACGAAATGGCCAAGGTGAGACCTAAGGCGGCGTTTATGCGGTATGGCAGCATTGTCTCCCCGTTGCGCGAACTATACTACTCCATATAACAAACGTTCGAGAGGCGCGTTTTATTGTGTGGATTCGGAAAATATTCCAAAAATATTTTTTCGGGCAGGACAAACTGCCAAGACCTCAGCGGCTCAGGAGGACCCCATGGCGGATGCGACGTACACGTGCCACTGCTCGTTTTACGTAGATGCGGTGGTGTGGAGGTTGAATGCATAAGACAGGCCGCGGGAGAGAGGCGCAAATAGTAGGCCTGAACTCAAATGAACTTCGCATCTATTGCTTGAAAAGCTGATTAGCATGAATAGCGTTAAGCTTTAGTTTCATATAAACATCCAAATAATGCAGGTGGACTATCATGTCTTCAAGCAGCATCTACGGCAAGGCATGGGTCAGTATCGTTTTTAATCAATTGTCGCAGGAAGGCGCTGTTAGGCGTGTTTTGGATGTTGGTGTGGGCGCGGGTGGCTATTCTGAAAATTTACGTATCTCTGGTCAAGAATGGCTGGGGATCGAGGTATGGGGGCCTTATCTCGACAAGTTCTCCTTACGGGAGAAATACGATAAGATTATCATTGCCGACGCCAGGTATGTCGATTATTCCCTTCTCGGCAGTTTGGATGTCGTGTTCTGCGGCGATGTGCTTGAACACATGAATAAAGACGAAGCTGTTCGGCTTGCGGAAAAATTGCTGTCAGTCAGTAGGATGGTATTCATATCGTTGCCCGTTGTTCATTATCCTCAAGGAGCGGAAGACGGGAACCCTTTCGAAATGCATGTGAAGGACGACTGGACCATTGAGGAAGCCCGTTCTTCCTTCCCGTCTGTAACCGTATCTATTGTGCATGAGAATATAGGTGTTCTGGCTCTGGCGTCGAACATCGCTGACAAAGAACGCATTGTGCAGGCGGCTCAGAATGCCTACAACGCCATCAAAAAAGCCGGTTAGGCTCATTCCTCTCATGAGCCCATATGGGATGAGGAACGTGAAACGCGGCTTGGGCAGATGAGGGAATCTGTCCGCGGGCTGTCCATTGTTTTGAAAATCATATTCCATGCGGTTGGCGGTAGAGCTTCTGCAAGAACGTGTATCGGGAAGACCGCTACGGAGTTCCTGGAGATAGTGAAGAGGACGGACGACGTGTCGGGCGCCTGTGTTGATGTGAACCATTTCATGGCGGATTATTCCATAATGAAAGTCGCCAACCGGGTATCGCGCTGCGCAAAGAATCTGAAATGTTGAGGAGAGCTTCATGACATTCATGTCTAGCATGATGCCTTGACTCTTTGCCGACCATAACGATCGATCTATTTGAGAAAAAGGAAATACAAAGCAGAAGCGGTATGCGTCTGCTGCAAGGAGGTGTTTCATGACTGCGGCTACCCTCGCGCAAGAACCCAATCCCCCAAACGGTTACTGCCCATCTTCAACTCTCACGGTTCGGCTTTGGAGTGACGCGTTCCTCGGCACGGTGAGCGGTCCCGCCGAATGCGTACAGCCTGAAAAAGGCGACAACATCCTGCGCCTCACCAATGTCAGCGATCCGACGATCAGCCTCTTCAGGCCTGCGAAGCCCGCCGTTGGAGGTCCGGCCGTGCTGGTCTGCCCCGGCGGCGGTTATGGCATTCTGGCTATGACCCACGAAGGCGAGGAAGTCGCGCAGTGGCTGAACTCCATTGGGGTAACGGCATTCGTGTTGAAATACCGCGTCCCCAACATGCGCGACCTGGCGTTTCAGGACGCGCAGCGAGCCGTGCGCGTCATCCGTCACCGGGCTGGAGAATGGGGCGTCGACACTGCCCGGTTGGGCATCATCGGATTTTCCGCTGGCGCTCATCTTGCCGCACGGCTTTGCACCAATTTCGAGACTTCCGCCCACGTACCCATCGACGCCGCCGATCAGATGAGCTGCCGACCAGACTTCGCAATGTTGATGTACCCGGCCTATCTGGTGGACCAGGAAAACCGGCTGCAGCCGGAGATCACCGTGACGGCCACCACGCCGCGCACCATCCTCATTCAGACCCAGGATGACAGCATCAGGGTGGAGAACAGCCTTTTCTATTACCACCATCTAAAGAAAGCGGGAGTTCCCTCTGAACTGCACGTCTATCCCGCCGGTGGCCACGGCTACGGCTTGCGTCCATCCACGCATGAGGTGTGCAAATGGCCCAACGTCTGCGCGGCCTGGATGCGCAAACTCGGGGTGATTGAGTGATGATTCTGACACGGCGTCGTTTGCGTGGGCAGGAAAACCCCGCATATATTGCAATACACCGGACAACGTCCGTCGACCACAAACGCCGTGGTCCGGCCCTTCAACGATAGTGCCTACATGGAAAATCGATCTTTCATTGCCTGGGTCGCCGACTGCGTCTCCCGTCGGTTCGTCGTGGTATTCTGCGTGCTCGCCACGGTCCTCCCGGTCTTCTACGCGCTGTGGACGGACCATGTGTGGGAGGATTTCTTCATCACCTTCAAGTTCAGCAAGAACCTCTGCGAGGGGCTTGGATTAGTGTATGAGCCGGGTGTCAAGGTGCATGGCTTCACCTCGCCTCTGGGAACCCTCCTGCCCGCCCTCTGCTACCTCGCCGACGGTAGGCGTTCTCACGAGGGAGCCCTGTGGATATTCAGGCTGCTGTTCTGCATTCCGGCGTTCGTCGCCGGGGGACTCCTGCTCATAAAGACCGTCGAAAGGGGACTTCCTGAGGCGAGATGGGCGCCGGTGATGATCGGACTTCTGTACCTTGCCGACGCGAAGTCGCTCATCTTTTCCGTCAACGGAATGGAGACGGCCTTCATGCTCCTCTTTCTCTCCTGGTCTTTGCATGTGATGGAGAAGGGTGTGGATGCGACTTGGCTGTGGACCGGAGCCGCATGGGGCGGACTGATGTGGACGCGTCCCGACTCGTGCTTTTATGTGGCGGCGCTCATGGCGGCCTTTGTCGCCTTTCCGGTTTCTCGGCGCGCCGCCGCCATTACCGGCATGCTGAAGGCTGCCGCCGTGACTACCACACTCTACCTGCCATGGTTTGCCTGGGCATGGTGGTATTATGGCACGCCCGTGCCGCACACCGTGATGGCCAAGAGCGCCCAGTTTTCGCACGCCGCGTTCTCCGACCGCTTCCTGAAGCCGCTTATCCAGATGCCGGAGCGTCTTGGGCTGGTCTATGCGCCGCCATATCCCCAGCTGTCTTTAACGGTCGGCGAGTGGCCAGTCCTGCTGGTGCTGTCCTGCTTCGTCGGGGCGGGTGTTGCCATGCTCTACTGGCTCCTGCCGAGACATCGCCCGTCGATGGGGACACGGGCATCGTTCGTGTTTTTTCTCATGTTCATCTATTTCGCCTTCATGCCATTCCCGTATCCGTGGTATTTCCCGCCGCTGGCGATGCTGGGGCTTGTCGCCTTGGTCGAAGGGGTGCGCACCCTCGCCGCGCGTTCCGCCCACGAGGCGTGGCGGCACTGGTTTCCTCCGCTCTTCCTGCTTGCGGCCTTCCTTGTCATGAGCACCGCAACCGGGCTGGTGGCCTATCAGATGAAAATCCAGCAGGAGATCATCGAGACGGGCATGAGAAGGAAGATCGGCGAGTGGCTAAAGGAGAGGATGGCCCCCACCGACCGGGTCTACCTCGAGTGCCTTGGCCATATCGGATATTTCAGCAATGGGCGGATGCTCGATTTTCCCGGACTGGCCAGTCCGGAGGTCGTGCGCCTCATCCGAAATGAGAACGCCACGTTCGTCAGTCTCGTCGAGCGACTCCGCCCCGAGTGGGTTATTCTCCGCCCCTTCGAGTACGAGCGGATGCGCGAGTCGCCCTACTTCAACGAGGCGTACGAATTTGTGAAGGACTTCGA
Source organism: uncultured Victivallales bacterium (assembly GCA_964436735.1). Taxonomy (GTDB): domain Bacteria; phylum Verrucomicrobiota; class Lentisphaeria; order Victivallales; family GWF2-38-69; genus CAYTFM01. The sequence continues at coordinate 7,469 of CAYTFM010000165.1, read as the reverse complement.
CGCCACAACAGCTATCCGGCGGCACGCCTATATTCCTGGGGAAAGCTATCTACTCTACGATGCGATCTTCGGCGTCTTCCACCGCAAGGATGCGCCCCTCGGGAAGCGGTAGCCCTGCGCTCCCGCACTCGTCCTGGCCGCGGGCGGGATGAGACGGCAAAGCCAGTAGGTTCGCGCTTCTGTCGCTCGGCATCACGCCGCGGCCGCCGCAAGCCGTTTTGCCGCTCGTTCTTTGCCCAGCAGGTGGATGGTTTCGTAGACGCCGGCGCCGGTGGTGCGTCCGGTGACGGCGATCCGGAGTGGTTGGTTGAGTTTCCCCTCGCCAAGTCCCGCGATCCGCTCGGCCTCGCGGATAGCCTTTTCTATCGACTCGAGGGTGAACTCGGTTGCGGCGTTGAGCAGTTCGGCAGTCTTGGCGACGCCGACGCGCGGCTCGGGTTTGCCGAGGAATTTGGCGACCGCCTTTTCGTCGATCTCGTAGTCGTCCGTGAAGAAATACCGCCATTCGGCGACGTGTGTGAGGATTTTCGTCCGCGACTGCAGCATCGTCCCCACTTGGTTGAAATAGGCGCGGTCGACGCCGCCCGTCCAGCCTTGCTCCGTGGCCCTGTCCCAGGCGCGGTTGAGGAAGTCGTCCTGTTTCAGTTCGGCGATGTACATGCCATTGAGGTTCAAGAGCTTGACCGTGTCGAATTTGGCGGGCGAGCTTTTGACGCGGTCGAGGGTGAAGGCCTGGATCATCTCGTCCCTGGTCATCTTCTCCCGGTCGTCGCCCGGCGACCAGCCCAGCAGGGCCAGGTAGTTGAACAGGGCGTCCGGCAGATATCCCTTGAGGCGGAAGTCGCCGACGAAGGCGTCGCCGTCGCGCTTGCTGAAGGGCTTGCCGGCGTCGTTGACGATCATCGGCAGATGGGCGTACTGGGGCGTCGGATAGCCGAGGGCGTGGAATAGAAGGATGTGGCGGTAGGTGTTTTCGACATGATCATCGCCGCGGACGATGTGGGTGACGCGCTGGGCGACGTCGTCGCAGACGTTGGCGAGGTGGAAGACGGGGGAACCGTCGGTTCTGACGATCACCAGATCCTTCATGCTGTCAAGCGGTTTGCTCAATTCGCCTTTCACGATGTCTTTGTAGACGACCTCGCGGCGCGTGAAGCGCAGTTTGGCGGCGCCTTCGACCACCTGGCGTTTGCCGGCGGCGACCGCGTCGTACGCGGGGGTGAGCTCAAAAAGGACTTTGCCGGTGGCGTCGGTGACTACGAGATCCTTGAATCCGGCAAGGCAAGAGGAGCGTTCGACGGGGGTGCCCTTCTGGCCGGCCTGCGCGAACTTGATGCCGTTGTAGTCGATCTCTACGGCGGTTCCGGGGGCCACGTCTATTGTCATCTCGCCGGCGGTACGCACGAATTCCATGCCGTCGGTGTTCCACGGAATCCGGAAAATGACCGGCGACTCGGCGGCGGGGACGTCGCGGAGCCGGTAGGCGGCGCCGGAGGCGACGAGTCGTTCGGCGTCGGCCCGGTGTTCAGCCTCATGGGCACTCTGGTAATAAACCTCCTCGTCGTAGTCGATGCCCAGCCATTTCATGCAGTCGAACAAGGCGTCGATCGCCTCCTGGGTCGACCGCTGCTTGTCCGTGTCCTCGACGCGCAACAGGAATTTGCCTCCCGTGTGTCGGGCATACAGCCAGTCGAAGATGGCCGTGCGGATGTTGCCGATATGCACCTTGCCCGTCGGCGACGGGGCGAAACGAACCCGAACCTGTGTCATGAGAGCTTTCGTCCTTGTTGGATGTTGTCAAGAATAATAGTGAAGCCGCAAATGGGGCAAACCTGCGCTGTTCAGCTCCGTCATTATATAGACTGAGCGGGGGACTAAGTCAAGGAGGGGAAGCCGGCTGGATGGATTACGCGGTCGTTGCGGCTTTACCCGGAGACCGGGACGCTCCAATTTAGGTGGCACATATTGGGGAGTGATCGCATTCCCGCATCCATGTTGAAATTCCTGGAATTCATGTTTTTTTCCTCAACTCCGGTCATATAGTTGTTTCCGCTGCCCGACTAATTGTATAAACGCTCAAAAGAATTTTCACATACCATGAACGAGTCCGAATTGCGGGCGCAACTGGAGCAGCTTCATGCCGACAGCTATGGATGGGCGTTGAGTTGCTGTTCGCGCGATGGCATCGAGGCGGCTGACGTGTTGCAGACCGTCTACGTGAAAGTGCTCGAGGGGAAAGCGCGGTACGAGGGGCGGTCGGCGTTCAAGACGTGGCTGTTCTCCGTGATCAGTCGGACGGCGGCGGATGAGCGTCGCCGTCACTGGTTCCGCCGTCTGGGCTTTGCGAAATGGCTGGGAGAGCAAGGGGACGGCGAGCCGTTCACCGAGGACGCCGTTGCTCTTGACAAGGAGGAGCAGTCGAAGGAGTTGCGGGGCGCGCTCGAGAAGTTGCCCCGGCGTCAAATGGAGGTGTTGCACTTGGTGTTCTACCAGGAGATGACGGTGGAGGAGGCGTCGGCCGTCATGGGTGTCTCGCTGGGATCGGCGCGCACGCATTACGAGCGGGGAAAGCGGAATCTCCGCGGACAACTGAAAACGTCGGAGGCGATACATGCTGACTGATCCGACAGAAGGAGCGCTGCGAGGCGTCTTTCAGGAGGCGCGGCAGCGGGATGCGGTGACCGCGCCTTCCTTCGACCAGGTGCTGAAGCGGAGGACGTGTGTCAAGGCCGCCTTCCCACCGGTTGCGTTCTACTACGCCGCGGCGGCCGCGGGGCTACTGCTCGTCGCCGCGGTGGTGACGGTACTCAGCCCCGGGGGGCGATCTGCCGCTGGGGAGGTGGATGACGAGCAATTGGCGTCTCTCATTGAGTGGCAGGCATCGACAGACAACCTGCTGACGCTGACCGACTCGCGTTTTGACGACACGTTGACTACCGGCACTGACGAATTGATGGATATGAATTCATTCTTAATCGAAGCTCAACTATTAGAGAAGGAGACGCTATGAACGCAAGACAAGGCCTTTGGACGGCAGTGCTTCTGGCCGCCGCCACGGCTGGCTGGGCCCAGGCTCCGGCGGCGGTTAAACCACAGGGGCAATCATCTGGCGCGGTGGCATCCGCTTCGCCGCGTGAAAGGCAACGCGGGGGCCGTTTGTCGGAAGAGTGCGCCTCGCCCGAGCTGATCATGGAGAACCAGCAGGCGCTCGGCCTGAGCGAGGAGCAGAAGACGGCGTTCAAGGAGATTATCCGGAAGTCCGGCGAGCAGTTCACTGATTTGGAATGGAAGGAGAGCGCGGAGCGGGAAGCCGTCAGGACGATGCTCAAGCAGGCCAAGGTTGATGAGGCAAAGACGCTCGAGAGTCTTGACAAACTTCTCAAAGTGGAGAATGAGATAAAACGGATGCGGCTTGCCACCTTGATCAAAGTCAAAAACATCCTCACTCCCGAACAGCAGACGAAATTGCGCGCCCTCAAGCAGAGCATGGTGCAGCAGTTCCAAGGGGAGTCGCACGGCCACGGGCAGGACGGGCGGCGCGGTGGACAAAAACTCCCGACGGAGACACAGGCGAAACCGTAGGTTTGAGTGCGGGTGATCTATCTCATAGTCTGAGGATGGGGCATGAGGAAGTTTTGTTTCACGTTAATCGAGTTGCTGGTGGTTGTCGCGATCATCGCGATTCTCGCCGGACTGCTGTTCCCCGCCTTTCGCATGGCGAGGAACGCCTCTTACAGCGCCACCTGCAAGAATAATCTCCATGGGATCGGCGAGGCCTTCATGATGTACCGCAACGACTCGAAAGACATCATGCCGGTCGCCGCCATGCTCCCCTCGGCTCATCTCAACGAGGATCCTCGAATTGTCGACGTGCTCTCGCCGTGCCTCACCAGCAGCGGTGTGGGGCCTTTCCGGTGTCCAGCCGATAATGGGACCTTGCCCCGCACGGACGGCATCGCAAATCCATACTACATTTCCGAAGGTTCAAGCTATTCGTACAGTTCGAATATCGGGGGGATGAAGATAGCGGACTTCCCGCCCGTGGCGGACGGACATATCAGCGAGTCGCAGCTGTTCATCATGGTCGACTATAAACCGTTTCATGGCAAGCCGGCCACCGCCGGGGCGGCGAATTACCTTTTCGCCGACGGCCATGTGGGGGATATGAATTGAACGCTGGCCGCTGCTCGGGTCATTGGTCAGCGCGCCCATCCGCCGCGGCGGATTCAACCATGAGAGAAACACCACCGCTCCCGGGAATGACGCGGGGAGCGTCCGGCTTCGCCGCGCTCCCGTGGGCGCACTTTGGTTTTGTGGTCGTTTGTTTCATGAGTGGTGGTGTGGCAATCGCTCACCATGAAGGGACTTGGAAAGTGCTAAAAACGGTATTTTAGTAATTCCGAGTCCCTCACAACGAATAGGCACGATGAAAAGTCGCCGCGGTAGCGGCCTGATGTTAGGAAAGGAGGTGCGGGTTTTTCGCGAGTTGTTCAGGTGCGTGAATCGATATGGCAATCTAAAAATCTGTAAGGAGAAGAGCAACGTGAGAAAAATTTTCGTCGTATTGTCCGCGATGGTCGTCGCCGTTTTCGTCGCCAGTTCCGCTGTTGCTGGCGAGCATGAGGGCAAGGGTGGTCCGCACGCCAAGGGCACGGTGAAGGTCGATGGCGAGAAGGTGCTGCTGGTGAAGGCCGACGGCTCCTCGGTCGAGATCACCGGTGATCAGGCCGCTTCCGCGAAGGAGTTGAACGGCAAGGACGTCATGGTCGTTGGCGAGGAGAAGGACGGGAAGATCGCGGCCAAGAAAGTCACAGCGAAGGAAGGTAAGAAGAAGGGTGGTTGCGGTGGCTGCGCGAAGGACAAGAAGGCCGATGACAAGTAAGCTGGCGTCCACTGCCAGTTGCTAATGCATTGTTTTGATTACGCATAAGACCGGCGGCTACCGCCGGTCTTTTTTTTGCGCATTATTCATTTCCGTCTCGCATTCTACGCTTAAATCGTTTGGAAAATTTCATGTCGCAAGCAGTGTTTGATCCGCAGGTTAGATACGGAAATGAATATGGAAAATCCAAACGTCTGGACAGTTCAATAGCTGCCCAATCCTCCATCTGTATTGATGGAGACGTTTGGATTTTAAGATCCAAGGCGGTCTGTCGGGTGTGGCAACGGGAGAAAAGTGAGTCAGGCTTGTATGCATAGTTTGGTTGTGGCCTCGTGCCGCCTTGGGCCGGGGGGCGCATTGTCAGGCACAGCAGGACGTCGCCACGCCTTGAATGTGCGTCATTATGTGCTACAATTGGGGTAGAGGGAGGATGCGACTTATGGAAACGGTCACAATACGTCAGGCGCAGCACAATTTCGCCAGCCTCATCCACAAAGTCGAGCAGGGGGAGGAGGTGCGCATTTCCCGGAGGAGCAAGCCGGTCGCGCGCCTCGTCTCGATCGAATCGGTGGACGAGAAAGTCGACTGGTCGCATGCGGGAAAGAGGCGACAGGCGATTTTCCATGGCAAGAGGATCAAGGGGGCTCCCGTGAGCGAAGTCATCGCGGAGGCGAGAGGCGAGACATGACGGCCGTCTATTTCGACACCGGAGTTCTTGCAAAGCTGTATCTTGAGGAGGAGCACAGCGCCGCGGTGACCCGGCATGTCACCGAGATGTCCGTGGCGATTCATGTCACCCGGCTTCACCGTCTTGAGCTGGAAAATGCCGTGTGGCTCAAATGCCATCGGAAGGAGATCCGGATAGGACAGGCGCGTTTGGCCCTTGCCGCGTTCGAGGACGATGTCGCATGCGGACGAGTCGTGCGGCAGAATGTCGATTGGGATGAGGTGTTCACCCGTTCAACGGAGTTGTCCCGCTCTCATACCCGCTCGATTGGACTGCGCTCACTGGATATTCTTCATGTGGGAACCGCCCTTTGCTGGGGTTGCCGTGAGATCATCTCGATGGACGACCGTCAGATCATGGCGGCGCGGAAGTGCGGACTGCGCATCGTAGACCCTCGCCGGTGGAGCAAAGCTTAAGGGACACCGAAAATTCCGTGCCCCTCGCCGCGATCTATCCACTATTCGCGCGCTTGAATTCTCAAAAGGGAACCTCATTCTTCCCGCTGGAAGAATCTGCCGCGCCAGAGCTCGAGCTGATAGTAGAGGCAGGGGACGAGGACGAGGGTGAGGATGGTCGCCACCGAGAGGCCGTAAATCACCACGAGGGCCATCAGGCGCCACCATTGGCTCGATTCCGCTCCGGCGCTGAACACGGGCGGGAGGCTGTGGAAGTCGAGGCTCCAACCGACTGCCATGGGGACGAGCCCGAGCACCGCGGTGATCGCCGTGAGCAACACGGGACGCAGACGGAACTTCCCGGCTGTCACGGTCGCCTCATACACATCCATGCCGCGGCTGCGCTGCAGCTGGATGCAGTCGATCAGGACGATCGCGTTCTTCACCACGACACCCGCCAGGCAGATGATCCCGATGCCCGTCATGATGACGCTGAATTTCATCTGATGAATCAGCAGGCTGGCGAAGACGCCGATGAACGAAAGCAGCACTGAGCTGAGGATGACCCCCGGCACGAAGATCGAATTGAACTGTGCCACGAGAATTATCAGTATGAGGAAAATAGCGATCCAGAACGCCTTGAACAGGAACTCCGCCGCCTCGTTCTGCTTCTCGTCTTCTCCCCGGTACCGCACACTGTAGCCGCCGGGGAGTGGCGCCGCGGCGAGCTCCCGCTTGATCGAGCCGAGCACCTGGTCGACACCGTAGCCGGGACGAACGTCGCCGTCGATCGTGATCGTCTTTTTCATGTTCTTGCGGTGGATCGTGCCGTAGCCGTTCGTGTAGAGGAAGTTGCCTATGCTGGAGAGCGCGACGGGATTGTGGTCGGGGATCGGGATGAGCATGTTCAGCAGGGTGTCCGTGTCCGTCCGGGACTTGGCGGGCAACCGCACCGTGATGTCGTATTCGTCCTCGTCCTCGCGGTATTTGCTGACCTCGAAGCCGTTGATGGCGGTGCGGATGAAGACGCCGATGGTGCTGGTGTCGAGATTGAGGAGGGCCGCGCGGTTGCGGTCGACGACGAACTTGAGCTCCGGTTTGGCGCTGTCGAAGTTGTCGCGGAGGTCGACCAGGCCAGGAACGGACTCGATCCGCTTCTTGATCTGCTCGACCAGACGGGCGAGCGTGGGATAGTCCTCGCCGGAGAGGTCGATGCTGATGGGGGAGTCGACCTGCGGGCCGTCCTTCTCCTTCTTCACCACGATTTCCGCGCCGTAGAGACCGCGCCGCTCCTTCCTGAGTTGTGAGAGAACCGCTTCGGCCGCGGCACCGCCCGCCACCGTGATGGATTTTCCCTCGTCTGTCCCAGACGGGGTGGAGGTTTCGACAGAAACCGGCCAGTCTGCGCCGTTTTCCCGCAGCAGGGATTCGACGATGATGCGCTCGGCGGTGCGATCCACTTCGC
>CAYTFM010000164.1:0-19262 GCA_964436735.1 uncultured Victivallales bacterium | reverse complement strand
TTTTGCCATAGCTTTGCTTTGATGAAGCTAACCCACTAATTGTTCAAAAGAGCCTATTTTTGTTGTCTGCAAAGCGGACCGTTTTTTCCGAGTGGAGGCTCGGAAAAAAGGTAGACTACTTAAAGGGGATGGAGCCATTTCCTTTTCAGAACCATCCACACGTAGAAGGCGTGGAGAATGGCGCTGACCGCGATGACCGCGGGAAACGTCCCCGTGTTCACCCACACCACCACCGGTCCGAAGCGCCAGAGGTCCAGAAGATGGGATGGCTGGCGCATGGCGTCGGACAGCTGCATCCAGGAAAGGGCCCATAGCCAGATCGAAAAGAGGAGCACGTTCACAGCCGTAAATCCCATCATCCGAACAATTCCCGGCCGCAGCGACGCCCCAATTCTGGCCGCCAAGGCGAATGCGGCGCAGAGCGTTCCGAAGAACAACGTCAAGCTGCCGAAGTACATGTCCTCCCTGCCCAAAGTCATCCCCAAGATCTTCAGGGTATACTCCGGCGGTTTGAAGAACAGGGCGTCCACGTACCCGAACAGGTAGATCGCGCCGCCGACGGTGGCGACGTAGCCCAGCACAAGACCGTTCGTCGCCGTCTGTCCCTCCGCGGCTGGCTCATCCGACGGCATATCGAGCCCTTCCCCTTTGGGAATCTGGGGTTATTTGGAGCAGGCGTCGATCTTGGCTTCGAGCCGGGCGAGCGTTTCCTGGATTTTCTTGAGTTCCCCCTCAACGCGCTCGAATCCCGAACTGCAGGGAAGCTTCATCTTCGCCGTGGTCTTCTCGACGATCTTGGCGACCTGCTCCTCGAGGCTCTTCTTCGTGTCCTCGGCCTGCTTGAGCACCTCGTCGACGAACTTCTCCCCCTCCTCCTTCGAAAGCTTGCTTTCCTCGGCCAGCTTTTTGCCGACCTCCTTGAGCTTCGTGTTGGTCATCGATACCAACCCCAGTCCGATCAGCAGATTCTTCTTAAGCAAGTCCTTCATCGCGGGGCCTCCTTTGATTGCGGGTTACATCAGGCGGTCTGCCTGTTCAAGGGCGGCGTGAACCCGCCTCGGGAAATGTACTCCCTCATTCCTCTTTTTCCTATAAAAAGGGAGAAGCCGTCCCGAGGGACGGCTTCCTATATTCAAAGACCTCGGAGAAACATGTCCGAGATCTGATGGCGTCCCCGTTCCCGCGGAGCGGTATCGTGGACACCTTCATTGTAGCCCATCGCAGGAGGCGTGTCAATACCCGCACGTACAAAGGGAAATACGAAATCCGAATGTCGAAATTCGAAACATAATTCAGCACCGTTTTTCGCTGTTTCGGAATTCGTGCTTCGATTTTCGGATTGCAACTTGGCTGGAAGGGGGGTGTCAGGGAGCGACGGCTCCCGCGGGCCATTCGACGATGAAGCTGCCGAGAGACTTGACGGGGGCCGCCCAATGCCACCTGCCCTGGTGGAGCGAGAAGACGCCGTCGGAGAATTCGGGGCCGCCTGCAACGGCGTTGAACTTCACCTCCGCGCCGGTCGTCCAGAGAAGACGTCCGTTTTCGCTTCTGAGGCCGATCCATGGATAATTGGCCGAAGAGGAAAGAGCGTCGAGGAAATCGTTCTCCTCCAGCGAATTGATCACGGCGAGGTGGCCGCCGAGCCGTGTGGCCAACGCGTCCGCCTCGTCCCAGGTCATAAGCTTGGTGATGAGGGCGTATTTCCTACCCTCATACACGACTTGTATGCGGTCGATGCCGAAGTAGTAGAGCGTGCTGAGCACGACCATTTGACGCATGTGCGTGATGAGGGCGGGTGGGGTGGAAGGGAGTTGCTCCCAGGCGAGGATCAGGGAGACGATCTCCGGGGCGCTGAAGCTGTCGAAGTCAAAGTTGAGTCCTTCCGGAGGGTTCTTTTTGAATTTTCCCAAATCCCTGATGGGGTTTCTGTTGCATGAGACGAGTCTGAGGGCGGCGTTGTCAACCGGAGCCAGCGAGTCGATGCGGTTGCTGTCGCAGTCGAGTTTTTGTAGCGAGGCGCCGGCGAGTGGGGCGAGGGAGTTGATGCGGTTCGAGGAGCAGTTGAACTGCCGTAAGGGCATGCCAGCGAGGGGGTCGAGCGACTCGATCTGGTTGCGGGCGATGTCGAGGCGCATGAGCGGAAGTCCGGCGAGTGGCTTGAGGTCGGCGAGGTGGTTGCCGGCGCAGTTGAGGTCGGTGAGGAGCGGAAGCTCCTTCACTGGGTCGAGGCTGATGTGGTTGTCGGCGCAGTTGAGCTGGCTGATGGGCATGCCGCGCAAGGGGTCGAGGTTGTCAATTTGGTTGTGTGAACAGTCGAGGGATTCGAGTTTCATCCCCTTCAGCGGGGCAAGCGTTTGTATTTGGTTCAGGGAGCAGTCGAGATGCTTCAGCTCGAGGTTTCGAAGAGGCTCGAGGCTGTCGATGCCAAGGCCGCGCAGGTTGAGCGAGACGAGGGGGCGGGTCTTTGACGCCCATTCGAGTAGCTGCGTGGCGATGTCGGCAGGGAGCGGGCGGGGGGTCCCCACGCCAAGAAGGCGGGAGACGGCGGAGTTTCCCGGCGAGAGTTCGAAGATGCGCGGGAGGAAGGTGAGAGCCTTGCGCATGTCGCCACCTTGCCAGGCGTCGACACACTCGTTCTCGAGGATTCTATGTTGAATCTTGCGGTTGATCCCCGGACGTATGAGGAAGGTATCGAACTTGGCCCGCTCCTCCTTGAAGTCCGCGGGATTCGCATGGATGACGGCGTAGATTTTCAACAATGCGTCAGCCGCCTCGGCTGAGGAGGGGTGCGCTTCGACGACCCGCCACAGTTCGGCGAGAGTGGGAGGCGTGGGGGCCTTGTCGAGGCGATAGACGGAGAGGGAGCGGATCTCCAGGTTGGAGCACCAGGACCGCACGCCGATCCGGGAGGACGCGCTGTCCTCGAACGGCATCAAGTCGACCTCGCGGAGAACCTCCTTGCCATCGACCTCAAGGGTGGCGATGCCATTCAGGATTTGGAAGGCCACTTTCTGAATGGCGTTCCGGCGGGCGGAGCTCTTGACGGAGATCGAGGAGTCAGTCTTTCTCTCGAAATCGTTTCGTGAGAAGATGTCAATGGCACCGCGGAAACCGCCGAATTGAAAGGAGTAGCCTTTGGGAACCGCCGCATAGGAAGATATCACACCCTTCTGCGTCATGAGGCATACTTCCAGGCCGTCGACCGTGTTGGGGTAGCGCACTTCGATCTCAAGACGGACGGCGCGGGGGACGTTGACGTTCCGCAGCCAGAGCCATTCCGGCGGACGCGGGGTGAGCCCCTTCGGCCCCGCGGGCCAGTCCCGCGCTTTGGTCTTGGCATAGACATCCGTGAATTCCAGCTCCGAGGCGTTGAACGGGCGGGTGAAGTCGTAGTGGCAGACCCGCTTCCAGTGCTCTCCCCCGAAGTGCCACCAGGCCACGGCGGCGGCAAGGATGATGAGGGCCATGTACGCACGGTACCGCCAGCGCAGCAGCCTGATGAAATGGAAGACCACCGGCGATCCTTGCCCCGATATTTCCTTGTCGTGTTTTTTCCCGATATGGAGCGAGGCCGTAGTCAAATTATCCTTAAGTGACATATGAATGATTCTCCCGATGATGAAGTGTACGGATGCCGGATAGTCAGTCTTTCATCACATTGCTCCTGCGCCATTGTAATTCTACACCGTTTCCTTGTGAAAAGCGATAAAGAACGGCGCACGTTCACGAGTCGATCTGGACGCTCCACCAGAAGCGGTCGCAGAACTCGTCGTAGCACCAGAGCCGGTTTTGGACGGTCCTCTCCGTTTGACGGAAGAAGATATTTCCACCATGCCCGAGGTGGAGCACCCCACCTGCGTCTCTAACCGCGAGTCGATCCAACGAGTGGAAGCGCTCACTGGCGGTCGGTTGAGTCAGGCCGGAAACAGTCCGCTCGACCACTGCGCCACCGGGTTTCGCATGCTCGAGATAGACGCAGTTTCCCCAGCAGATCCTGGTGTCGTCCGCGAGAATGTGCGGATTGGTGGTTGAGACTTCGCAGAAGAGTTGTCCGCCATTGATGAAGTATTCGAGGGTGGCGTCACCAAATCCTGGCAGGGTGCCGGCAAGCTTCAACGTGTGGCACACGCTGGTGATGTCTTCGGCGCGGAACGGCACGCCGTCGAATCTCAGCGCGCCGAGAGAGACGTTCCTCTGGCCAATTCTCACCACCTCACCGCTGTGGGGATTTATCTCGAAGGCGGTTCCAGCGGATGAGAGTGTCGTTCCTGTTATCTCGCACCGCTCCGGTTTGGAAGGCGCGAAGTCGCTGCAGCGCGCGGGATAGCCTGCGGCGTCGCGTATGCATCGGTTGATGCCGCGTGACTTGTCGTTCACGCAGCGGTACCGCGGGCCCAGATAGTCGGTCAGTCCTCCCTCCATGAAGTAGCCTGGCGCGAAATACGGGATGATGTAGCAGTCGTGCGCCTCCTGATTGAGCAGCTTTTTGAGATCCCCCTCCGCAAGCTTGCCATGCGACTCGAGCTCTCTCAGGCGGGCTCCCTCCTTGAACATGAAGGCGTGCTCGCTGGAGTAGCCGCCGGTCTGGTGTCCGTGGATCGAGTTGCCGGAAAGGTCTAAGTCGTAGTGGTAGTCGTCCAGGTTGTGGCACCGCTTTTCGGCTTTGACCGAGGCCGTGCGGGCGAAGAACTCCGACGGCGTGACAAACTCGCCCCAGACGGGGGCGTACTGGTTCGCCCTGAGGATCTCCTCGTTGTAGATGTCGATGAACGTCTGATCCATCAGACTGGTGAAGGCGATGAACGGCAGCCCCGCGTTTCTCGCGCTGGTCAGGAGGACGGGCAGATGCCGCCAGATCTCGCCGCCCCTGCGTTCGCTGCGCAGCGGGTGCGAGGGCAGGGATCTGATGCTGGTTCCCTTGGGCGATTGCCAGTCAATGAGCGGCGCCTTGTCGATCGGCGCGAGGCCGAGGTTCTGCGAGCGGTGGATCGCATGGGTGAAACCGTGTGTGGCGAGCAGGTCGGGAAGCGTCGGGTGCAGGGCGATCTCCTGGGCGGCGTAGACGCGGGGGCGCATTCCGAAAAGCTGTTCGAACGTCTTGAGTCCGATTTCGAACTGCTTGTCCTGGTCCCACGTCGGCCACAGTTGCGTGTAGGGCTGGGAATAGCTGCCGTTGACGAACTCGATGGTCCCTTTTTCCCAGGCCGCTCGCAGCCGTCCTATCGTCCGCGGATGGATCTTCACGAACTCCTCGAGCGTTCCGGCTCCGATGTCCGGCGCGAATTTGAAGCCGAAGCGGTCCGACCAGTCAAGCAGGAGGTTCAGGACTCGCGCGGCGGCCTCTGGCCAGTCGTACTCGGCGTATCCCTCGTTTTCAAACAGGATGCCGCCGTGCGGCATGACGATGAAGTACACGGGCGTCGAAACGATCTCTGTGCGCTTTTGTTCGAACTGTTTGAAGATCCCCGCAAGCAGGCCGCGCGCCTTGTCGTGGTCGTTCGCCAGATACCATTTCGCCGCCGCGCGGAGGTCGGGCTCGATCGCCTTGACGCTCCACGGTTTGCCGACGGCCTGGTGGAGCTGGCCGAGCAGGAGCGCGGAGACGCCCAGCGCATGGAAGTCGCGGCGCAGATCGTGGTCGTCCAAATCGGCGACGACGCCCGACGCGCCGAGGATCGCTTTCACGAGAAGGTCGGGCAGATCGCGGGTGGTGGACGGCTCCGCCATGCACAGATGCCGATGGATCACTTTGAGCGGGTTGAACGCGAAGACCGCGGCGCCATCGGCGGCGACCAGTCCCGGCAGCTCGGCGATGGTGGCGAGCGTCCGCCATTGCGCCGAGATCTCGAGCCTGCGGTAGGGGACGCCGCCCCAGAGGGTCGGAAGATGCAGGGACGGCGCGCGCTGCTTGTTGACGACGAACGAGATGCGGTCCTTCTGCGAGGTGCGCTTCTCGGCAACGGTCAGTCCCGCAAGAGCCGCCGAGGCTTCCGGGCATTCGAGATATATGGTCGACTTCTTCAGCGTGGCGGAGAGGACGTTCGGGTCGAACAGCGCGCCGACGGCGTAGCCGGGGCCGGCCCATTCCTCAATCGGAATTCCCGCGAACGCGACTCGGTTGTCGTGGAGCGCGGCGATCTCTCCCAGCGAACGTTCAAGCGTCGTGAGGAACTGCGCCAACTCCTCTTTCGGAATTCTCTCTTCTTTCATGGTGTGGTCCTATCTATGTTCATGCTAAGGAAATTCAATGTGCCACCCCCTCCATGACTGTCGGGGCTCGGTTCATGGTGTCTGAACAGAGCCACGAGTGTGAACGAGTGGTACCGGCGAAGCCGGCGACGTGTTCCGGCCGTTGCGTCCGGGAAGAACTGCCGATGCGCCCCATAGGGGCAACGCCATCGTAGCCTGGGGCACCCGCCCCAGGTCAACGCATCCCTCTTCCAACAACCCTGGAGGGGTTGTACAACGACCTCCCGTCGCAATTTGTGGAAGGCCTTCAGCCTTCACCCGTTTTACCCACCCACCCAGGGCGTCGCTTCGCTTGCCCTGGGCTACGATGGGTATCCCCTTTGGGGATAAGACCTGGTACACGAAATAACAATTTAGGGTTGATCGCATTTTGACGACAACATTGTAATCGGCACTGTTTAAACATTCAAGGCTATGGCAATTGTGAGCAACGACATCCAGTTGTTGCGTCAAGGGTGCTCCTCCCGGCGGCGTGGAAGAGGGCGCGGACATTTTCGAATGGCGCGTCGTGAAGACGGTGCGCCGGTGAGAGAATGTATCCTGTTCCGAACAGACCGATCGTCTCTTCGGCGGTTTTCCGCACCTCCTCGGGCGAGCCCTCTCGCAGAAGCCGCTGCGTGTCGATGCCGCCGAGAAAGGAGAGTGTGGCACCGAAGTCGTGTTTGAGCCGCGCGGGATCCATGCCGGGCACGTTGGGCTGGATCGGATTGAGGATGTCCAGTCCCATCTCGATCAGATCGGGGATGATGGGGGCGATGGCGCCGCAGGAATGGTGCGCGATGATGGCCTTGGGGTTGTGCTCCTTGATGCCTTTCCACATTCGCGCCACCATTGGCTTGATCTCGGCGCGCCACATGTCGGGGGAGATGAGCATTGATTGCTGAGTGCCCCAGTCGTCCCCCGTCCAGATGATGTCGGCCCCGTGGTCGAGGCATCTTCCCGCGACGGCGAGCGTGTAGTCGATGTGCCGCTCGAAGAGACTTTTGAGCTTTTCAGGCTCGGCCGCGAGAGCCATCATCGTCTCCTCGATGCCGAACAGGCTGTATACCGCCTCGAAGGCGACGGGCGAGATGTCCACCAGGATCGGATACGCGTTCCCGTATTTCGCCACCTGGCGGTCGAGAATATCGTAACGTCCGGGGGCGTCCGGATCAGGGTGACGGTAGCTGTCGAAATCGTCGACGCTTTTCAGCGGGTAGTCGATGATGTTGAACGACTCGCCGACCTTTTTGTAGGTGAAGCCGAACTCCGAGCGTCCCTCGGCGCCGTCGGGCATCTCCCGCATCATGTAGCCGTTGATCCCGAGGTCGACGGGCACGATGTCGTTACCGAGCGCCGGATGGAGGTCGAGGAGGTCCACGCCGAGCGCGCCGGCGAGTTTCTTCTCCCAGTCCGGTCCGAACCAGATATACATCGCTGGGATGTCGGTCTTCCGGTGCTTGACAGTTTCGATAATGCGCTGTTTCGGGGTCATATGCTATTCCTTACTCTTTGCTGTGAATTTTTGTTACCATTCCACATCGCCGTCTAAGGCGCGGCTCACACAAGGTTCGCCCTCCAACGTCTGTCATGAATTTCATGCGCGTCTTGGAGGGCGAGGCTTGTCCGAGCCGCGAAGAAGCACAGAAAATTTCACGCATGAGCTTTCACCTACTTCCCTCCCATCGGGATCGCAGACGGGGTGGTGTCAAGCACCTTGGGAATAAGGCGAAGTTCTCTTACGGACATGGGAATCTGCCAGGCGATCTTCCCGTCCTTTTTCGGCCAGGTGTTGTCCGCTCCGAAGCAAAGCATCAGGTATCTGTTCTGACTCAAATGGCCGGGATACTCCTTGCGCGCAACCAACGTCCCATCCTTATGCATAGACACCGTCTTGCCATCATAGGTGAGCATCAGGCGATTCCATTGTCCATGCGTGACAACCTTGGGGAAGACGATGGTGTTGTTATGTCCGATATTGGCGTCGAAGCGCAGCGAGCCGTCCTTCTCCAGACCCATGCAGAGATCATGGTAGCGCCGGAAGACGCAACCGACCGCGCCTTCGTCGGGTTTGATGTCCATGATCATGCTGAACGGCGCGCCGAGGATATGCACTTTGGGGTGCTCTTTGAAAAGTATGAAGGAGTCGGAGCCATCGAAGCGGACCACCGTGCGGCCGTCTTCGGTGGACACCTTCACGCCTGGCCCCTTCTCCAGTTCGCAGGGGATCTCCGCGCCGTCTTCGACCGCGCCATTCTTCGTTTGCAGGCTGAATAGATCATCCTCAGGCCACGCCTCGTCAGTTTTCACTGCGAAGCGATTGCAGTTTTGCATGAACATTTTGGTGACATCACTGTCGGAAAAAGCTCCCGGATAGATCGCCAGGCTGGCGAGTTTGCAGCTGAGGAAGTCTTGATTGCCGAAGGCGGAGCCGATGAAGACCGGGGTGTGCCATGGGGCGAGCGGCGCATCCCACGCTTTGCCGGCGACCTCGACGCCATCGACCCACAGTTTCGCTTTCGCACCATCCATTGAGAGTGTAAGGAACTGCCAGGTTCGTGGAGAAATGACGCATTGAGCCTTCATATCATTCGACCACTGGTAATTGATGGTGTAGGATGTGCTGTCGATGCCGGTGCTCCAGGCGAGCGAGTGGCCCCAGCGCATGAAGGTGCCGGAATCCTGCGTCTTAAGCATCGGTTTCACCCAGGCGCAGATGGTGAACGGCTTGCCGATTAGGAGGTTCTGCAGCGGCGCGTTGGGAAGTTCGATCCAGCCTGAGTTTGTGCCGTCGTCCCGCAGATAGATGCCGCGGATTCTGCCGTCGCGCTCCGCGAACGGTTCGCAGGCGCCGTGCACGACCACAGGAATTTTGTTGGCCGACACGTCGACGATTTTGGTGGCATGAGGATTGTCGAAGTTCAACGAAACGACGGGTTCCGGCGGTTTGAATGCCGCGATCTCGTCTTGTGAGAAGCGTGTTAAGGGAAGCGGCTGTTTTGTGGCGGGCATATGCACCATGGGATAGAGTCCCACGACTCTTTCTGATTGCAGCGCGGCGTCCAACTCTTTCGGCGTCAGCGCGGCGCGGATGCCCTCGCCATCCGGACTCCATCGACCCGACTCGTAAAGGCGAAGCTCCGCCTTCCGATAGGTGTGGATACCTTTCTTCCAGCCGTTCGCCATGCCGTTGTTGCCGATGATAATTCTGTTGGCCTCGGCGAAGCGGACATCGGGGGTGATGTTCAGTTCCAAGGGGCGCGACTCGTCGCGGTTGCCGAGCGACCCATGCCGTTTCCGTCCGTTGACGATGGCGAAATTGGATGAGGAGGGCGCCTCGGTGTCCACGACCAGCCAGACTTCTTTCGACGCAAGCTCTTTCGGGATCTCGATCTCTTTGTATATGAACGAGGTTTCCGTCTTTCCCGGAAGGATGAACGATCGAACGGATTGTGGCTCGTCGACGGCGTGCCAGTCTCCGGCGAGGTCGATGACCACGTCCGGTTTGACGGTGCGGACCAGCGAGATGGACGCCATGACGCCTTTGCCCTCGTGGATGATTTCGAGGCGGTTTCCAGATTGTTTCACCTGAGATGTGACGTCAATCGAGGTTGCGTCGATCTTGTCTCCCTTCCACACCTCGGCTCCGTTGACGAGGATGCGGCCTGGCCCCTGGAATCCGTGCCACGGCGTTCCCCAGATTCGTCCATCGATCCGCAGATGATAGAGATCGCCTTCCTTCCAGGTTGTGGGCAGGTCGAAGCATCGGCGGTAGAGGCCGACTTTCTTGCGTTGATCCACGTCCAATCCCGGGGCATCCCAGAGAATGAGCGGACAGGGTTTCACGCCCGCCTCTTTGTCGCTCAAGGCGGCCAGTTTCGCGGCCTCCTCGCCTGAATCCGTCTGGACACGCGTCCACTCATGGTTCAAATCGAGATGGCGGAAGAGCGGTACTTCCCGTGGCGGTTCGCCTTTCACGAGGCCATCCCATATCTCCGATTGCCGTTTCAACCAGTAGGTGAACTGCGTGTCGGCGTCTGGCCTCCTGACGGCGAACCAGGCGAAATCCCAGTCGGGGATGTTCACGGTGAAGGTGGCGGTCGTTCCCGCGGTCGACGCCTTCACTTCTGCACCGGTGAGAGGGTCATAGACACGTCCGGGGACGAAGTCCAACGTCCATTTCACGGTCGCATCCTTGCCCAACCCTCTGAGCATCAACAACTCCTCCGCGCCGTTGTTCGAGCGCAAGGTGCGGACGAGATCCACGCCGCCGCCTTCGGTTGTGGCGCGGATGACCGAACCGAGCTGATCGGCTACTGCCGCGCGGATGAAGCCGGGGCAGACGCCAGCGGCGCAATAGTATACCGCACCTTTTCCCAGAGGGCGCCGGGTGATCGCCGCTGAAGTGTCCTTGAACGTTCCCACAACCGCGGTGCCATCGCATGCCTTTATGGAAAGGCACGTGGTCATCGAATGGGGGCTTGTCCGTTCAGATTTACCTTTGATTTTTCCAAGAAGTGGATCGTCCGCGTCGACGAGAGTGATCTCGTCCTCGGCCCGTTCGCCCTCGATCGTCACGCCGGCGAGTTTCGCCCCGGGCCGCAGATCGCGGACGATGTCGGAATGGCGGCCGCTACCAGCCTGGAGGAACAGGATGCCACCCTCCACCACGTAAGCCTCCAGGGCCTTGACCAGTTCCTCGTCCCAGCACAAGTTCCCTTCGTCGAACACGGCTCGGTATGGGAGGGAGCCCTCTTTGACGCGTAGTTCGTCGAGCAGCGGAGTCAGGTCGCCACCGCGGGAGAAGTCGTAGCCGTGCCGCCACCCCTCCTCTCGGGCGAATTCACTGAAACTCCGAATGTTCTGCAATCCCCGTATGCTGGCGATTGGCGAGGTGTGGACGGTGGCGCGTCCCATCACTCTGATCGCCGAGAGTTTATCCTCCAACCATGTGCGCATGCCGGGATGCTTTGTGATCGACTGGATGTCGTGGAAGTAGTCGTGGGCGCTCTTGCCCATGAACACCAAATTCCCCATCAACCCTTTGATGTCGCGGGGGGTGTCCATGGAGCCGCCCGTCTCGGAGCTGTCCTGCAGATTCCGCGAGCTGCCGTACTGCTTGGGCTCGAGCCAGCTCCAGCCCGCCCCCGAACCAGTGTGATGGGAGTAGCCGCCCATTTCTTTAATGACCTTCCAGGCGTGGGGCGAGTGCTCGTAGGCGTGGACTTTCAACGGGCGGTCCGGTTCCACCGAGCGGAGGTTGAGGATGGTCGTGCGCGTCGAGTCGGCGGCCGCCCAGTCGATGAAATCGAAGTGGTCGACGCGGCGGGCGTTCACGCAGGGATCATCGGTCGGATAATCCTGCAGTTTCTTTGAGGTCAAAAAGATCGGTCCGAAGGGGGATTCGACAGGCGACATTCTGAGTGCCACAGTCAACTTCCCGTCGGATGTGACCAGATCCGTCACGTCGAATTGGCCATAGGCCCGGAGTGTTCTGACATGAGGGTCGACCGATCCCATCCGCGTGCCGTTGACAAAGAGCTGTACCGACTGGGAGCACAGCGGCGCGACCGTCAGGTAGGTGGGACGTGGCAGAGCGGAAGAATCGAGCGTGAGGGTCTTCCTCATCCATACGGGAGCCTTGGCGCTGGAAGTGAAAAGCGTCGGAAGCGTCATGTCGCCGGGATAGCGCAGCCTGATCCAGTCCGAGTCATCATACGCCGGAGACTGCCAGCCGAGTCGCAATCCCTCGCCGCGGTCGTCGCGCATGACACGCCACTCGCCAGCGAGATCAATCGCCTTTTCCGTCCAACCGTAGAAGATCCGCCAGTCGGGCAACTGCACGTCATCCCAGCTTTCGAACGAATCCTTTTTGCCGGTGTACCTCAGTGAGACGTCTTTGAGGCTGAATCCGCGGTCGTCGCGGAGGTATCTGACGAAATTGCGGCGTTGAATCGGGCCGTACTCGCACCACACGCCCTGGACGGCCTGGAAGCCGACCTCCCCATTTGAGTCGAGCACCGCCATGAGCCGCTCGTCGTCGACGTACTGCTTGAGGAGGCTGACGGCGTCGGCGTTCTGGACGTCCTTGAGCGGGCCTGGCGCGTGCGGCACCTCGCCGTAGTAGCTCCATTGCGGCGTGACGCCTCCTCCGGGGAACGAGGAGAGAAATGGATTGCGGTTGTAGAGGTCGTCGCTTGTCTCAAGCCATTCGGCGACTTGGAACTTCACGCCGCATTTCCGGTAATAACTCCGAAGCCATGTGAGAAGATTGTCGTTGACCGTGCCATCGTAGCACAAGGCGGCGCTGACGATTTGGCAGTTCAGTCCGATCCTGCCCATCCACTCATAGAAGGAGGCGGGGGTCTTATAGTCGGGGTCGGCGGCGATGTCAGCCACCCGTTGCCAGGTGCCGAAGCAATAGCGGTCCCATTTGTCCATGAACAAAGGATGCGAGACGTCGGTGCGGCGCAGAATTTTCTCTGATGCGAATTCTCGAAGCTCGTCCTGTAACCGATTTTTGTCGCCACCGGCCAATACGGACACCACCCGCCGATCACGCTCAAGCAGGGGGACGATATAGCCTTTGCCTTCCAGCGAGATGGCGTCGACCATCCCCTCTGCCGTCTTCCATGGTTCCAGTTTGTTGCCGACTGTCAGTTCGTAGTCGGAGAAGATTTTGGAGACGAATACTGTAGCGCGGCCCGCGTCCTCGAACTTGAACCGGTGGATCGTCACCAAGCCTTCGCCTTCCCCCTTCACGTCGGTCGAATGCGTGAAGGTCCGGTAACCCCGGAGGGCGTAGCTTTCCTCGGCAGCGTGTGCCGTCAAGACGAAAACAAACAGCGCGATGGAGATAAGGATATGGAATGTGCGCATTGCTGTTTTTGTAACCTCATGGAATTTAACCGGTTGCGCCGGCACTTTGGTTTCATGTTCGACCCCCACGGCGCGAGGCCGGGATCTTCCCCCCGTGCGACTTGGCACACAAAATAACAATTTCACGCATCACGTTTCACTCATGGTCCTGATGGCAAGGTGAACGTCAGCCGTGCCTCCTCGGTTGGCATAGTCAGTACATGGCCATCAATAAACAAAAGGTTGATCATCCTTTTATGGCGATTATCCGCCCGGTACCTGACCCCGTCAGAGGGAATCCAAGGGTACGCGGTGGTGACCTCATACCAATTCGACGCATAGCA
This sequence comes from uncultured Victivallales bacterium, assembly GCA_964436735.1. Lineage (GTDB taxonomy): Bacteria > Verrucomicrobiota > Lentisphaeria > Victivallales > GWF2-38-69 > CAYTFM01. Next base: position 5,832 of record CAYTFM010000164.1, on the reverse strand, counting down.
GTGATACGAGAATCCGTCGGCAAGAATCCCGGTGGCCGACGGCTTCATATAGCGTGTGATGGGAACCGGCTGAAGCGTCGAATTGGCGTTGATGGCGTAGCAATACTGTTGGTATGCCTTGCCTGCGGCCGTCCGGCCATCCATGACCCGCGGATCGGTGGGACACTGCATCTTCGGGAGATCGATGTAGCCGGTAAGATGGAGCATGCCGAGGCCGGTGCACCAGGTGTTTCCCTCGAATGTCTCATTCATGTCGGGGAACATCCAGCCTTTGTCGCCGAAATACATCTGCATCCCGATGCCGATCTGCCGCATGCTGTTCGCGCAACTCCTGGTTTTCACCTGCTCCTTCGCCGAACTCAGCGCCGGGAGCAGCAGCGACGCGAGAATCGCGATGATCGCGATCACCACTAATAATTCTATCAAGGTGAATGCGTTTTCCTTCACCTTGATAGAATTATTAATTGACCACCTTCGCCGTCCTTGAGAATGAATGCTGCGCATGTGACCACACCTCCTGTAAAAATAAACAATTTGTCCGACGCAAGGTATTTGCATGCCGCTCGTTCTTGGCAAGCAGTCCGCTCATGCTTCCTCGCCCTCAATGTGTTTTCTCACATCCGACGCGGATCGCCGAGAGCGCCTCGCTGCGTTCTTTGTCTCCACTTCCGCCACCCGTGCCGCCGGTGGCGGCGATGGTCTTGAAGGGCCACAGTTCAATGCGATTCGACGCGCCGCATCGCACGAATGGCGTGATGTTCACCTCGGTGCGCAGTCCGAAGGGATGCAGATAACTGTTGTAACTGACGGGGCGGCCGTTGACCACCACGCTCCCCACCCACTGCGCCGCCGACTCGAAATGGAGGAAAATGTCCCTCCCTTTCCAGTCAGCCGGAATGTCGAACGTTTTCCGCAGATGGCTTCCTGTGAATTTCCCGGGGACCGCGGCATCTTCGGTGGTCACGAGATCTCCTTTGACGACTTGCCAGGTACCGGCGAGGTCGGCCATCGGATCGAGCCGTCGCTCGGGGGCGAGCCACACGGCGCCGCAGATGCCCGAGAACTCCTTGTCGCCCTTCACCTTGACCGAAAGCATGTTCTCGCCTTCGACAAGAAGCGAGGTGACGTCATAGTTGTAGGTCTGGCTCCAGCCATGCGCCTTATAGGAGGCGACCGTCTTTCCATTGATGAGAAATTCTCCCTCGCCGCGGACGATCGGATTATTGAAGCTGTAGAGGTTCAAGGCGACCGTGTGACCTTTCCATGCGCCTGGCACCGTGAATTTCGCCCGGTACAGGCCGTTTCCGCTGTAGTCTTTCAATGTTTCGTCGAGCAGATTCCACGCTCCTGACTTGAGTTTCCGCCATCCAGAGTCGTCAAAATCGGGTTTCGTCCACTCTGCCGCGCCGCCCGTTTTTCCCTCGGGATCAGTGGTGAACCGCCACTCGTCGAACGCGAGGGCGTCGGTGTTCTTCGTGGGGAAGCCGATGTCGTCGAGGTCGACGTCGCTGAATTTGTTTTTCCTCCAATATTTCAGTTTCTCGCCCCACCAGACGGTGAGGGCGCCGGTGAAGTCCGCGCGCTTCACGCCGTAGGCCTTGACCGCCATGCCGGGCATCGTGACGTTCTTGATTCTGATCCATCCGCCAGGCGCCGTCTCGAAAGGAACAGCTTTCCGTTCGACAAGGTCGATCACTTCGATCGGCGTCCCGGTCGTCTTGAGAGACAGGTCGGTGCTGACCTCGGTGTCACCGCTGTTGAAGGCGATGAGCCAATCCTGCAAGCCGTTCTTGCTGGTGCTCTTGCGGGCCCATACGGATCCCGATCCCGCAACCGCGTCGCGGGTCACGCCGAGATCGCCGAGAAGCCGCGTGATGAACGCTCCCTCCAGTTCGGCGGAGGTTTTCCAGGCGCCTGACGAGTCTTTGCCGCTCCTCCAGAATGTGGAGCCGAGAACGACGACCATCCCCTTGCCCAGCCGCCGACAGCCCAGCGCCGCGGTTCCGTCGTCCCACTTCGCGAGGACGGTGGCGCCGTCAGCGTCAGGCTTCAGGCCTGTTCCGACGTCTTTCGCCGAGTCTGAGCCCATCCAATCCAATGCCGAGCCTTCGCCTTCAAACTCGCGGCCGGCCCATTCCTTGAAGAGCGGAGCGCTTTCGCAGAATTTGATTTTCCCGCGTTTCCCTTGGGAGACGACTTTGAAGCCGGTCAACTGCGAGACCGGCCACGTGTCAGGCGCCAGCGTTCCATGGCGTCCGGTGTTGTGCAGGGCGATGAAGGTGCCGCCCTTCTCGACGTAACGGCGGACGGCGGCGATCACCTCGGCGTCCATGAACTCGGTGCCCGCGTCCAGCAGCACGGGATACGGATCGACCTGCTCCTTGAGCAGTTCGCGCTCCGTGGCGTAGACGTTGTCGAAGTGCATGCTCTGCAGTTCGCCGCGGCCGATGTCCCACGACCACGGCGCGAGCGATCCGAGCCGCATGCTGACCACCGAGCGCAGGATCACGATCTTGGGATCGGCGCGCAGGTATTTTCCGAACAGGCGGAACACGTTCTGATTCTTGGTGAACCATCCATTCTCCCTCTCCTCTTTGATGTAATCCTCAAGGGTCCAGAACAGGTCGTGGTTGGAGTCGGCGTCCATCATGAGCCATCCGAGCATGCGGCTCAGCGATTTGCCCCGCGCGGTGGCGGATGGCTCGCTGGTGCCGTAGAATCCGGCGACATGTCCGAGTCCCGGCCACCAGGGATGATACCACGCCTCGCGGCCGGTCATCTGCATGCCGGCGCCGAAGGTGGCCGCCATCTCCGCCGCCTGGTCCATGACGTGGACGTCGGAGCCGGGGGAGAGGATCAGCGGCCGTTCCTGGTCGACCGTCCGCACCGTCTCGAGCATCTGCCAGTGCAGCCGCGAGATGCCGTACGCCTGCCATTCCTTGAAGTCGACGTAGCGGGCGTTCCACTGCGGACCGAGGTAGGGATAGAACTTCGGCTCGGCCGCGGTCAGGAAGACGGGGCCGTACAGTTTTCCCTCGGAGGTGGGGGAGTTGCCCGAGGGGACGAGCAGGACAAGCTCGTTCGCCTTCTCCTTGAGCAGGTTGGTGACTTTGAGGCCGAAGGGGCCGACCGCCCCTTTGCCCGCCGAGCACTTGTGCTCGCCAAGAAGCTGTCCATTGAGCCATACAAAAATTCCCTTGGGAGAACGTATGTTGGCCGCGCAGACGAGATACGATTCCTTTCCCGCAGTGGTCTTGGCCCACTCGCCGGCGTCGAACGAGACGCGGAAGAACGCCGCGCCCCAGGGCAGGAAATCCTGCTGCTGGGAGGGGGGCATCCCCACCGGAACCCAGCCAGCGGCGTCGGAAGCCGGTGGCGTCACCTCACCATCCGCCACCTTCCGCCAGCTCCATCCGTCCGACACGCGCAGGCAACTGTCGTCAAGCTTGCCGAAGAACGACTGGACGTCGGGAATGGACACCTCGTCCCACGACTTGTAGAATCCGGAATCGCCATGCCACCGCTCGCCAAGCTTCTTCAAACTCAGTCCTCTGACCTCCTTGAGCCAGTGGCGCATACATTCCTGCCCCCGCGGAGAGTAGTCCCAATACTCGCCGGAACGCTCGTGCATTCCGTACTCGGCGCCTGGTTCCCCGCTGTAGGGTTGCCATGCGCCGAGTGAAGGATTGTCCTTGAAGCGATCCATGACCTGGCGCAGGAACGCCAGGCTGCTCGATTGGCGTTTCTCAAGCGGAATTCCCCAGCTTTCGTAGTGGGCTCCCGCGCACCCCGCGCCGCCCCATGCGCCCAACAGGCTGGTCGGCGAGGCGGCGGCCATGTCGGCGGGCGATTGGTTGTGCACCCAGAGGGGAACCTCGCCGCCGATATAGGGGCAGCACACCACCAGCCCACCCTGCCGCCGCGCCTCGTTCATCTCGTAGTCGATGGGAGTCCATTCGACCACGCCCGGCGCGGGACTGTTTGTCCACAGCGCGGGCGTCTGGCAGGCGATTCCTCCCATCCCGAACTTCTTGATGAACTCCCAGTGGCTGGCGAGCCCCTCGCCGCGGGGTGACCACATGGCGTGCGTGTAGGATTTGAACGCCCGCAGGTCGAAGAAATCCAAATAGAGCGGATAGGGCTTCTCGGGCGTGAACCGCGCCTTTTCTTTGAGCAACGCCTTCTCTTTGCCGAGCTTCGCGATAAGAGCCTCCTCATTGTCCGCCGCGAGCACGACCACGTCGTCGCCCACGCGCGCCGCAGCCATCGCGCCGTACGGCGGCCAGACATGGATAGGCACCTCGCGGGTGTCGACATTGACCGTCTTTGCGACATGGCTGGAGCCGGCGTCCCAGAACAGGTCGGCGAGCAGCTTCCCCAGCAGGATGTCGGCTTTTTGCTCATTCTCGCACTCGAAGACGACCCGCCCTTGCTCGAATTCGGCCTCGACCTCGCCGTAGCCGCGCAAGGCCACCGATCCGGCATGCAGGGGCATCATGGCGAATGATCCCAAAATGAACGACATGCACGCCTTGCCGAACCCTCGCATCCTGGGTGGGGTTTCCATCATTTCCGCTCCTTAGTCTTGTGGGTTTTGCCATTGTCTTCTTTGATCGCCACTGACTGCACAGGGGTGGTTGTCGGACTGACGTTTCTGTCTATGTCGGTGAGCAGTGGCAGGAAAGGGTCTTTGGCGGAAGAATACTCTTCGGCCGCAATCGTCCAGGCGAACGTCGCGGTGACTATCACCCCCGTCAGAATCCTCGCAATTGCTTTCATCGATAATCCCTCGTTTTGTTGGGTCATTACGAGATGTAATCGTTTTTGTCGTGATTCAGGCTGGATCGGGAGACTTCGGGACGGGGGCGGTCGACGCCCGCTCCAGCAGGCGCGAGATGGCGAGCACATGCTCCGTCCGGCCCCGACGCTGACTGTCGGAGATTTTGTCGACAAGCAGGTCGGCGGCGATCTGCCCGATCTCGGTTGTCGGCTGGCGCAGCGTGGTGATGTTCAGCTCGCGGACGCGGAAGCTGTCGTCGACGCCGACGACGGAGACGTCTTCGGGTATTCTGAATCCAAGTTCCACGGCGGCGTCGAGAATGCCTGCGGCGTAGTAGTCATTGACGGCGAAGATGGCCGTATGGTGTCGTTTGCGCAAAAGCCGCCGTCCGGCGGTACGTCCGTTCTTCCGTGCCTCGGGGTAGTCAGAGCAGTGCCCTTGCCGCACAACATCGGGAGGGAGGATGCCGTCGCAGGCGAGTTCCTCGGTGAACCCCGCGAGCCGTTCGGCGATCCATGAGGCGTCGTCCTCCATGGCGACGAATGCGCAGCGCGTGTGTCCGAGCGAGCGGAGATGCCGCGCCGCCGCCGCGCCGATAGGCCTCTGGTCCACAAGGACGCAATCTACCCCGCTCAGCTCGACCGCGAGTCCCGCGCACACCACCGGCACGTCGCGGCGGCGCAATTCGGCGCAGGCGTGGAGAATGCTTTCCCGCTCGTAGTGGTCGCCGAGAATGAGCACCCCGTCAGCTTCGTTTCTGGTGATGAAGCCGATTTGTCCGGCGTCCAGCGCGTTGTTGGGGAAGGTGTTGACGAGTTTCGACATCGAGCCCGACCGTCGCTCCTTGAGCCGTTCCTCGAACGCCGCCGCGATCTGGAAGGCGGCGTGCCGCATGTAGTCGGGATCGCTCAGGCGCATGGTGGTCAGCACAAGGGTTCTGAATGGCGCGGACTGCCGCAGCAGCTCCCGCTGGCTGGCGCCACGCCGCTCGGCGTCGGCCTTGACCAAGCCGGGCGCCTGCCGCGTCACGAAGGTGCCTCGGCCGGGATGCC
>CAYTFM010000163.1:2096-19338 GCA_964436735.1 uncultured Victivallales bacterium | reverse complement strand
CTACGCCCATACTATGGTATTATATTCAAACGACCCCCGCGGCCTTGCGCCGTGGGTGAGCGAGCGACTGGAGTCACGATAGCAACGACCACTTAGTCCACACATATCAATCTTGAACGCAGGAGTGCACCGCATGGGAAACAGAGAAAGTGCCGTACAGATTGAAACCGCCACCATCTCGCTTCGAATCAGCACATGGCTGTGGATGGATGAAAACCGGCGGCGAGAACTGCTGGAGATGCTCGCCGCGCAGCGCGGCACGATCGAGGAGGTCGCCTTCTTCACCGGATTCACCCATCCGCCACTCCCCTACAAAGAGCTGGCCCGCCGCGCGGGACTTCTCAAACGCCTTATCCCGGAGTTCAAGGCGCTCGGGTTACGCGTCGGCATCAACCACCTCGCCACCATCGGGCACCTCGACGAGAATCTCGAGAACTCGCTCAACGAGCCGTGGCAGAAGATCACCGACATCAACGGCACCGTCGCCAAAGGCAGCTACTGCCCGCTGGATACCCGCTTCCACGCATACACCCGCGACTGCTACGCGAAACTCGCCGAGGCGGCTCCCGACTTCATCTGGATCGACGACGACGTCCGCATGGGGCATCATCCCCCCGCACAGTTCTCCTGCTTCTGCGATCTTTGTCTGGCGCGCTTCGCCGAGGAGACCGGACAAAGCTGGACGCGGGAGAGCGCGGCCGCCGCGTTCAACAACATGGACACGACGGCATCCCATCCTCTGCGCCTTCAATGGATCGCCCACAACCGGCGTATCCTTGACGAATTGTTCACCCTCATCCGCGCGGCGGTGGATGGCGTCAACGCGACAATGCCACTCGGCTTCATGTGCTGCGGCATGCAATACGAAGGCATGGGCTTCGCGGAATGGAGCAAGAGCTTGGCGGGTAAAAATGACGTCCCCGTGAAATGGCGACCGGGCGGAGGCTTCTACACCGACGCGCAGCCACTGGAGCTTCTGCGGAAGGCGCATGGCGTCGGACGGACCGCCGCCGCTATCCCCTTGCCCGACACCGACATTCAATACGAGCACGAAAACTTCCCGTACCAGAAGCTGAAGAAAAGTGAGACGATCTTCGTCGTCGAAAGCTGCGCCGCGGTCGCCGCGGGATGCACGGGAGTCGCCTTGAATATGATGGGCATCTCGCCGGACCCGTTCGACGAATATCTTCCCTACTTCGAACGGATCCGAGCCGCGACACCTTTCATCCGCAAGCTCTCAGCGCTCGCAGGCAGAAGTCATCCCGAGGGACTGTGGCCAGCCATGACACCAGAGATCTTCGCCAGCTCAAACCCTGGCCGCCAATGGAACGGACCGGGAGGCGCGGATCCGCAGGGATGCCTCACCGAGCTTGCCGAGATCGGACTGCCGCCAGCCTACTCACGGGCGGGGTCGACCATCCATATGCTCGCAGGCGATGCGGTTCTTTCCTTCCCACGTGCCGACTTGGAGAAGCTCCTTTCTGAGGCGGCGCTTGTCGATGGCCCCGCGCTGCGGCATCTCCAGAATCTCGGTCTCTCCGATCTTGCCGGCTTCGAGGTGGCGGACACCCGCGACCGCGACACCATCGAACGCTTCACGGCCGACCCGCTCAACGGACGCCATGCCGGATGGTGGCGGGACTGCCGTCCCTCGTTCTGGCGGACTGACACCTTCTTGCTGCGCCCGCTGGACGGACAGGCAAGGCCGCTGGCGGAGTTAATTGATTTTACCGGCGCGGTCAGCGGTCCGGTCATGGGGGTATTCGAAAATCGGCTGGGCGGCCGCGTCGCCGTCATGGGCTATTACCCGTGGACCTCGCTCCAGAATCTGGCCAAGAGCGCGCAGATGAAGAACCTCTGCCGATGGCTGTCGCGTGACCGCCTACCGGCCTTCGTCAGCTCATTCGATAAGATCGCAGTATGGTGCCGCCGCAGTTCGGAAGGACAAGTGGTCCTACCGCTGCTCAACGCCTCGCTCGACACGGTTGCCGCCGCGCGACTGCATGTCCGCGGGAATCGCCCGTTCCGTCTGTCGCGCCTTGACGGCACCGAAGAAGAGGCGAAGACAGTCGGCCGCGACGGTGAATACCAGGTGCTGACCCTGCCCACGCTCGGCCCGTGGGAGATGGTTCTCTTAGCGTAAGAGTGGCGACGTAAAGCCCAACATCTTTGAAAACAACAAGAAACAAACAACACCACACCTTGCACAAGGCGGGCCGACCGCGCGGCTGCACACACTCGCTCACGCTCGTGGCTCTTTGTTCAGGCGCCGTGAACCACACCGCGTCCGCTGACGGGGAACCCCTTCCACCACTTTTGCCTCCCCGCTTCTTGACAAGCGCATATCGATATGCTATAATGCGTATCGATACGCATTGGGGAGACTCATCGCATGCCGACGCCGAAACACAAACTACTGAGCGAACAGCTCCGCGGAAAACTCGTCCGCCTCAAGCCGGGAAGCGTCTTCCCGTCCGTCCGTGCCATCATGCGGGACCACTCCGTCAGTCAGGCGACGGTCACGAAGGCGCTCGAATCGCTCTGCGATGAGGGACTCATCGAGAAAAACGCAGGCAACGGCACTTTCGTCACGGCGGAGGTGCTGCGGCACCGTAAGGACGCCGCGCCGACGCTGTGCCTTGCCCTGCCGCGGTGGGAGTCGAGCCTGCTCCATGCGATCGAGAACTGCTTCTCGGCGGGGGCGGACAGCTCGCGCTACCACCAGGAGATACTTCTTTTCGACTGGAAGGAGCGGATCCCCATCCGACGTCTGCCGCAGCGGAAGATCGACGCGCTCATGATCGTTCCCGCCTGCGACATTCTTCATGCGGAGGACTTCGAGGCTTTGGATGCGCTCGGGAAACCGTACGTGATCTTCGGGAGAGACCTCAAGCGAACGGACGTCGACTTCGTCTGCGCGGACGACGCGTTCGGCGGCGCGCTCGCCGCGAGCCACCTCATATCGCTGGGGCACAGGAGACTGGCCGTCGTCATCTCCGAACCCTTCACGCAGCCGATCCAAGACCGCCTGAAAGGGTTCACTGACCACGCCCAATTGTCTGGCGCGGAAGTTCTCACCATCGACTGCGGAATCTCCGTCGGCGACTTTTCGGTGGAGAAGACGTATCAGCGGATGCGGGAGGTGCTTCAGGCAAGTGGCAGGGAGCTCGGCTTCACCGCGTTGTTCGTGACCAGCTCGGAGCCCTCACTGGCCGTCATGAAGTCGCTCCATGAGGCGCACCTTGCCATGCCCCGCGACATCAGCATCATCAGCTATAATGGCGACACGCTGTGCGCCTATTACCACCCAACCCTGAGCCTCGTCAACGATCCGCTTTCTCTGATGGTCGAATCCGGCGCGGAACTTCTTCTCCGCCGACTCGGCGAACGGAAGGTGCGAGACCGCTCACAACTTCGTCTCCGTCCGCTTCTTGTCCCGATGGAGTCCACGGGACCATGCGCCGAACGGCACCCCGCTTCCAGCCACCACATGTCCACGCACAAGGGAAACCGCATATGAAAAGAAACCACCGCTTCACCCTGATCGAGCTTCTGGTCGTCATCGCCATCATCGCGATCCTCGCCTCGCTTCTCTTGCCCGCTCTGCGAAACGCCCGAGAGACGGCCATAAAAATCTCCTGCGGGAACAACCTCAAGAACATCTTCCTGGCGCAGACCAACTACGCCGCCGACTTCACGTGGTACGCCCCCGGCGCCATCGTCATCGCCCCCGAGACGTTCAACACCCACTGGTGGGGGCACAAGCTCCGTCCCTACCTCGGCAACGAGACTGTCCCCACCGACTGGACGATCGCCAACAACCTCATGCGCCTCCCCGTCCTCTGGTGCGCCAACACCAAAAACTACGGCGTCAATTCCTACTCCTACGCCCCCAGCGGCTTCGGCTACATGGCCTCAGCCAAGGGGTTCGACCCCATCCTCTCCGCCATGACCACCGCCAACCCCTACGACACGCATTTCGCCAAACCAGAATCTCAGTCACCCACGGTTTCGCTTTCCAACATACTCTTTATCAGTGAATTAGGGAACTCGACAGGCAGCGAGGCCACCGGCGGGTATGTCCACCACACCATCCGCAACGGCACCTATTATAACGCCCTCGACACGGGCACCGAGGCGGCGTTCCGCCACACGAACACGAAGAACGCCGTCTTCCTCGACGGCCATCTCACCTCCGTCGTCCGTATGCAGATGGACTACAACCTGTATTTACCATAATAAGGAACTGTTCTCATGAGAAGAAAATCCGCCGCGCTCGCCCTGTACCTCGCCGCGCTGCTCGCCAGTCCCTCGCCAGCCGCCGTCCTGCGCAACTTCGAGACGCCAGGCGAGGCACTTGTCTTCAAAGGCGCGGAGCGAGGCGGCTCATGCCAGTACGCCGCGGCTCCCGAGCCGCTGGGAAAGCAATCGCTGAAAGTCTCCTGGGAAAACCGGCACGCCCCATGGCTTGACATCGGCGTGCTCCCGCCGACGCCCCTCCCGGATGCGTCAGAGAAGGTGGGAGGCACGTTGAGCGTGTCGGTCTACAGCGGCGGGGCACCGGAAGTCACCGAGATCAACGCCCGACTTGTCGACGCCAAGGGGGAGACGTTCCAATGGAAAAAGAAAGTCGACCTCTCCGCCAAGGGCTGGCAGGAGCTTGCCTACACCATAACAGCGACGAACTTCAACGACAGCTGGGGCACCACCAAAACTGGACAGATAGCACTACCGCTCAAATTCTTTGGCTTCGCCATCTCATTCTCCGCCGAATCCACACCGGCGGGCTCGATCTACTTCGACAACATATCCTTCTCGACCGGAGGGGCCATGGTTCCGTATAGTGAGACCGTCTACCTCTTCAACGACACCGAAAAATGGGGGAGCAACGTCCGCGGCGCGTCCTGCGGAATGACCACCTCCGACGCAGGCCTGCGCGTCATCTGGACAGCTCAGAAACCGGCGCAAACGCTCATCTTGACGGAGCGGAAGTCGTCCCTCACCGACATCGGCTCACCATCACGCATCGTGCTGAAACTCACAAGCGCCACCACGGCGGCGCAGGCGGCGGTCGCGCTCAAGGATTCGAAAGGCGTCTCCTTCTTGCTGAAGCCGAAGGAGGTGAAAGCAGGCGAGAACGAGCTCGCATGGGCTCTCCCCGCCGAGATCGCCACCTCTTGGGGAGGCGAGGGCAAGAATCCGACGGTCAACTTCCCCGTAACCGTCTCCGAACTCCGCCTTATCTCCCCAACTCCCGCCGCGCCTGTCGACGTCGTGCTCCACTCGCTCCGCGCCGGCGGCGTCATGCCCGAGCTGAACGCGCTCAGAGTCAACGTCGAAACCGGCAATCCGCTTCACCTTGTGACTCCCGGCAACGAGAAACAGTTAGCCCTCGGCATAGACAACATCGCCTGTGTCCCCGTCGAGTTCTCGATCGATCTCAAACTGCGGGACTTCTTCGGCACCGCGGTGTCGATGCGAAACAGCTTCGTCATCGACGCGGGCAGACATCTGCAATGGAAGCTGCCGACCATCCCCACGGCGCAGGGCATTTGGTGGGTCGACTACACGCTCAAGGACAGGACTGCGACCAGCAAGGTGACCGGCTCCCGCTCCTTCTGCCTCATGGAGCCGGCCGGACCAACTCCTTTGCGGAAAAGCGGCAGGTCTTCCTGGTCAGCCTTGTTCGGCGGCGGCGCGCGGGACAACAGCGAATTCGTCTGGGGCATGAACACCCACACCGAGCGCTGGAGCAGACGCGATCAGGAGCTCGAGGTGCTGGCGATGTCCCTCTGCGGCGTCAAGGCCGCCCGGACAGGTGTCGAATGGGCGGGCGTTCAGCCTGACGCCGACACGTGGAACTGGGAGGAGATGGACCGCCTCGTCGACATGTACGAGCAGGTCGGAATCGTCGTCCAGCCCCTCCTCGGATTCTGTCCGCAATGGGCCGCCCCGCCGGAAAAAAGGAAGAGCACGAACTGGCTTGAGTGGAGCAGAAGCGCGCCCGACACCGCCGCGTTCGGCAGATACGCCGAAGAACTGACGAAGCGGTACCGCGGCAGGATCGACACGATCGAAGTCTGGAACGAACCCGACATCGGCTTCTTCAATGGGACGCAGGACGACTATCTGACAATGCTCAAAACGGCGTACGCCGCGGTGAAGAAGACCGCTCCCGAGATCCAGGTCATGACGGGCGGCTTCGCCACCCTCGGCTACCACCCCTCCACCAAAAAAGATTTCCACAAGAACGTCGTCGCCCTTGGGCAGGACTACTTCGACATCCACGCCACGCATGAGCACGGCTCCGCCGACGACTATGCGAAGATCGTCGACGGCCCCCTCGCCGAGGTCCGCGCGCAGTTGAAGTCGCCGAAGCCGTGGTACGCCAACGAGACCGCCATCTGCTCGATGAATGGCGAGGAGTTCCAGGCCGAAACACTTGTGAAGAAAATCGTCTTCACCATGGCCAGAGGCGGCATCGGCTACAACTGGTACGACCTCCGCAACGACGGCTTCAACTCCAAGGACGCCGAGCACACCTATGGAATCATCACCAACGACTTCTACCCCAAGGCCGCCTACCCCGCTTTCAACAACCTGACACGTATACTCAGAGGCAAGAAGTTCGTCACACAGCTCGACGCGGGCGCGGCCACCACCGTCTTCCTCTTCAAGGACGACGCGGAAAGCGCGCTTGTCGCCTGGAGCAATGACCGCAAAGGCTCGGACTCGCTCCTGCTCGTCAGGAACGCCGCCGCCGGAACCCGTGCCGTCGACTTGATGGGCAATGCGGAGGCTGCGCCAGCTCTCGCAGGGAAAGCCCTCTTCAAAGTCTCACCTATTCCGCGCTATTTGGTCACGCCGAATTCCGGTACTGACGACATCGCGCTGGAGCGGAGTCTTATCAGCCTTGAGGCCGCGCCGGTCGGCTGCCCGGGACAGCAGCTTGCGATCAAGGGCAGCATTTTCAATCCGTTTGAGAAAGACAGCCTTTTCAGGACAGCCCTCGTTCTCCCCGCCACCGTCCTGTGCCACGAGCCGACGAAATCGCTATCGGTTCCCGCCCACGCCAGCGTCCCCTTCTCCTTCACCGCCTCGATTCCCGCCACCTACGAGGGCACAGGCGGCGATGGCGCGAGGATCTTCTGCGAGATGGAGGGAAGCTCGCACTGGGGCGGAGCCATCAGCTTCCCGCTCCCCATCGCCCAGAAAATCCCTCCAGGCGACATGGCGTCGCGCAAAGCAGACTTCATCCTCGACACCCATGCGAGCGTGGTCAACTTCAGCGAGAAGGATCCGAACCTGGCGCATCTCGCCTGGACAGGCCCCAAAGACCTGAGCGGCGCGATAACCCTCGGGCGGAAACCCGGCGCCCTGCTGGTCCGCGTCGACGCCACGGACGACACGCATTTCCAGGAGGACTCAGGCCCCAACGTCTGGCGCGGCGACTGCGTGCAGATGGGCATCAAGATCCCCGGACAACAGGGCTTTTGGGAGTTTGGGTTAAGCATGCTCAAAGACGGGAAAGCCGAAGTCTTTTGCTGGTCGAGACCGACCGGCTTTGACGATCCGGTGAAAAAGGTCACGCTCACCACGACGCCAACCGATGGCAAACTGTTGCACGCGGCCGAGTTTCCCTATGACGCCCTTGGCCTTAGCGACGCCATCCTCGAAAGCGGCCTCCGCTTCAACCTGATCGTGAACGACAACGACGGCAAGGGACGCAAAGGGTGGGTGCAGATCGCCCCCGGGATCGGCCAAGGAAAAGATCCCGAGCAGTTCCCGTATATCGTTTTCGGCAAGCCCTAACCACAAAATCCGAAAATCAAAGCGCGAAATCCGAAGCAGTGCGAAACGTTTCCGCACCTGCTTTGATCCACTTGTGATTCACATTTCCACTACCCCCGCCTTTAGGGCGTTTTTTTCCTTCACCCTATTGACATGCCACGTGATATATCATATATTTGTCAAACAACGAGGAATCATATGGACAAGCCGCTTTCTCAAATCGCCTACGACCACATATTGGACAAGATCATCGGCAACGAGTATGTGCCGGGGACGCTGCTCAACAGGCGAAGCGTCGCCAAGGAGCTGAAGATGAGTCCCGCTCCGGTGCTTGAGGCGATGGTCAGGCTCCAATTCGACGGTTTCCTGAACACGATCCAGAGAAAGGGCACGATTGTCTGCGGCGCCAGCAAAGAGGACATGAGGGGCTACATGCTTCTTCGGGAGGCGATCGAATCGCAAGCGGCTCGCGCCTATAGCGGGAAAATCATCGGGGACAACGAGGCGGAGTTGAAGAGGGTCGCGGCCGAATTCGAGACATCGTCAAAGTCCACGCTGAAGAAGTTCAGCCACGAGTTGGAGTTCCACAGCAGGCTTGTGGCGCTCGCCGGTTCGCCCAAGGTGGACGAGTTTTTCGACAAGGTGATGAAGCATATCCTTTACTACAAAGTGAACAAATATCCCGACAAGACGGATCAAACTGAGTACAGCGACCACACACGGCTGATCGATCTACTCAAGACGTCAGATCCGGACAAAGCGGAAAAGTATATCCGGCTGCATCTCAATTCGGAATTCTATTTTTGACACGAGGGAGGCACTTGTGAACACATCCGCATCCTGCAAACCAAAGAACTCGCCGCAGCCCCTGTTCACCCTCATCGAGCTGCTCGTGGTGATTGCGATCATCGCGATCCTCGCCGCGCTGCTGCTGCCGGCGCTCACGAACGCCCGTTCGCTTGCGAAGTCGACGCGCTGCGCCTCCAACCAGAAACAGATCGGACTGTCGACGTTCATGTACGCGGACGACTTCGGCGACCGGCTCCCTTACTACTTCTGGGGAGACGGCTCCAGCTTCTATCTTTCGTTCGACGACCTGCTCAACAGCTACCTCAACGGCACACTGTCGGAAGCCGAGAAGAACGCTTCATCGATCCCGTTGTCACGCGGCCTGGAGATCTTCCAATGCCCCGCGGACAATTGTAAACGCACCTCCGCCCCGCGGACGTACAGCATGCCCCGGACGGGAACGACGCAGAAAGGGGTCGGCAAATATGCCGCCGGCTCCGCCACGCCGCCCGCCGAGGTGAAGTTGGCGCAGATCACGAAGACCAACGAGACAATCCTCCTCGCCGAATGGGCCGGACTGGCGAACGCCTCGGCCGTCTACAATAACGCGCAGGGGGCGCAGGGCACGCCACTCGACTCCCCCGCCCAGCAGATCGTAAGTCCGCCTCGACTGCACGGCACGCGGATCCTGAATTTCCTCTTCTGCGACGGCCATGTCACTCCGATGAACCCGGATGACACCATCGGGACGGGATCCTCGGCGGCGCCGTTGGGGATGTGGACACTCGCCCCGGACGACTGACCCCAACGAACACAAAGAAGATATTCGCCCATTCACGTCAACACACACGCACCACACCAAGGAGGAACGCGATGCCAATCTCACACGCCGACATGCTGCGCCTGAAACGCTGGAACACCCCCACCATCTTCAACGGTTGGGAACAGATCACGAAACACAATGTCGTCAAGGACGGCATCAGCCTTGAGGAGTCTAGAGACTTCATGCCGCAGATGGGGCCGATGGTCGGCCGGGCAGTCACGGTGACCTTCGAGCCAAGCAATCAGACTCATCCGAAAAACAATCCGAACGCCTGGAGCGAATACCGCTCCTACGTGGCGTCGATCCCCGGCCCCAAGATCATCGTCGTCCAGGATCTGGACAAGCCCAACCATGTGGCGGCCTTCTGGGGCGAGGTGAACAGCAACATGCACAAGGCGCTCGGCTGTGTCGGCACGATCACTGATGGCTGCATACGGGACCTCGACGAGATGAACAACGCCGGCTTCAAGGCGATCGCGAAACGACTCTGTGTCGGCCACGGCTATTCCTGCCCGGTGAAGTGGGGATGCGAGGTCGAGGTCTTCGGCAGACGCGTCGCCCCGGGACAACTGCTGCACGCCGACAAGCACGGCTTCCTCGCGGTACCGGCGGAAGACGAGGATCGCCTTCTGGAGGCGGCGACCTTCATGGACACGAACGAGTGCCAGACGATGATTCCCGCCGCCCGTTCGTGTTCCGGCCTGACCAGCGGGCAACTCCTCGAACAGTTGCACACGGGCTGCGCCGCGTTCGGCGCCGCCGCCAAAGCGAAGTTCGACCGCAAAGGCGAATGGTGAGAAAGGAAGAGAGCATACCATGAATTCCTTGGAGCGATTTCGGGCGAGTTTCAAATTCGAGAACACCGACCGTCTGCCGATACACACCTTCGGCGGCTGGGAGGAGACCTATGCGCGCTGGAGGCGGGAGGGGCTTCCGGCAGACTGGCGCGCGACCAACTATTTCAACGAGGATGAGACGCGGACGACCGGCGTCCACCTCGGCACCAATGGCTTCAGTCCGTTCTTCCCGCGGTTCGAGAAGCGTATTCTCTCCGAGACCGCGGAGCTGGTCGTCTACGAGGACGAGCACGGCAGGAAAGTCTGTCAGCGCAAGGCCGAGACGAACATCAGCATCGCCGAATACCTTGAGTTCCCCGTCAAGGAGCGCGCCGACTGGGACGCGATCAGGCGTCGCATGGATCCCGCCGTGGAGGACCGCTACCGAGGCCTGCAGAAACATCCCGACTCCGCGGCGCGGAGCTATCCTGTCGTCCAGATCATCTCCGGCACCTTCCGGACGTTGTGGCATCTTTTCGGCGACGTGAACATGGCGTACGTCTTCTACGACGCGCCCGACCTCGTCCACGACATCATGCGGCAGTGGCTTGAGCTGAACACCGGCGTGATCGACAGGATCATGCCGGACACCGGCATCAACGTCCTGAACATCATGGAGGACATGAGCTGCAACAGCGGCATGATGATCTCGCCCCAGCTCTTCCGTGAATTCATGCTGCCATACTATAAGGAGTTGATAGCGCATGTGCGGCGGCACCCCTCCCTCTTCGGGATATGGGTCGACTCCGATGGCGACGTCACGGAATTGATCCCGCTGCTGCTCGAGGCGGGCGTGGACGGGCTTTTCCCGTTCGAGGTCGCGGCGGGCATGGATGTGGTCGCGATCCGCAGGCAATATGGCGACAAGCTGGTGATCCGCGGCGGGATCGACAAGGGCGTCCTGCCGAAGGGCAAAGAGGCGATCGACCGGGAGCTTGAGCGGGTGCTGCCGACCTTCGTCGAGACGGGAGGGTACTTCATCTGCCTGGATCATCAGGCGCCGCCCGACGTCTCGCTTGAGGACTACCAGTATTTCCTCGACAGGGCGCGGACATTGTCTTCTTGACCCCCTTCCCCGCAAACCGGACACACAAACGCATAGCAAAAGGCACACGCATCATGAAGAGTAAAATCGTCGTTCTCGACGGACACACCTTGAATCCCGGCGACCTGTCCTGGGACGAACTCGAGGTTATCGGCGACTGCGAGATCCACGACCGGACCTCCAAAGAGCAAACGCCGGAGCGCGCCAAGGACGCCACGATCCTCCTGACCAACAAGACCGTCGTCGACCGCAATGCCATCATGTCTCTACCCAAACTCCAGTACATCGGCGTGCTCGCCACCGGCTACAATGTCGTCGACACCGCCGCCGCCACAGAACGCGGGATCGTCGTCACGAACATCCCGACCTACGGCACGCGTTCCGTGGCCCAGATGACGTTCGCCCTCATCCTCGAACTCGCGCAGCACGTCGGGCATCACGCGGCGAGCGTCCGAGGCGGCCGCTGGTCTGATTCGAAGGACTTCTGCTATTGGGACTTTCCGCTCGTCGAGCTTGAGGGGTTGACGATCGGCTTCGTCGGCTTCGGGCGCATCGGCCAGGCAGCGGCGGAGATCGCGAAAGGCTTTGGGATGAAGCTGCTCGCCTATGACCACTTCCTCAAGACAGCGCCAGTCGCCGGCGTAAAGATGACCGACCTGGACACCCTCTTCCGGGAAAGCGATATCGTGAGCCTGCATTGTCCTCTGACTGAAGAGA
Source organism: uncultured Victivallales bacterium (assembly GCA_964436735.1). GTDB lineage: Bacteria > Verrucomicrobiota > Lentisphaeria > Victivallales > GWF2-38-69 > CAYTFM01. The sequence continues at coordinate 7,337 of CAYTFM010000163.1, read as the reverse complement.
ACAGGGGATTCGTCAACGCGTCGAGACTTGGGCTGATGAAGAAAAGCGCCTTCCTCGTCAACACGAGCCGAGGCCCGTTGATCGACGAGCAGGCACTCGCCGACGCCTTGAACACGGGCAAGATCGCCGGAGCCGGTCTCGACGTGCTCTCCGTCGAACCGCCCACGCCCGACAACCCGCTGCTGAAGGCGAAGAACTGCCTCATCACGCCGCACATCTCCTGGGCGACCCGGGCCGCCCGCGAAAGGCTTATGAAGATCGCCGTGGAAAATGTCCGTGCTTTCTTGAATGGCGCACCAGTGAACGTGGTCAAATAGGAGTCCCACACCATGCAACTTGTAAATGCCATATCCGTCGGGGGCACAACCATTGACCTCGCCAATCCGCCCGCGGGGATGCGGGTCGACGCGGAACTCGGGTTGCTCCTCGCGTCCGAATCGATCTCCGGCGCGGTGATCCATGAGAACCGGCACGCCGGGCTGTACGAGACGCGGGGCACCGTGACTCCCTCGGGTGACTATTTGTTGATGTTTCCCGACGCCCTTCCCGGCACCGTCCGACGCTCCGGCGAGAACGGCCATTACGCCGCCGCCACAAAAAAAACGAACAACCTGCTCTGCTATCGTTCCAAGGACCGGGGACGAACCTGGACAGGCCCCACCATCCCGTTCAACGTAGACTACAATATGCACGGCTTCATCCCCTTCATCCCCCGTGGATCGCGGCGCCTCTACGCCTTCGGGACACAACCACGTCCGGACAAGTTCAACGGCGTCGAAAACGCGGCGATCGGCTTCCGCTATTCCGACGACGACGGCCACAGCTGGTCGGAGGTGAGTTTCATCGAGCCTGTGAACGATCCCGGCTTCCAAGGCATGTCGGTGATGCGGATGTGCGAGACCGACAGCGGCGCCTGGTTGGTGGGTTCGCACACGGGAACGAAATTCTTCACGCGTCCCGACGGCTCCTCCACCACGCAAACCCGTGTATACCTTCTCCGGAGTGAGGACAAGGGAGCGAGTTGGACGCTGCTTCCCGACGCTCGCCCCAATGGCTGGCGCGTGGAGGAATTCGACCGTATGGACGAAGGCCGTCCGATCAATGTCGGCAATGGCGAGGCGTATCTCATGTCGCGCACCTGCGAGGGGCACCTCTGGGCGACACGAAGCCTCGACAACGGCAAAACGTGGAGCGCATTCGCCCCGACTCCGCTGATTCATCCGGACGCCCCGCCGATGCTGTTCCACCTGGAGGACGGCAAGACGCTGGTTGCCTTCCATCACAATGCCCACTCGGGAACACACTTCAACAACAACGCCATGGCCGACCGCGCCCAGTTATGGGTTTCCCTATCAAAAGATGGAGGCAGGACGTGGGACGCGCCGCGCTTCGTGCTCGCCAACGCCGTCGCGCCGGACGGCACGGGCCCGTGGTGCGAGAACAACTGCTCCTACATCGACCTCATCGCCGACCGCGGCGAGCTCCACATCTTCATGCCGCACCGCTGGCGCAGATGTGTCCATCTTCACCTGTCCAGCACCATCCTCGAAACGCTCCCCCGTCTCACGACATAACCATAGAGGTCATATGAAACCACTCACATCACTGCTCGCACTGACTCTTCTGATAGGTGGAGCGACAGGAGGCATGCTCATGGCTCAGCAACCCGCGGACGCGACGCCCGTCCCCGCCGCGGCGGAACGTGTTTCCGTCGCGGACTTCGGCGCCAAGCCGGACGACGGCAAAGATGACACCAACGCATTCCTGCAGGCCATCGAGAAATGCCGGCGATCCGGCTCCCGCCAGCTGGTTATTCCCACGGGACGCTACGCCATCTCCGCCGACGCGCTGTCGCTCGCGAACGCCAAAGCTCTCACTTTCGAGAATATCAATGACTTTACGCTACAGGGTAATGGCTCCACGCTTCTTTTCACTGGCCGCACCACGGCCTTGAGCTTCATCAATTGCCGCAACGTGAAAGTCGAAAAACTGACCATCGACTGGGAGCGGCCCTATTTCTCCCAAGGGACCGTTCTGGACACCCATGATCTGACGCTGGACCTCGAAGTGGACGCCGCCTACCCGGTGATTGGCACGGAGAAATTCGAGGCCATGATGGATTACGATCCGGTATCGCGGCTGCCCATTGGCAACATCGACGTGCTGGCGAACTCGGGCATCGCCGCGTGCGAGCTCATCCGCCCCCAAGTGTTGAGAATCACACTGAAGACTCCACCAAGAGCCGAACAGGAACGGCATTTCCGCGACGTCTTTAAAACCTTGAAGGGCAAACTGCTGGTCCTCAGGCACGTCGTGTATGGAAACTACGGGATCGACATGAGCAACTGCCAGAATGTCGTGCTGGAGGATGTCGCGATCTACACCGCCCCGGGTATGGGCATCCATGCGGAGCTGGGCGAGAACATCTCGTTGAAACGCGTCGGTGTCCGCATACGTCCCGGCAGCGGACGGCTGATGTCCACCACCGCCGACTGCCAGTACTACACGCATTGCCTGGGGACGATCACCATCGAGGACTCCTATTTCGAGGGGATGGGAGACGACGGTCTGAACATCTGCGGGAAATACAAAACGATCACGAAAATCATCAACCCGACGACGATCGAATCGCTGGTGGAGGGGGGCTCGTGGCGGTGGACGACGCCCAAGACGGGAGACACGATCGAGATTGTTGACTCTAAAAGCCTGGAAGTCCGCGCCACGGTCACCGTCAAAAAAGGCGAATGGGACCGCGCCGCCAACGTCTTCCGCACGGAACTCGCCGCGCCGCTTCCACCCACGGTGCGCGTCAAGGACTTTCTCTCGACCACGACGCATTTGCCGAAGGCGCGAATCGCGCGGTCGACGTTCCGCGGCATGCGGGCCCGCGCCATGCTTTTCTCCACCCGGGACATCGTCATCGAGGACTGCAAGATTGAGGCCCCCGCCTTCGCCGGCATCATGCTGATGGCCGGTAGCCGCAGCGCCTATCAGGGCCCCGCCGTGGAAAACATTGTGATCCGGAATTGCGTGTTCGATGGATGCGGGGGAACCGCGGTCTACGCGGACGCGAGCGTGCCGAAACCGTCATATGCGCATCGCATGATCGTGATCGAGAACAACGTGATCCGCGGCAACAAGGAACTGGATTCGCTGCGCTTTAAAAAGGATCATCCCACCTGGGTCTACTGGAACTCCGCCATCTGCCTGAAAGCGGTCGACGACGTGTCCATCCAAAACAACCAGATCAGCGGATATGCGCCGGCGATTTTTCTGGATTGCGCCAAGAATGTGCGGATTACCGGGAACAAACTTGAAGGAGGATCATCTGTGGTGACCTGTGAAGGGAACGTGGAGGACGTGCGAATCCTCGACGGACAGGGCGTCGCCCAGGAAACGAACGGCAAAGACTACGACTCCGGCATCAACTTCATCAACATCTTCCGGTAATTGGTTGGAGGCTCCGATGCGGCGTTCCGTCATCTTAAGCTTCATCCTTCATGCATTCCTGTGCCTCCATGCGATCGGCGGGGAAACGCAGATCAAGGCGAGTGATCCCACTATCCGCTATACGGGAAGGATCAATTTCACCGCGCCGGACGCGCCAGTCATCTACTGGCAGGGATCATCGATCCTTTTCAGATTCAAAGGCGCGACCGCTTCAATCCTTCTCCAGGACAAATCCGGCTTGAACGCCTTCAATGTCATCATTGACGGGCAGGACCAAAACGCGAAGGTCGTGCAGTGCGCACGCGGTGTCGAGCGGTACCTTTTGGCGGAGGGACTTCCCGCTGGCGAGCACACCATTGAAGTCTTCAAACGGACGGAATGGTGCCAGGGAGCGACGGTCTTCAAAGGGCTGATCCTCGATGGGGACGGGACGCTTGCGCCGCCACCACCGCCGCCCACCCGCGGCATTGAATGCTACGGCGACGCCATCACGAGCGGCATGGGCAACGAATGCGCCAAGGGCGAAGCGGAAGGCGATCTGGCAAAGAAGAACAACTATCTCGCCTACGGCGCCATACTGTCACGATCACTCAAGGCGCGCTACAGTTGCATATCGCGGACAGGCATTGGCCTCATGGCCGGCTTCACTCCCTACACCATGCCGCAGATGTACAATCGCCTGGATCCCGACGACCCGGAAAGCCTGTGGGACTTCTCACGCTTCACACCGGACGTGGTGGTGGTCAATCTAATGCAGAACGACAAGTCGAAAATCAAGTCGCTCAATCCGGTTCCCGGCGAAAACGAGATCATCGCGGCATACGTGAACTTCATCAAAGAACTCCGCGGCCACTATCCCCACGCCTCGCTTTTTTGCGTTCTCGGTCCCATGCATGCGACGCAGAAAGGATCGCCATGGCCCGGGTATCTGCAGAAAGCGGTCAAGCAGTTGCGTCAAACCGATCAGAAGGTGTACCAGTTCTTATTTGACTACAACGGCACCGGGGCTCACCCAAAGGTCGCCGAACATCACGCCATGGCCGCTTCCCTGGGAGCCTTCATCAAAACAACCATGCGCTGGTGAAGAATTAGCTTGACGGTAGCCGTTCCCACATTCATCCAATAGTCGCCGCTCGCACCACGCATGCGGAAAACCGTCGTCGCGCATGGGACACATCTTCGCACCCGATTCTCCGCATGACCACTTCGCTCAGCTTCTTCCGACTGGAGCGGTTTTCACGTAATAGAGCGTGTCCCCTTCGCGGACGCTTTCGAATTGAACGCCAGTCCCCTTGAGGAACAAAAGGTTTTCCGAGGCGCCAAGGATGAGTATCCCCCCCTTGTTCAGCAATTGGTGCAACTGCCGGCAGATGACAGTTTTGATGGCGTCGTCGAAATAGATCAGTACATTGCGGCAGAAGATGACGTCACACTTCTCCATCCATGGCGGCGGTTCGACGAGGTTGAGCCGCCGGAACTCAACCAGCTTCTGGATGTGCTGCGAGATCCGCCATTCCGTGCCATCCCGCGTGAAATACTTCTCCCTCGTCGCATGGGGCATTCCCCGCTTGAGCTCAAAGTCCGTGTAGCGGCCTGACTTCGCCTTGGCGAGAACTTCCTGCGAGATGTCGGATGCGAGCACGTGATACTCGTCAAGCCGCGCCCCTCTATGCTTGTTCGACTCCACATGCTCGTGGATGGCGATGGCGATACTGTACGGCTCCTGTCCTGTGGATGCGGCGGCGGACCAGATAGTGATCTTCGTCGTACCTGGCGGAGTTTGTCTCCGTT
>CAYTFM010000163.1:0-2086 GCA_964436735.1 uncultured Victivallales bacterium | reverse complement strand
CGAGCGTCTCGTCAAACTGCGAGAGAATCCGCGACTTGAAGGTCTCGTAGGGGTGGACGTCCCGGAAAAAGGAGGTTTCATTCGTCGTGATCGCGCAGATGACGTGATCATTCAGTCCATCCGCACCCCCCGTCTTCAGTTTATCACACAGTTCCATGAACGTCCCGCATTTGCTCCGCAGAGCGACCGGTTCAAGGCGCTGGCTGATAAGGTAGGCTTTCTCGTCGGGTATCGTCAGACCGCACAAACGGCGGACATGCCCCCGGAGCAAATCGAACTCAGGTTTCGATAGCTGCATGGATCACCGTACCGTTGTTATTGGAGAGGCGATCTGGAGGGCGAGGGTGGGGGGGACGTTCACAGGAGGATGCAGCCGCCCGATGGCCGACGCGATCCGGTCGATGGGGCAGACCTCGTCGACAAGATCGGCGGCGACCGCGCTGCCAGGCATTCCCCAGACGATGCTGCTTTCCTCGTCTTGCGCGATCGCATAGGCCCCTGCCCTCTTCAACGGGCCGAGTCCTTTCGTCCCGTCCGTGCCCATCCCGGTGAGCACGATGGCGACAACCGCCCCCCCGTAGAGGGCCGCAGCGGAGCGGAAGAGCACGTCGACGGAAGGACGACATCCATTTTCCGGCGGCTGGTCGTTGATGGCGATGCGCATTCCTCCGTCTCTGGACTTGTTGAGCAACATGTGCCGTCCCCCTGGTGCGATATAGGCGTGACACTCCTCGACGGGTTGTCCGTCCTCGGCCTCCAGGACGGGCCATGGACAACGGCGCGAGAGGCTCTCGGACAAGGACTTCGTGAAGCCAGGCGGCATGTGCTGCGTGACAAGGATTGGCAGGGCGGTCGTCTCCATCAACTCCGGCAGCAGGATGGAAAGGGCTTTCGGCCCGCCCGTCGAGACGCCGATGACGACAAGGCGATAGCGCCCCGACCTCACGGTGGCAATGCGGCGTTGCGGGGGGGTCGCATTCGGGGACGGCGAAGGCGTGGGCGTCGGTGGTGGCGTCACATCCTTCCCCGAGAGGCTTTTCTTCGAAGTGAGGCAACGGATTTTCACCAGAAGCTGGCGGCGGAGCAGTTCAATATTTTGGCTGGAATCGGGGCCGGCCGGCTTCGCGATGAAGTCGCCCGCGCCCGCCTCGAGCGCCCGTATCGTCGCTTCCGCACCCTTCTGGGTGAACGCGCTCAGCATGATCACGCCAGGAGTGGCGGGACGCTGAAACTTCGACAATGCGACAAGCGTTTCAAAACCATCGCAATCAGGCATTTCCACATCAAGCGTGACAATGTCGACGTGATGACTCTTGATGAACTCCAGCGCCGCGGCTCCACTGCCCACCGATCCCACGACGACGATATCCTGGGCGTTGGCGAGGGCTTGCTCGACGCACGCGCGGAAGGTCCTCGAGTCGTCGACGATCAAGACGTGAATCGTGCGCACGGGAATTGGCTGGCTGCCGCTCATGCTGTGGTGATCTTGAATTTCGAGACGATACGCTGCAACTCTCCCGCGATTCTCGCGAGGTCGGTGGCCGAGGTGTTGAGCTGGGCCGCCCCCGCGCTGGAGTCCTTCGCCGACTGGCTGACGCCGGTGATGTTCCGCGCCACCTCGTTGGTGGCCTTCGCCGCCTCGCCGGCGTTCTGCGAGACGTCCGTGGCGCCTTTGCTCACCTCCATGATGGATGCGGCGACGTTGGAGATGCCTTTGTTGGTCTCCGCGATGTTGGCGGCGATCTCGTTGGCGGCCTTGGACTGCTGCTCGACGGCCTCCGAGATGGTGGTGACGACCGAGGTGACGCCGCCGATGATGCCGGAGACGTCATTGATGGCTTTGACGGCCTCGGCGGTGTTGCCCTGGACGCCCTCGATCTTCGTGGCGATGTCCTCCGCCGCCTGGGCGGACTGGTTGGCCAGCTCTTTAATCTCATTGGCGACGACGGCGAACCCCTTGCCCGCCTCGCCGGCGCTCGCCGCCTCGATCGCGGCATTGAGCGCGAGCAGGTTCGTCTGTTCGGCGATCCGCTTGATGACCATGGTGACCTTGCCGATCTCCCGGGCGGCTGTGCCAAGCCTGCCC
>CAYTFM010000162.1:13460-19380 GCA_964436735.1 uncultured Victivallales bacterium | reverse complement strand
GGGAGAGTGGGTGGCGGCGGACCGTAGGGGGAACCGAAACTGTTCCACTGGTCGATTCTCTTTGAGATGTCCTTGAGCATTAAGTCAAGAGTGCGGATCTCCGTCTCGCTGCCATTCTTCTCGATGAGGTTGTCCAGATGGGCCTGGTATCTCTCCTGCTCCTCCTCCAGCTTCCTTGTCTCGACTTCGATCTTATTGCTGATAACATCCTTGAGGGATTCGATCTGCTTGTTGAGTTTCTTGATCTTCTTCTTCTGAACTTTTTTCTCCAAAGTGGTTTCTGGCTCCCGTGCGGCCTCATACTTGATCTGCCCTTGGATGTTCTCGATCGTCTTATTCAAGGAGGCGAATGGGTTTTGCGTGCCGGGACGCGGGGCGGTTACCCCCCTTGTTTGTGCGTCTTCGATATTGCCAGGCTCGGTCCCATGAAGATCACTTGAAAGGATGGTTGCCGCGAGTGTCGAGAGAAGGAAGGCGCGAATCATCGTCGAGGGCGTTGACGGCAGGAATGACCCATGCGCCCGATTTCTTAGTGTGCGCAGAGCGGTTCCGTTATTTGAAAGCGAATGATTCATGATAAGATGCTCCATGTTATAATGCTTATTATATATTGTTAAATACTGTAGTACAATAACTCAATAATAGGTTGAATTAAATCACCAATCAACAGGTTTGATGGTGTAATTTTTAGGATTTAAATGGTAGGCAGGAGATGAGTGCACAGAAATGTCACATCACAGCGACCAGGTATCGTATGCCCGGATCTGGGAGAGCGGCAGTTTCTCCGGGGAACGTGAGTCACCTGCTACAGGGTAGCCGAGGCTGAGGAGCGAGGCGACTCTCACTCCGCGGGGGATGCCGAGGATGTTGCGCACCGCTTTTTCTTTGAACCATCCGATCCAGCAGGTGCCCAGTCCAACGGAGTGGGCGGCAAGGACGAAATGCTCTCCCGCGATGCCGAGGTCCACGAGCCAATAGTCGACGCCCGACAGCACGGGAGCGATCGTGTGGGTTAGCAGTGAGGTTTTCGCGCACAGTGCGACGATGACGGGGGCGTGGTGAAGCCAGGGCATCGGCAGGCCGGGAAGAAGCGCCTCGTCGCAGAGGCGGCGTGTTGTCGCTGGATTGTCGGCGATGACGAAACGCCAGGGTTGTTTGTTGCAGGCGGAGGGGGCGAGTCGGGCTGCCTCAAGGCAGGCGTCGATTAGTTCCCGGGGGACGGGCGTTTCAGCATATGCTCGGCAACTGCTGCGCTGTGCGCAGAGAGCAGTGAATTCCTGGAGCGTCGTCATATTATCCACTTGTGGGGGACACGCGCTTGCGGATGGCGGCGAAGACGGTGAGCGACTGGGCGATGGCCTTGACGTCGTGGATGCGGAGGGCGTCTGCGCCTGCGGCGACTGCCCGGAGGCAGGCTCCGATGGTGCCAAAGAGGCGTTCGTCAGGAGGGGCTCCGTCGAGCAACTTGCCGATGAAAGACTTGCGCGAGGGGCCGATCAGCACCGGAAAGCCGGTCTCCTTGAAGTAGGCGGCGCCCGAGATCAAATAGAGATTCTGTTCGAGGTTCTTCCCAAAGCCAATGCCGGGGTCGATCATGATCGAGGTGGTTGGAACGCCGGACTCTACCGCCAGTTCAGCGGAATCGACGAGGCTACGCCGCACTTCCCCGAGGAGATCTTCGTAAATGAGATCACTTTGCATGGTCTTCGGGTCGCCACGCATGTGCATGAGGACGAGCCCCGCGCCAGTCTCCGCGCATAGTTTGGCGATTGCGCCGTCGGAGGAGTGGAGGCCGGTGACGTCATTGATGATGTCGGCTCCGGCGGCGATGGCCTGCTCGGCGACTTCTGATTTCGAAGTGTCGACACTGATGACGCAGTCAGGTTTCGCTTTACGGAGGGCGGCGACAAGAGGAATGATGCGCTGGATTTCTACATCTTCGGCAACTGGATCTGAGCCGGGGCGGGTTGATTCTCCACCGATATCCACGATGTGCGCACCGTCTGCGAATAGTTGCAGGCAATGCCGTAGCGAGTCGTCGAGGGAGGGATAGTCTCCTCCGTCGGAGAACGAATCGGGAGTGGAATTGTGGATGCCTATGAGCAGGGGGCTGTCGAGAGAAAGGATTCGACTGCGGGCGACGAATGAGCGACTCATCTAACACCTCCCCTATCTTTAGTGGGTGACGGTTGCTTCTGAGGGCTCATCACACGTAATTATGCAACGAACCCTTATTGTTCAGGCGTGTCGTCAACGAGTGGTGGCTCGCTTGCCGGTTCAATCGCCGCATCGTCCATGTTCGAGAAACCGGCCGTCTCCTCGCTCGCGTCCTGGAGTGCGTCGTCACCGATGTCGCCTTCCGGGAGATCGACCACTGCGAGCTTGGTGATGCTGACGATCTTGTCGTCTTTGCGGAGTTTCATGATGCGGACGCCGACAGAGGCGCGGCCGACGATGCGTATCTCTTCGACAGTGGTGCGGACAACCTGCCCTTTGACCGTGGTGAAGAGAATCTCGTCGCCCTTTTCGATCTGGAGGGCGGAGATGACGTTCTCCCCTTCTTTGAGGCGCATGTTGAGGACGCCTTTCGCCCCGCGTTTCGTGAGTCGGTAATTCCTGACAAAGCTGCGTTTGCCCATGCCGCCATCACTGACGACAAGCAGTTCGGGGCCGCCGACGGTGGCATCGTCTTCCGCCGATTCTTCCGCCTCTTCGGGCTCCTCGTCCGCGTCGATGTCGCATTCGGTGGAGATCTGCGGAGCGGTGGAAGCCGTAGCCTCCATCGCGGTGGATTGCTTCTCCCCCCCGGCGTCATCAACACCCTCGGCTGCCGCATCGATTTCAAGTTCTCCCTCGACAGGCTCGGAAGGTTCGATCTCTGGCTGATTGCAGGCCTCTTCAGAGGGCACGGCCACCATGCTGACCACCGAGTCGTCTTTGATCTTGAAGCGGATGCCGGTGACGCCGCGGGTGACACGGCCACTCAGGCGGACGTCGGATTGTTTGAAGCGGCAGGCCATGCCTTTTGAGCTGCTGAGGATGATCTCGTAGTTCCGGTCGATCTGCGCCACGCCGATGAGGTCGTCACCCTCGTCGATCATGATGGCTTTAATCCCTGCCTTGCGGAGATTTTTAAAGGCGGAGAGGCGGGTCTTCTTAATGACGCCCTTGTGGGTGGCCATGATCAAGTATTTATCGTCGCACTCCACGTCCGCCTTGTCGACCGTGAGCATGGCGCGGACCTGCTCGCCCGGCTCGACTTTGATAAGGTTGACGATGGCCTTGCCCATAGAGGTGCGGGTCCCCTCGGGTATCTCATAGACGTTGAGCCAGTGCATCGTCCCATTCTCGGTGAAGAAGAAGATGAGGTCATGACAGTCGGCGCTGAAGAGGTGGTCGACGTAGTCCGCCTCATTGGTCTCCATGCCCATTACCCCCACGCCTCCGCGGCGCTGCGTGCGGAAGGTGTCGGCGGGCATGCGCTTGATGTAGCCAGTGTTGGAGACGGTGATGACGCAGGAGTGGCGCTCGATGAGGTCGGCGATGCTGAGGTCGCCATCGTCGTTCTCAATGGAGGTGCGCCGCGCGTCGGCGAATTTCTCCTTGACCTCAAGGAGTTCCTTCTTGATGAGCTCCACCCGCATCTCACGGCTGGCGAGGAGGGCTTTGAGGTGCTCGATGACGCGCATGACCTCGTCGTATTCCCGTTGGAGATCCTCGATGGCGAGTCCGGTAAGCTGGTGGAGACGCATTTCGAGGATGGCGGCCGCCTGTATCCTCGACAGTCCAAACCGCGCGATCAGCGCCTCGGCGGCGGCGGCGCGGTCGCGGGACTCGCGGATGATGCGTACGACCTCGTCGATGTTTTTCACCGCGATAAGCAAGCCCTCAAGGATATGGGCGCGGTCCTCGGCCTTCTTGAGCTCGAACTTGGCGCGGCGGATCACGACTTCCATCCGGTGGTCAATGTAGGCTTGGAGTAATTGCTTCAGATCCATGATCCGAGGGCGGTTGTGGTCGACGACCAGCAGCGTGCAGGCGTAGCCGGTTTCAAGTTGTGTGTGGGCGTAGAGCTGGTTGAGCACGACGGAGCCCATGGCGCCCCTTTTCACCTCGGCCACGATGCGGATGCCGGCGCGGCGGCTCGTCTCGTCACGCAGGGCGGAGATGCCGACGATCTTCTTTTCGTTGACCAACTCCGCGATGCGCTTGATCATGTTCTCTTTGTTGACGGCGTACGGGATCTCGGTGATGATGATGGTCTCGCGTCCGTCCTTCTCGAAGATCTCCGCCTTCGAGCGGATCTTCATGATGCCGCGTCCGGTGTGATAGAGCTTGTGGATTTCCCCGCGCCCGCGGAGGATTGCTCCAGTGGGGAAGTCTGGTCCTTTGATGAAGTCCATCAGGCGGGCGATGGTGGTCGTGGGATGCCCCAGAAGTTCGATGGTGGCGTCGATGATCTCGCCGAGGTTGTGCGGGGGGACGTTGATGGCCATGCCGACGCCTATGCCGGTGGAGCCGTTGACGAGAAGGTTCGGATAGCTGGCGGGAAGCACGGTCGGCTCCGAGTTAGCCTCGTCGAAGGTCGGCAGCATGTCTACCGTGTCCTTTTCGATGTCGGCCAGCAGTTCCTCGGCGAGGCGTTCCATGCGGCACTCGGTGTAACGGTAGGCGGCGGGCGGGTCGCCATCGATGCTGCCGAAATTTCCCTGTCCGTCGATCAGTTCATACCGCATCGAGAAGTCCTGCGCCATGCGGACGAGTGTGTCGTAGACGGAGGCGTCACCGTGTGGGTGGTAGTTACCGATGACTTCGCCAACCACCTTCGCACTTTTGGTGTAGGCGTGTGATTTCGTGAGTCCCAACTGTCTCATGGCGTAAAGGATGCGCCTATTGCATGGCTTGAGGCCGTCTCGGACGTCGGGAATCGCCCTGCCCACATTCACGCTAAGTGAATATTGCAGATAGGCGGTGTGCATGATATTTTCAATGTTGACAGGAATGTCGTTTTGCGTGATCTCGCTCATAGTGTCTTCTTCGTCAGGAGGTTATACTTGATTGTCTGTCATGTTTTTGGCGATGGAACTTAGAACGTTTACTATATGTCAGGACAGCCTGTTTCTCAATGAGGAAACGGATGAAAAGCGATAGATAATTGCATCGTCAAAAAGACCGCCGCACTGTGGGGTGCTCGTTGCGGCGCGAGACGGTGGAAAAAGGGGGTAAGTCTATGGTGGTCATCATGAAACGGATGGTTATGGTGTTTGTCATTTCACTCGTTCCTGTCTTTTCGTCGGCGGGAGGGGATATCCAGGAAAAGCTGGATAGGATCATGCTCGACCGCGTCGAGATCAGAGATGTCACTCTTGGCGAGGCTGTCGACTACCTTAGAAAAATATCCCGAGAACTCGACCCGGAGAAGACCGGAGTCAATTTCGTTTTCAAGGACATCGACAAGAACGCCGCCAAAATCGACATTGATTTGACCGCCATTCCCTTGGGTGAAGCCCTTAAGTATATCTGCCTGAACGCGAATGCCGCATTCCATGTCGAAAAATACGCCGTCGTTATTTCGTCTCGGGAAAAGAAGGACGGAGTCGACAAGGCGGGCAAGTGCGTCGATGCGGGAGGAGGCGGTTCCGTGACGGCGCCCAAGGGGACGAAACCCCGTTGAATTTTCTTTTTGACGGGGATTGTTTATTTTTATATTTGCTTTGCGCATCCATTGTTGTATATTTATAGATCTCGCATCCTTTTCTACTCTGACTCCGATACTCTTAAAGCCGCGGAATCCGGGTTCAAGAGCGTTGAGTCGCCACTAGTCACCCGATCCACCAATAACCCAACCCGGGGATTTTTCGTACGTCCGTGTTTGCATGTTCTGACGACACCGTTGCCCGTGTCACTCCATACGCCCGCA
>CAYTFM010000162.1:1317-13450 GCA_964436735.1 uncultured Victivallales bacterium | reverse complement strand
GTACCATGATCGCATGCCTGGGAAGCCGATTGCAGAGACAAGCCCGCCTTCAACACAAACCGTTCCGAGTGAGTCGGAGCTACAGGCATGCGGACAAACAGAACATCAACAGACACATAAGGAAACGATTTGAATGGAAACATTTGATCAATTGAAACTGATCGAGCCGATCCTCCGCGCCGTCCGTGCGGAAAATTATTCGAAACCAACTGAAATTCAAAAACGCGCTATCCCGCATCTCCTTGATGGCAAAGACCTTCTTGGCTGCGCCCAAACGGGGACGGGGAAGACGGCGGCCTATGCGTTGCCTATCCTCCAACGCCTGAACGTCTTAGGGCAACGTCCGATGGCGCGGATGCCGCGCGCCCTCGTGCTGGCTCCGACCCGCGAGCTTGCCGCTCAGATCACGCAGAGCTTTCGGACCTACGGACAGCACCTGCGCCTCGCGCACGCCGCCGTCTATGGCGGGGTCGGACAATTCCCCCAGGTTAAGGCGTTGTCGCAAGGAGTGGACGTCCTGGTCGCCACTCCTGGCCGTCTTTTGGATCTGATGGGGCAGGGGCATGTGCGGTTTGATCGCCTTGAGGTGCTCGTTCTTGACGAGGTTGACCAGATGCTCGACATGGGGTTCATCCCGGATGTGCGAAGGATCATCGCGGCGCTTCCGATACGGCGCCAGACGCTGCTTTTCTCCGCCACCATGCCGGATGCGATCCGGCCGCTAGCCGAGGGCATACTGTCAAATCCCGTCAGTGTCTCGGTCTCGCCTTCAGCCACGACTGTCGAGTTGGTCGACCAGCGGGTCTTCTTTGTGGAGCGTGGCAACAAGCGCGCCCTGCTGAGCGAATTGCTTAAGAAGGTGGATACGGGAAGAGTTCTTGTGTTCACGAGAACAAAGCATGGCGCCGACCGTTTGACGGAGCAGTTGGAGCGGATTCAGATCAGAGCGGAAGCGATTCATGCGAGGAAGTCGCAATCCGCCCGCGAGCGCGCGCTACGTAATTTCAGTGATGGCCGCACTCGGGTGTTGGTGGCTACCGACATCGCCGCGAGGGGGCTGGATATTGACGGTGTGACGCACGTGGTCAATTACGAACTGCCCAATATCCCGGAAAGCTACGTGCACCGGATTGGACGGACCGCCCGGGCGGGAGCCCGTGGTGTGGCCTACTCGTTCTGCGATTCGGAGGAGCGCGCATTTCTTCGTGGCATCCAACGGCTCATCAAGCAGGATGTCACCGTCGTCAAAGACCACCCCTACCATGTCGAATTCGGTCACGAATCGAGGGCGACGTCCTCGACGAGGCAGGGTGGTGGGAATCGTTTTGGAAACCGTCCCAGGCATGACGCGCCTCAGTCGCGATTCAATCGGAATGTTACGCAGTGGCGCGCCCGCGCATAGGCATTGAGGAAATAAGCACAAGTTTAGACGGCCAGTTATGTTGCATGCAACATAACTGGCTGTCTGTTTTTCGGCGTGTAGATCTCGGTGGTCGCCGTATCATTAAAAAAAAAAGAGACGTGAGGAAGTGCAAGGTTGCCGCGAGGACTCAGCTACATCCCAAGAAGCTTCCTGCGTTGGAGTGTCCCGAGTTCTACACATAGTAGCATTAGCGCACATTCCACTGATAAAAAAAGCCCGATCCCTCGCAAAAGGGATCGGGCTTTTTGTCGTTCACGCTATCTCTTGTCGCTTTCCTATACGAGACGGTGTTCAGTCCTTCATGCCAATGATTTTCTTGTGCCAGAGGGTGATGATAGGGGAGGCGATGAAGATCGAGGAATAGGTTCCCGTGAACACGCCGACCATCAGCACCAGAGCGAAGTCATTAATGGAAGCCCCGCCGAAGAGGAACAAGATCACCACCACGAGGAAGACGGTCAACGAAGTCAGGATGGTGCGGCTCAGTGTCTGGTTGATACTCAAGTTGATGATTTCGTTGTAGGTCTTGTTCTTGTACAGCGTCAGATTTTCTCGGACGCGGTCGAAGGTGACGATGGTGTCGTTGACGGAGAAACCGACGACCGTGAGGACGGCAGCCAGGACCGTGAGCGATAGTTGGCGATCGAGGAGGATGAGCACGCCCATCGCCATGATCACGTCATGGAGAAGCGAGATGATCGCCGCGACTCCGTATGACAATTCGAACCGCAGTGCCAGATAAATGGTCATGGCGATGAATGAGAGAATGAAGGCGAGAACGGCCTGCCACATAAACTGGGAGCTCACAAGGCCGCCGAGATATGACTCGCTCGCCAATGCGAAATTAGCGTCCGGGAAGTTTTTATTCAAGGCGGTAATGAAATTCTGCCCCATGGTTGTTCCTGAGGTCTCCTGTTTTTCTCCCTTGCCGCTCTGGATGACGACTTCCAGTTTATTGCCTTCACTGACGGAGCGCTTGTAGGTGAATTTCGAGTCGAAGCCGCTGCTCTTGCTGAATTTTTCCAAATCGTCCTGCGAGACGTGCTTTGCAAAGGTGAGAACGAGTTGTGTGCCACCCGAGAAGTCGACACTGAGGATCGATTTTCCTTTGTAGGCTGCAACCCCGAAGAAGAGGATGCTGACGACCAATGATCCGATGGCGACCTTTTGCCACATAGCCATGAAGTCGATATCGGGTTTCGAGAAGAAACGGAGCATGGTGAGCTTTTTGAACTTGGGTGAGCGGAGCATGATGTCGAAGATCAAACGGGTGAGGAAGATCGCCGTGAACATGCTGGCCGTGATACCGATAATGAGCGTTACGGCGAATCCTTTGACGGTGCCCGAGCCATAATAGAAGAGGATAGCCGCAGTGATAATAGTGGTGATGTTTGAGTCGAAAATGGCGGTGAATGCTCGCTTGTAGCCAAGATCGATGGCATTCGCCAGCGTCTTGTGCGCATCCAACTCCTCTCGAATGCGTTCGTAGATCAGGACGTTCGCATCGACCGCCATACCAATGGTCAACACGATACCAGCGATACCAGGCAGTGTCAGCGTCGCCCCGAAGGAGGCGAGGGAGCCCATGAGAAGCACGATGTTCGCACCAAGGGCGATGTTCGCGACGAAACCGGCCTGGAAGTAGTAGACCAACATGAAGAGCGCGACGGAGATAACGCTAAGGATTACGGCGATCGAACCGCTTCTGATGGATTCTTTCCCGAGTGTGGGGTCAATGTCGAACATACCGTCGATTATGATTTTGGCGGGGAGGTTGCCGCACTTGAGGGCTGTTGAGATGCGGTCGGCCTCCTCCTGGGAGAAGTTTCCTGTGATCTGGGCGTTGCCGAAGATGGCGGTCTGGATGACGGGGGCGGAGTAGAGAGTGCCGTCGAGCACGATGGCGAGGCGGCGTTTGACGTTGGCGTTGGTGACATTGCCAAAGTCCTTGGACCCGGCGTTGTTGAAGGAGAGAATGATCTCGCGTTGGCCGAATTGGTCGTAATAGACAGATGCGTCGGTGATGTTGGTGCCGTCCATCTGGGGCCTTGTTTCGACAAAGCAGTTCTCGACGGACTTCCTGCCCTTCTTGTCGATCTGCTCCATTTTCATCAATTCGACGCCAATTGGCAGCGGGATGTTGGGGTCGTCGGCATATTTGCGCAAAAGCTCCTCATTGTCCTTGCTCACGAGGCGGAACTCGAGTTTTGCGGACATCTGAATGAGCTTGATCAACTCTTTTTTCTCGGACTCATTGGCGACGGGAACTTTGATCGAGATACGGTCGGTTCCCTCGGGAGCGATCTCTGGCTCAACAAGCCCTGACTTGTTGATGCGGTTGCTGAGAATCTCGACCACGCGGTCACGGAGTTTTGTGAGGGGTTCCTCGGTTTTCGTGGCATCCTTGTCCTTGTCTACGACTTTCTTGTCGGCGACGACGCGGACGACGAACTCGGTGCCGCCATGGAGGTCAAGACCGAATTTGATGGAACCTGCGGCCTTCGACCTGACGACTCGGAGCACATCGCGGTTCGTGGTCATGTTGGGGAAATCGACCACTTTGGTCAGATCGGCCTTCAGTTCGTCGGCAGCGTCCTCGACCGCCTGTGAGGGATTTTTTCCATCAGTTTTCGCCAGTTTTTCCTTCGCCAGTTTGAAAACCTTGACGATGTCGATGCGCTTCTGCTCATCCGTGATCTTCTTATTGAGCTCATCGAGTTTTTTTAGTTGGTCTTTCGAGGGGCTGGCTTCGCCTTTCCCCGCCTCAGCGAGCTGGCTCTCGAGAGCCTCCCGGGCCTTCTTGTCCTCGCCGAGGGATTTCTCGATGTCAGAGAAGTTTTTCTCCGCATCGTTAAAGTTGACGTTCATCACCCCTTTGAACGTGGTGAGGAAGTCCCTGTTGTTCAAGGGGTAGGTGGACCAAGCGAAGACGATGATAATCACCGACGCCAGGAGCGTTCTGCCGAAGATTGGTTTTTTGTTCATTACCCGAGAGTTTCCCGATTAGTTTGTTATGCTAAAAACCTATTTCGTGATATGTGTGTCGGTCGACGGCTTGATGAATGGACCGCCCCCGCCTTTATTGCTGATTCAGAACCACATTCCCTTCCTTGTCGACAATGCCGCTAATGCAGGCGCGGGTGACCTCGACCTTCACATTGTCGGCGATCTTAAGCGTCAGTGAGTTGTCCTTGAGATTCGAGACGATGCCGAACATGCCGCCTGCGGTGAGCACTTTGTCTCCGGTCTTGATCGCGTCGAGTAGCTGTTTGCGGCGTTTTGTCTCCTTCTGCTGAGCCCTGAAAATGAGATAGTACATCGCCACGATGATCAGGATGAATGGACCAAAGGTGATGAGCATCACCTTGAAATCCGTCGACTGGCCGCCAGCGGCTTGAGCTATCAGAGGCATCATATACATTGTCGTTTCCTTGGAAGACGCAGTGTCCTCGGCTGAGTTGCATGGTCATCCGCAACCGATAAACCCGCCTTTCTCTGGAACGCAAAAACGTTGAAAGACGCAGCGGGGGAAGGGTCGGGAAGCGGGGCGGATCAGCTGTGGCTTCACCGCCCCTTTCTGGATCATCAGGACTTCGCCCCTTCGGACGGCTCCTTGCCGATGTCGCTGAGGGAGAGTCCCCCCATCTCGAAGGCCTCACCCATGTCGACCATGGCCTCGCCTGACCTGAGTGCCGCGGAGACTTCCTCCCCGACCGCTTTAAGGTCCTCGCTGCTGTATTCTTTCTTGGTCGCCTTGACGCTGAGGCCGATGCGGCGGTCATCTTTGTCGATCTTGATCACGCACGCCTCGACGTCATCGTTGACTTTCAACACATCCTTAACGCGTTCGATGCGTTCGTCGCTGATTTGAGAGATGTGGATGAGACCATCAATCTTGTGGCTCAGTTCGATGAATGCGCCGAAGGTCGTGATCTTGGTGACCTTGCCCTTGACCATGTCGCCAATCTTGTAGAGGTCGTCGATCCTGGTCCATGGGTCGTCCTCGATCTGCTTCATGCCGAGCGAGATGCGCTGCTGCTCCGGATTGATGTCGAGAATGATCGCCTCGACTTCCTGGCCGGCCTTGAGCAGTTCGGCGGGATTGTTGATTTTGCGTGTCCATGACATGTCGGAGACGTGGATCATTCCGTCGATGTCGTTCTCGATCTCGACGAAGGCGCCATAGCTGGTCATGTTCCTGACCTTGCCCTTGATGCGGCTGCCAACCGGATACTTTTCGGCGAGGGCCTCCCAGGGGTTCTGCGTCGTCTGACGCAGGCCGAGCGAAATCTTCTTGGCCTCCTTCTGGATGTCAAGGACGACCGCCTCGACCTCCTCGCCAACGCTGAGGACGTCGCCAGCTTTGCTGACGCGCTTGGTCCATGACATCTCCGAGACGTGGATCAGTCCTTCGACGCCTTGCTCGATCTCGACGAAGGCACCGTAAGGCATGATGTTCACGACACGGCCTTTGATGCGGCTGCCGATGGGGAAGCGCTCCGCCACGGAGTCCCAGGGATTCGGCGATTTCTGCTTGAGGCCGAGGGAGACGCGCTCCTTGGTGTAGTCAATGTCGAGTACCATGACCTCGATGTCCTGGCCGACTTCGACAAGTTCGCTGGGATGCGAGATCCTGCCCCATGACATGTCGGTGATGTGCAGGAGGCCGTCGATGCCGCCAAGGTCGATGAAGGCGCCGAAATCGGTGATGTTCTTGACCACGCCCTTGCGGACCTGCATCTTCTGCATCTCTTTGATGAGCATGGAGCGACGGTCGGCGCGGTCGGCCTCGAGGAGTTCGCGGCGGGAAACGACGATGTTCTTGCGCTCGGGATTGATCTTGACGATCTTGAACTCGTATTCCTTGCCCAGCATGTCATCAACGTGGCGCACGGGCGCAATGTCGATCTGCGAGCCAGGGAGGAAGGCGTCCACGCCATCGATGTCGACGATGATGCCGCCTTTGATGCGGTGCTTCATGATGCCCTTGATCACGCTGCCTTCCTTGTATTGGGAGGTGACTCTGTCCCAAGCTTGGAGGGTGGCAGCCTTCTGCATGCTGAGGACGGGCATGCTATGGTCGTTCTCGATTTCCTCAAGCAGGACGTTGACCGAATCTCCGATCTTGACGTCATCCCAGCACTTGAATTCGTCTTTCGATATGAACCCCTCGGCCTTGTAGCCGATCTCAACTAATACGCCGTTGTCGCGCTTCTCAGCGATCCGGCCGACGATGATTGAGTTTTCGATGAAGTCCCGTTTGACATCCCCCTTCAGCAATTCGTCCATCGACGGCATGTTCTCGAGGTCTACGCCCTGAGGGAGGTTGTCCAAGGTGAGGGTGGCGGGAGGAGTGGTCTGCTGTTCGGTCGACATTGGTTGGTTGTTTCCGTTTGTTGTTGCGATGTTGTGACGAAACCGTTGCCACTGCGAGGCGATGGCGAACGGACACGAAAAAGAGCCTTAAGATACAACAAAAAAGGCGAAACTCAAGCGAGTTTCGCCCTTTTGTGTGTGGAAATATGGGGAACCGCGGTTACTCCTCGGCAATAGTTTTCTTGTGGGTCTCTATAATTTGCTTCGCGACGTTCGACGGAACCATTTCGTAGCGTGAGAACTCCATCTCGAATGTGCCCTTGCCCTGCGTCATGCTCCTCAGTTCCGTGGCGTAACGCTGCATCTCCGCGATAGGAGCCTCGGCATGGACTACCTGCATACCCTCCTCGGCACCCATGCCAAGAATACGGCCGCGTTTCAGACTGAGGTCGCCGCTGATGTCGCCCATGTACTGGTCGGGGATCATGATTTTCATCTTCATGATCGGTTCGAGGATGATTGGTTTCGCCTTCTCCATGGCGTCGCGGAATGCCGCACGGGCGGCGATCTTGAACGCCATTTCCGACGAGTCGACCTCGTGGTGCTTGCCGTCCGTGACGGTGACTTTCATGCGCTCGACATGGCAACCTGCGAGGGGGCCGTTGATCATCGCCTCGACCACGCCCTTTTCGACCGCGGGGATGAAATTGCGTGGTATGCTGCCCCCGACGACACCGTTGACGAACTCGTAGCCGGCCTCGTTTGGCTCAACCTTGAGATACACTTCGGCGAACTGTCCATGCCCGCCCGTCTGTTTTTTGTGACGGTGGTGACCATCGCCATGACTTGTTATTGTCTCGCGGTAAGGAATACGGGGGCTTTCCGTGTGCGCTTCGAGTTTGTTGACCTCCTTCAACTTCTTGATGGCGAGGTGGATGTGCTGGTCTCCCATGCCCTGCAGAAGCATCTGATGCGTCTCGGGGTGGCGGGCGACGTGGAGCGTCGGATCACTGGTGCACATTTTGTGGAGCCCCTGGATAATCTTTTCCTCCTCGCCGCTTTTCACTGCGCTGATGGCGACGGACATCACCGGAGCGGGGAAGATGATGGCGGGCAGTTCGGGGGTGCTCGGTGTTGACCCCAGCGTCTCGTTCACCTTGACATCTTTAAGCTTGGCGATGGCGGCGAACATGCCTGGCACCGCCGCCTCGACATGAGCCTGCGTTTTGCCGTTGATGGTCAGAATCGTCCCGAAACGCTCTTTGGTGTCTTTGGAGATGTTGAATACTTCGGAGTCTGACTTGAAGGTGCCGCTGAACACGCGGAAATACGTCAACTGCCCGATGAACGGGTCGACCACCGACTTGAAAACGCGGGCGACTGCAGCGCCATCATCTGATACGAGCACATCGTTGCCATTCTTGTCCGTCACCTTGCCTTTGGCCAATGGGTCGGGGAAGATAGAGATGATGCCGTCCATGAGTTCTTCGACGCCGAGGTCTTTCTCGACGCATCCCACGAATACGGGCACGAGCGTTCCCGCTTGGACAGCCTTGCGTAGTCCGCACGCGACTTCCTCGTCGGTCAGTTTTTGCCCGTCGAGATAGCGCAGCATCAATCCCTCGTCGGACTCCGCCACGCAGTCCATGATCTTCGCCTTGCAGGCCTCGGCCTCCGCGGCGACTTCGGGAGGGAGTGCGGAGGAGGAGTCTTTCAGCACGTTGACGATTTTCGAGAGGGAGGCGCCTTTCCCGACGGGGATGGTGACAGGCACGCAGACATTCTTGCCGTAGGCGTCTTGGACTTGCGACAAGGCCTTGTCGAAGTCGGCCAGTTCCTTGTCCATGCCATTGATGAATATGGCCCGCGAGACGCCGTGTTCCTTGGCTATTTTCCAGGCTCTTGTGCAGCCTATCTGAAGTCCTTCGACGGCATCCACCACAATCAATGCCAGGTCGGAGTGGGCGATGGAGGTCAACGGCTCTCCGATGAACTCGCCATATCCGGGGGTGTCGATGAAGAAGAGTTCATGGGACTTCCAGGTGCAGCGCAACAAAGCCGCATAGATGCTGCTTAGTTTCTCCTGCTCTTCATGCGTGTAGTCAGAGACGCTCGTCTTCGCCTGCACGCTCCCGCGGCGGTCCACCGCACCCGCCTTGAAAAGCATCAGGTCGCACAATGAGGTCTTTCCGCTGCTGGTGTGTCCTACGACAGAGAAGTTGCGGACTTGGGTGGTCGGAATTTTCATCTACTCACACTCCACGGTTTGCTGTTGATGACCGGACTTTCGCCGCAGTCTTGTCTTTATCCCATGAAATCTGACAACATGAAGTAAAAAATATATCTATTAGGAAGAGGGAATGCAATGCTTCAGAGGCTTCGGGACTGTTTTTTTTCCGAAGACGCGGTACTGTATTGCTTTTCGTAGAGAATTCTTGCTAACGAGCGACCTATGGAAGCCCAGAAGACGAATGCGATCAGGCCCGATGACATAGCCGCCGACACGCATACGGGGCTTGTCAGGGAATGCAACGAGGACAGCTTTTTCCTTTCCTCGCTTCCGCACACGCCGAATGTGTTTGTTGCGGTTGCGGACGGCATCGGCGGACACGACTCCGGAGATGTCGCAAGCATGCTGTGTATGCGGGAGATGCTCGTTTTATGGCAGCGCGGCTATTGCAACAAAGTGGAGGATGCGGAACGGGCGAAGAGTTTCCTCGCGAAATCAATCAACGCGGCAAACGAGAAGATTTTCAATCTCAACGCGGCCTTCAATATCCAGCACCCCATGGGGACAACGGTCGTCGCCGGTGTTTTCCTCGAGCAGCATTTTGTCCTTGCCCACGCTGGTGACAGCCGCTGCTACCGTCTCCGCAACGGGGTTCTTGAGCGCCTCACCAACGACCACAGTTACATCGCTGAACTCATAAAGGCGAAGGTGATCCGTCCCGACGAGGCGAAGACGCACCCATTTGCCCATGTCATCTCGCGCTCGGTTGGGCCGATTGAAGTTCTTGAGCCGGAGATTAATATTTTTGAACGCAAGCCGCGCGATCGTTATCTTTTCTGTTCTGACGGCCTTACCACGCAGGTCGAAGAGATTGAAATAGAGATGACCCTCTATGACGCGAGCAAGCCTCGCGACGCGGTCCGCAATCTTCTCTACGCCGCACTTCGCAACGGCGGCGACGACAACATCACCATCCTCTGCGTTTTCACATGAAGTTCCGCTGACGGGATTTCATAGTATCACAAGGGCTTTCTGAGGACATGCGCAAGTCGTCCACGATTATTTTCATTGCCGCGGGAGCGTGCGCGATAGGTGCGGTTGCTGTCTGCCGGCATGATCACGCATGGTCTGAGGCGGTACGTTCATGGTCGTTTCTTGGTCAGAAATACGATGCGTCATGGGAGTTGTTGAATGGCGTTAGAGCTATGGGGAAAGGGGATGTTCTGGTATGTCTCGCGCTGTTCGCTGGCGCATTGGGATTGCGTTCTACGGCGTGGCGGATCCTTGCCGCGCTTCTGATGGTCATGATGGTGGTTTCGCCGCTGAAGGTGGCGGTGGGGCGTGAGCGGCCAAACGCCGATGCCGCGGTGACGTCAAGGTTTTCCCGCGACTGCCAGTCGTTCCCGAGTGGTGACACGGCGGCGACTGGTGCTTGTTTCGCCGCCATCGCCCTCTGGTCGTCTCCCTGGATGATGCCAGCGGCGGCCGGTGCTGTTGCGGTGGGCCTAATGCGTGTCCATGATGGTGCCCACTACCCGAGCGATGTACTTGCTGGGCTCGCCATCGGGTTCGCTGCCGCAGGTGCCGCGGGGCTTCTGCAGATGCGGCATTTTAGGCGTTTCAACATGATACGCCCATCGTGGTTTGCCGTCATCTTCGTCGTCTACTTCATTGCCTTTCTCGTGCCTTGCCTGATCAAGCACAAGGGAACGTTCTTAGACTTCACATTCTTGCTCGGTCCGACGATGGTTTTCGTCTTGCTTGTGAAATATCTGGCAACCTTACGTGCGGCAGCTGTTTTCTCCCGCAAGAAGAAAGAGGCTGAATCCCTCGATCTCATTGCCCCAAGGGAAAGTAAACTGCGCCTGCCAGGGGAAAAGTTTAACGATGCCATGATGTGTGCGCTCTTAGCGGCGTTTGTCTTGTTGGGCATAGCATTTGTTGGATTGGGTTTCCAGGATTCAGCAGGGATGAGGTTGCTTGTTATCGGGCAAGGATTGTTCTTTAGCATATCAGGGGTGTGGATGCTTCTTGAGAGAGTGACACGGAAGGGAAACGCAATGTCAAGTCTCGCTTTTATTGTGGTATTCGCATTGTTCTTAGGGGTGTTAAGTCCTGTCGCCAAGAAGCGTCAAGAAGAATTGCGTGAAAAGATGAAGGATCGCGCGGGCTTTAAAACTTTAAACCGCGTCAAAACTGGTTGCCCGTTTGGGAAAAGGGGAACCTCTTTCCGCTGGATCACAGGGGATGCTCGCCCTTCAGCGTGGCTCTACCGCATGCGCAGGTCATCCTGACTTACGGCACCGTGAGCATTTTCTTGACGGAGGCGAGGGCGCATGAGCGGGTGGTCTCGTCAAGCTCGATGCGGTGCTCCATGTCTTCGAGCGCCCAGAGGATCTTCTCCAGACTGGTGAGTTTCATGTTCGGGCAGTCGCCGAGCGGCGAGAGGTGGTGGAATTTCTTGGCGGGATTCTGGGTGGTCAGGGCGTGCAGTATGCCGATCTCCGTGCCGATGATGAACTCCTGCTGCCCCGATTCCCGGCAGTGCTGGATGATCTGTGACGTGCTGCCGACGAAGTCCGCAAGATCGATGATGTCCCTCGTGCACTCCGGATGGACGCAGAGCGTCGCCTTTGGGTGTGTGGCCCTCGCTTCCTCGACATCCCGCCGCAGGAAATGGTGGTGAGTGGGGCAGAAGCCGGGCCAGAGGACAATATTCCTGCCCGTCTGCCGTTGAACCCAGTCGCCGAGGCTTTGATCTGGCACAAAGAGGAGTTTTTGATCTTTCGGGAAGGTCTCCACTATCTTGACGGCGTTGGCAGATGTGCAGCAAATGTCGGACTCGGCTTTGATCTCGGCCGAGCAGTTGACGTAGGCGACGACTGGGGCCCCGGGATTCTCTGCCTTGAAACCACGCAACTCTCGTCGGGTGAGCATGTCCGCCATGGGACAACCGGCGTTGGGGTCTGGGAGGAGGACGGTCTTGGCGGGGGAGAGGATTTTGGCGGTCTCGGCCATGAATTTGACGCCGCAGAATACAATCACTTCCGCAGCAGTCGCGGCGGCCTTTCGAGAGAGTTCAAGGGAGTCGCCTACGTGGTCGGCGATATCCTGCACTTCGCCGCGCTGGTAGTTGTGGGCGCGGATGACGGCTTTGCGCTCCT
>CAYTFM010000162.1:0-1303 GCA_964436735.1 uncultured Victivallales bacterium | reverse complement strand
AACTTATGTATCCCGTCTGTGATACGCACCGTGTCTTTGCTCATCCGGGTCAGGCCTTAACTTTACACTCTTCAGAACATCGAGGAGGAGAGATCCTTCTCCTTCTCGGCGACGGATTTGACGACGGACTGGACATCGACGGCGTTAAGGTCGAGAGCCTCGAGCACCTGCCGTTTGAAGACGGGAGCCGCGAGGTCGCCACCGGTGCCGAGATCCTGTGTGTTGACTATATAGTTCGCCATATGGACGATGTTGACGATGCTGCGGAATTCCTCGGGGGCGTTTTCTGGTTCATGGTGGTAGGTTATGGCGGCGTTGGCGATGGGGGGCAGGTTCCATTTTTCGGCTATAAGGTGCCCGAGTTCGGCATGATCAATACCAAGGATGAGCCGCTCGGCCTCATACAAGGGCAACTTGGCGGTCATCGCAAGTTTGAGGGCGTCTTCGAAGACGTCGGCGAAATGAGCGTCGAGAATGATCTTGCCGATATCATGGATTAACCCCGCAAGATGGAGCTCGTCTTTCGGAAAACGGCGCTTGTCGCGCATCAGGGCTCCAAGCTCGAGAGAGGCGAGTGAGACGCACAGGCAATGCTTCCAGAAGCTCTTCCGGTCAAAAAGTGTGGACTTGACGCCATCGAACATTTTGAAGACGCTGGTGCTCAGCGCGATGTTTTTGACTTCGCGGAAACCGAGTCGGGTGATGGCGGTGTGGAGTGTGGTGACCTTGGAGCCGCCAATTGCGAAGAGGGGCGAGTTGACCGTCTTGAGAATTTGGGTGGAGATGGCAGGGTCGTTGCTGAGCACTTTGGCTATCTCGTTAATGGAGCAGTTCACGTCCTCGAGAGCTGTCGAGAGTTTTGTCATGACAATGGGGAGCGTGGGAAGGTTGTGAATACGTTCCAGCTTCGCAAGGATTATCGCTCTCATCTCAGGCATTACTCCCGCCTCCGTTGATGAGATTTTCAAGGACCTCTCGCTGTTCCTTGTCAAGCGCCTTGAAGCGGAGCCCGATCCTGAAAGGCAGCTTCGGATCCTTTCTCTCTGATGGTTTGCGCCAAACGACCTCGCCGAGTGTGTTGAGGGTGGCTTCCTCCGGGCCGCCGAGAAGTTGTAGGTGCACTTCCTCGCGGACGAGGCAGGGGATTGCGCAGTCGAAGGCTATTCCGTTGAGGCTGAGTTGGTCGATGATCGCATCCTGCCATGGTTCACGCTCTGTTTTGCGGGTTTTAATCGCGACGTTGGCGGACGCCGAGTTGAGGACGGCCTGGTCGGCGGCGAGGAAGGATACTCCGCCGCTCCCG